>CAYPII010000091.1:5920-8365 GCA_964410765.1 uncultured Myxococcales bacterium | reverse complement strand
TTCGAGCGCCGCGTCCTTCTCGACGTGCTTGCGGTATTCGTTGAGCGTGGTCGCGCCGATGCAGCGCAGCTCGCCGCGCGCGAGCGCGGGCTTGAGCATGTTGGAGGCGTCGATCGCCCCCTCGGCGCCGCCGGCGCCCACGAGCGTGTGCAACTCGTCGATGAAGAGGATGATCTCGCCGCCGGAAGCCCCGATCTCTTTAAGGACGGCCTTTAAGCGATCCTCGAATTCGCCGCGGTACTTCGCGCCCGCGACGAGCGAGGCGAGGTCGAGCGCGACGAGCTTCTTGTCCTTGAGCGTCTCGGGAACGTCGCCGCCGACGATACGTTGTGCCAACCCCTCGACGATGGCGGTCTTGCCCACCCCCGGCTCGCCGATCAGCACCGGGTTGTTCTTGGTGCGGCGTGAGAGGACGTGGATCACGCGCCGGATCTCGTCGTCGCGCCCGATCACCGGGTCGAGCTTCCCCTGACGCGCGGCATCGGTGAGGTCGCGGCCGTATTTCTTCAGCGCCTGGTACTTCCCCTCCGGGTCCTGATCGGTCACCCGGTGCGGCCCGCGGATGTCGGCGAGCACCGCGAGGATCACCTTCTTCGCCGCGCCGTGCGCGCGCAGGATCTCGCCCGCCTTGCACTTCTTCTCCTCGGCGATCGCGATGAGGATGTGTTCGCTGGAGACGAACTCGTCCTTCAAGGACTCGGCGACCTTGAAGGCGTCGTCGAAGACGCGCTTGAGGGACTGCGAGATGTAGACCTGCCCGCCGGCGCCCGTCCCCGAGACCTGCGGCAGGGTCTTCACCGCCGCCATCACCTCGTCGCTCATCTGCGCGATGCCCACGCCGATCTTCTTGAGGATGGCGGGGACGACTCCCTCCTCCTGTTGCAACATGGCGAGCAACAGGTGCTCGGGCGTGATCTCCTGCTGGTTGAACTTCCCGGCGATGTTCTGTGCCTCCTGCATCGCCTCCTGGGCCTTGACCGTCAGTCTGTCCAGACGCATGCCGCACCCCTTTCAGGTTCCTCCTCATATGGGGCTTTTGGTGAAGAAATTCAAGCGCCTGGCAAAATATTCCTCCTCCCGACGGGAGGAGAGCGCTGGATGTATCCCGCCGAATACGGTTTATTCTCCAGGAAGAAACACTTTTCGTCCCCAGCCGATAAGGAGGAGGAAGAGGAGGAGATGATGACCATAGACCAACGACCCGCTGTGGACCTGTACGATCCCCGCGTCATCCGCGCACTGGATCGCGAGGAATATGACGCGATCTGGGGCTTCGAGCAAGAGGTGGGGGATGGCGACGGCTTTCTGGACTGTGACGAATACGAAATGGCAGCGACGATTCCGCGCCACGAATGGATGGCGCGGGGGGCTGCCTTTCTGCCCGACCTCCTGCGACACCAGCTGGACAAGGAATGTCCCGTTGATCACGGCCGTGCTGCCCGTGCAGCGGCACGGCATGCAAAGCTTTCCACCGCATTCCGCGATGCACTGACGGCACACATCACGACCACAGCCGGCACCGACCTTCTGCTGGATCTCCATACGAGCATCGTGTCGAGCGAGGCGGGCGACACCTCCTTTTCGATTGCCCTGGCGAAAGATACTGCGGAGGGAACGCTCGTCGCGGATGCCAGCATAGAGGGAATGTGTCTTTATGATCAACGGATCACGTTCGATATAGACACAGGCGCTTTCGGTGCCCTGTCGATGCAAACTCAGGATTTCTACGTGGTGACTGGGCTCTTCAGCAAGCTGATGGCCTCTGAGGAAAGCGACATCGTGACATCATTCGGGATAGGGCTGGATGATTCCGCATTCCTGAGCGGCGGAATATCCGAGGACAGATCGGTCGCCCAGACAGCTTTTATTACCTTTGGCTCGATGGAGGTAGTCTTCTTTGCGCCTACGATCGACTTGATCCAGCCGGATGGCACGAAGCGGCACCTGATGGAACAGGGCCGTTTCGTTGAAGAAAACTTCTGGCAATAATATCCTACGGCGTGGGATTCACTCGCTGTTGTCGCATACCCCCTTCGCCCATCAGGTCGTCGAACAGGATGCGCAGACGCATCAGCAGGCCCGGTGACTCCCCGCGCACATCGGGACGTGCCGCGGCATCGGGAACGGCACCCCTGGCCTCCCGATCATCGATCCCATATGGCGGCAGCACTTCGTAGTATTCGCTCACATACGTGATTGGCCTGCCGTTGCGAATGGAATCCATCATGTCACTCAGGAAGGCGGCCATATTCCCCTTGAGGAAGGTGGGGCAACCACCTCGCCCACAGCCACCCCCACCGCCCCAGAGCCCCTCGTCCTCATCGTCCTCCGCTTCGCCTTCATCATCGTCATCAGCCCCCTCATCTGCCTCAGGGGCGATATCCTCATCCACGGCGTCGTCTGCGCCACCGCCGCTGGGCGTCTCGCCCTGTTGTCCTCCAGCTT
>CAYPII010000091.1:0-5820 GCA_964410765.1 uncultured Myxococcales bacterium | reverse complement strand
GCTCGCCTCCGGCCTGCTCGCCTCCGGCCTGCTCGCCTCCGGCCTGCTCGCCTCCGGCCTGCTCGCCTCCTTCTTGTTGGTTTCCCCCCTGATCGAGACGGCCGCCGGACTGCTCCCCCTGTTGCTGCCCCTCACCGCCCTGTTGATTTTGCCCTTCCTCGGCCTCCTCCTTCTTGTTCTCGATATGATCATTGAACTTCTGCTCCGTCGCCTTGTCGGTACACTTCATATTCTCCAAACTCATCCCATCGTCGGAGAGGTCGCCGCTGCACTTCTCGCCCGTTGCCATATCCTCCCCCACGACCTTTCCATCGTTCCGAACGCTGATCTGAAACGAAGAGCCGGACTCTTCATCCGTCGAGGTCGACACAGGAATTTCCGGAACGACCTCCTCCTGGCAACGACTATCGTCGAAACAGTCATTCTCGTCGTTCGGATCGCAGGGGGTCCAGCCACCCTTCTTACATCGTTCCGCTGCTGCTTCCGCTTCCTCTTCTGTCATGCCATCAGTTCTCCCGACCGTGGGATCGACGAGCGGATCGGCATACATCCCGCGATCACGTCTGTAATCGATGCCATATTCCTGTTGCGCTGGATCGTCCCGCGTCCCGGGAGCATCCGCATCGTCGATCCCTTCTCCCTGCCGAGCGAAGTCGGGATCACAATCCTTGATGTGCTCAAGCAGCGAACGTCCGAAATTGCGGCAATCGCCCAGCTCCTCCGGATCGTCCAAACATCTCTCCCAATCCTCGATGCACCGCTCCCAAAAAGCGACGAATGGCCAGGCCTCGCACTCTCTTCTGTACGAGGGGAAAACGCAGTAGCCAACCTCTCCACCCGTCTCATCCTTCCTCACCTCGAAAACACCGCAGTGTTCAATACAGAAGCTCGCCGCAGGATTGCCCATCCCGACCCTCGGCCCCTGGAGCTCCTGGAATTCCCGTCCCTCTATCGAGACGCTCGGTGGGCCGGCACGTTCAGCCGGCTCGACCTTCTTGAGGCGAAAGGTCTTTGCATCGATCGTCGATGCACAGAAAAGAACGGCCGTCAGGACGGCGATACAGACGAGTATTCTCTTCATCACTGAGCTCCCCTCTTCGGTGCCCCCCCGGACCACGAGGACATAAAATATGCAAGGATCCTGCCAAGAACCTCCCTCGTTGAATCATGTAACCACCTGAATTCATTGATTTGTATATGCAGCGGATACAGTTTTCGACCCCGCGACTCCTTCGGCGACCGCCGGCGGGCGTTCGGGGGAGCGGATTACATTTCGCCCCGTTCGTGTGCTCATTTCCACACCACAGATCAGGGGGCCCCATGAAGACCTTCACCGATTACCTGTGGTTTGAGACGAAGAAGCGGCACCAGTTTCTCAACATCACCGATGAGGTAGCGGCGATCGTCGCGAAGAGCGGCGTCACCGACGGCTTCGCCCTGGTCAGCGCCATGCACATCACCGCCGCGGTCTATATCAACGACGCCGAGAGCGGACTGATTCACGACATCGAAGAGTGGCTCAAAGAGATCGCACCGATGAACCGGGACTACCGGCACCACCAGACGGGCGAGGACAACGGTTACGCGCACCTGTGGAACCTGACCATCGGCCATCAGCAGATCGTCCCGATCACCGACGGGGAGCTGGATGTGGGACCGTGGGAACAGGTCTACTACGCCGAGTTCGACGGCCAGCGCCGCAAACGGGTGATTGTGAAAGTGATGGGGAAGTAGAAACGAGGAGGTTGTCATTCTGAGCGCAGCGAAGAATCCCCGTCCTGGAGATCCTTCGTTTCACTCAGGATGACGGCGCCATGGGGGAACGCTATGCACATCGTCGTGATCCTGATCGTCTGCATCATCCTCTTTGCCCTCGCCTATAAGTACTACAGCCCGATCATCGCGCAAAAGCTGGGGATCGAACCGCGGCGGCCGACGCCCGCGGTCACGAAGTGCGACAACGTCGACTACTGCCCGGCGAAGGGGCCGATCCTCTTCGGCCACCACTTCGCCTCGATCGCGGGGGCGGCGCCGATCGTCGGCCCGATCATCGCGGCGGCCTACGGGTGGGGACCGGTGCTCCTCTGGATCATCCTGGGCGGGATCTTCCTGGGTGCGGTGCACGACCTCTCGGCGCTGGTCGCCTCGATCCACCACGAGGGAAAATCGATCGGCGAGGTGATCGGCCGGCGCGTGGGACGCCTCGGCAAGCTCCTCTTCCTCTTCTTCCTCTGGGCGACGCTGGTGCTCCTCATCGCCGTCTTCCTCGTCGTCGTGGCGAAGACCTTCGTCGCCGTGCCGTCCGCGGCGACCGCCTCGATGCTCCTCATCCTGCTCGCGGTCTTCTTCGGCCTGGCGATCTATGTCCTCAAGCTGCCGCTGCTGTGGTCGTCGCTCGTGGGGATCGGAATCCTCGCGATCTGCATGGTGCTCGGCTGGCACTTCCCGGTCGCCCTCACCAACGATCAATGGATCCTCGTCCTCGTCGGCTACATCTTCGTCGCGTCGGTCACGCCGGTCTGGATCCTCCTGCAGCCGCGCGACTACCTGAACTCATTCCTGCTCTATGCGCTGCTCATCCTCGGAATCGTCGGCATCTTCGTCGCGCGTCCGGCGCTCGAATTCCCCGCCTTCATCACCTGGGATGCGCCGAAGCTCGGCACCCTCTTCCCGATCCTCTTCGTCACCGTCGCCTGCGGCGCGATTTCGGGCTTTCACTCGGTCGTCGCCTCCGGCACGACGGCAAAGCAGCTCGCGCACGAATACAGTGCGCGCCCGATCGGCTACGGCGCGATGCTGGTGGAATGCCTGCTCGCGGTGATTGCCCTCATCAGCGTCATGATCCTGAGTCCCGCCAACTACACCCACATGCTCCCGCACGGGGGACCGGTGGCGCTCTTCTCCAACGGCATCGGCGCGATGATCGAGGCGCTGGGAATCAGCAAGATGCACGGCACCAACTTCGCCGCGCTCGCGGTCTCGGCCTTCGTGCTCACGACCCTCGACACCGCGACGCGCCTCTGCCGCTTCGCCTGGCAGGAGTTCTTCACGCCGACCCGGGAGACACAGCGACCTTCCTTCATCTGCAACCGCTTCGTGGGAACGCTCGCGACGGTCGCCGCGGCAGCGGCACTGGCCACCTCCGGACAGTGGAAGGCGATCTGGCCGATCTTCGGCTCCGCCAATCAGCTGCTCGCGGCGCTGGCCCTCCTCGCCGTCACACTCTGGTTGCGCCACCGCGGCAAAAAGACCGGCTTCCTGCGCATCCCGATGATCGTGATGTTTGCCATCACCCTCTCGGCGCTCGGCGTCATTTTCTATACGAACATCACCTCCGCCAGCTACGTGCTCGCTACCATCGCCGCGGCCCTCTTTGTCCTCGCCCTCGTCCTGGTGGGCGAGGCGGTCGTCGCGCTGCAACGGCCCCGAACGACCTCCTGACTTTTTGGCGAAAATGCGCTCCGCTGCAGCAACCTTGGGGATTCACAAGAGCAACCTTGGGGACGTTCCTCCGCGCATAACCCACTGATTCACAAGAGGAATAAACCGCGACTTTGCGTTTGTGGCGACGCGTGTTCGCTTTTTGCAACGTCCGACAGACCGAACAACCTTCGCCACAAATCCATAATGGCTGCTTATTCCCCTTCATAATCATAAGCTTACAGGTGGAGGAACGTCCCCGGGAGAACTGACTTTTTGGCGAAAATGCGCTAAGCTAGATGCTCGATAAACGCTCAGGAGGCCCCATGACCGATCAGGAGCTCAGGCAGCAGGTCGCTGATGTCCTCACCAAACTCGCTGAGAAGGAGATAGCCCTCGCCGAGGCCAAGGGGCACATCAAGCGCATCCTCCCCATCGACCATATCGACCTCGACCCGGTCCAGAGCGGGCCGGAGCTGGAGATGATCGTCAAGAAGGAGATGGGCTGGTAGGGTGTTTCAGAAGCGGTAGGCGCTCCACGGCTTGCAGTGCAGTCCCTCCACCGACGTCCGATCGAGTGATTCCACCAGGCGCTTGGCCAGCTGGATGTTCGTGATGAGCGGGACGCCGAAGTCGGCGGCGGCGCGGCGGATGTGATAGCCGTTGGTCAGCTCCTCGTGTCCGTAGTTCTTCGGAATGTTGATGACCAGATCGATCCCGCCCGACCGGATGCGCGCGTCGGCCGCGCCGGGCCCGCCGTCGAGCGGCCAGGCAACCGCCTCCGCGACAACGCCCTGCTCCGCCAAAAAGCGCGCCGTCCCGTCGCTGGCCAGCAGGCGCATCCCCATGCGCTCCATCGCGCGCGCCGAGGGGAGGAAGTCGACCTTGCTCTCCTGCGGCCCGGTGGAGAGGAGCACCGTCCCGATCGGGAGCTTCAGGCCCACCGCGATCATCGCCTTGAGGAAGGCCTCCTCGAAGTCATCGCCCAGGCACCCCACCTCGCCGGTCGAGGACATCTCGACCGAGAGCGTCGGGTCCGCTCCCTTCAGCCGCGTGAACGAAAACTGCGGCGCCTTCACCCCGACGTACTCCAGGTTGAAGGGTTTGAGGGTGATCGGCGGAACCGGCCAGTCGACCATCACCTTCGTCGCGACGTCGATGAGGTTCTCGCCGCAGACCTTCGAGACGAAGGGAAAGCTGCGCGACGCACGCAGGTTGCATTCGATCACCGAGACGTCGTTGTCCTTCGCCAGGAACTGGATGTTGAAGGGTCCGTTGATCCCGAGCGCCTCGGTGATGCGTCCGGCGATCTTTTTGATCTGCCGGATCGTTTCGAGATACGTGCGCTGCGGCGGTACGACGATCGTCGCATCCCCCGAATGGACGCCGGCGTTCTCGACGTGTTCGGAGATGACGTAGGCGACGAGCTTCCCCTTCTGCGCCACGCCGTCGCACTCGATCTCCTTCGCCCCCAGGATATACTTCGAGATGACCACCGGGTGCTCGCGCGAGACATCGGCCGCCCTGCCCAGGATGCGCTCGAGCTCGTCGTCGTTCATCGCCACCGCCATCGCCGCACCCGAGAGAACGTAGGAGGGGCGCACGAGCACCGGATAGCCGACCTCTTTCGCGAAGGCGTGCGCCTCCTCGATCGTGGAGAGCTCGCTCCAGCGCGGCTGGTTGACGCCCAGCTCGTCGAGCAGGATTGAGAACTTGTGGCGATCCTCGGCGCGGTCGATGGAGCCGGCCGGCGTCCCCAGGATGCGCACGCCCGCGTCGGCGAGCTTGAGCGCCAGATTGTTCGCCGCCTGTCCGCCCACTGCCAATACCACGCCGGCCGCACCCTCGCGCTCGTAGATCTCGCGCACCGTCTCGAAGGTGAGCTCCTCGAAGAAGAGCTTGTCGCACTCGTCAAAGTCGGTGGAGACCGTCTCGGGGTTGCAGTTGACCATGATCGTGCGAAAGCCGAGCGCGCGCAGCGCCTTGACGGTGCTCACACAGCACCAGTCGAACTCCACCGAGCTCCCGATGCGGTAGGCGCCGCTCCCCAGCACCATCACCGCCTGTCCCGTCTCGGGAGCGACGTCGTCCTCGTCCCCGCCGTAGGTCAGGTAGAGGTAGTTCGTCTGCGCGGGATACTCGGCGGCGAGCGTGTCGATCTGCTTGATCGCCGGCCGGATGCCGGCCGCCACGCGCTCGGCGCGGACCGCGTCGGCCGTGCGCTTCGACGCGGAGCCGACCTGCACGTCCGAAAAACCCAGGCGCTTGGCCTCGCGCAGCAGCTCGACCGGAATATTCGAGATAACCGCGTCATGTTCGCCCTTCGACGGGCTCAGGGCGAACGGTCCGTCGTGAGTTGTTTCTCCGTCGTGAGTTGTTTCTCCGTCGTGAGTTGTTTCT
>CAYPII010000090.1:0-8510 GCA_964410765.1 uncultured Myxococcales bacterium | reverse complement strand
CGATGACCGGTCAGCCCGACTTCGCCGACATCGCCATCCGCTACGTCCCGGCGGAGCGCTGTGTGGAGCTCAAGTCGCTCAAGCTCTATCTCTGGAGCTATCGCGACGAGGGGGCCTACCACGAGGCGGTGACCAACGAAATCCTCGGCGATCTGGTAAAAGCGATTGAACCGCGCTGGATGGAGGTCTGCGGGTGCTTTCGCGTGCGCGGCGGGATCACGACGACGGTCACGGCGACCCACGGGGACCGCCCTTCGGGGCTTGAATCGTGAGGGGAAATCGCTTATAGGGGCAGTTCATCGAGGAACACATTTTTTGAGGGGAGGCATGCTATGCGAAAGATTCTGGGTGTTGTGATGATCCTCGGGCTGGCTACGCTCGTCGCCTGTGGCGGCGGCGGCAGCAGCGGCGGTGGTGGCAGTGCGGCGGAGCAGGCGGCGGAGACCTCTGCGACTTCCTTCGTGGGCGAACTCTCGGGCTGCATTGACAATGCACAGGCCCCCGCCCAGATGCTCGCGGAGGGCGAGGAATTCGATCCGGTCGCCTGCGAGCGCGATGCCACGGTCGAGCTGGCGATCGACGTCGAGAAGGAGACCTTGACCTGCACCTGCACGGGTGGCGGAACGATTGCGGTCGACACCGACACGCTCGCGGTGGATGTCGACAACTGCATCTCGGCGGACAACCTCACCTACGACGGCACGATGGCGACGGATGCGACCTTCTCCTCGTTCACCATCGATATGTCGTCGTTCGGCGAGTGCACGAACGTCGAGACGACGCAGGCGATCCAGGTGACGGAAACGACCTGCAGCGGGACGCTCACCGGGACCTGCGCGGGGACGACGGTGACCTGCACGCTGGGGAATCCTTCCGCAGCGGGCGAGGACTGCACGTACAACTGCTCCTGAACGGAGTAACGCATTGTGCGCGAGAGGCCCTGCCGGACGGCGGGGCCTTCTTGCGATGGGCCCGCGTTGACAGCGCGCGGGAAAGGCAGTAGGTCCGATCGCGAAGGAGGACGCCATGCGGAAACTCTTGCTCCTCGTCGGGTGTTGCGCCTGTGCCGCCTGCGGTGGCGGGGGCGGGGGCGGAACCGATGCGGTCACCGCCGCGCAGAATTCCTACAACCAGTTCGGGACGATCGTCGAGGCCTGCATCCCCGATGTGGGTGCACAGGTGGCGCGTGCCGCTGTGACGCTCTGCGATCCCTGTCCCGGCGGGAGCGGGAGTGTGACCCAGGACGATCAGAGCGGCGAACTGACCTTCGCGGAATGCACGTCGAGCGATGGCTCCTCCTATTCGGGGACGGCGACCTTCGACCAGGAGGAGGGGACCGTCACGGCGACCTTCGCCCCCTTCGGCACCTGCAGCTCGGCGGAGGCTACGGAGCTCGCCACGACCGGCTGCAGCGGCATCATCGAGATGGTCTGCGCCGCAACGAACCTGACCTGCGAAATCGCGGAGGGGTCCGAGGAGGGCGCGGCCTGCCAGGCGACCTGTCAGACGGGCGGGCTCACCCCCGCGCAGGAGGCGCGGCTCGCCGGCACGGCGATCACCGAGATCGTCGCGGCCTGCACGGCGAGCTTCAACGAGGGGCAGGAGTGTGACTGCCCCGGCGGCGGGACGGCGACGTTGGATCAGGAGACGAGCACGGTGACGATGAACGCCTGCGCGACGAGCGGCGGCACGACCTTTGCCGGCACGGCGGGCTATAACGATGACAATACGATGAACCTCGACTTCACGCAGTTTGGGAGCTGCACGAGCGCGACGGGGGATTCGGTCCGGACCGATCCGCTGGAGTCCTGCGCTGGTCAGATGACCGCGATCTGTTCGGGCACCGAGGTGACCTGTACCTTCAGCCCGCCGACGGCCGAGTCGGCGACGATCTGTGCCATCACCTGCAGCTAGGGAGGGGACGATGACGGACGCCGTGATCGAAACGAACATCCCGGGACTGACGCTCAAGGCGCGCGGCAAGGTGCGCGACATCTACGACTGTGGCGACGAGCTTCTCTTCATCGCCACCGACCGCATCTCGACCTTCGACGTCGTGCTGCCGACGCCGATTCCCGGAAAGGGAGCGGTGCTCGCCAACATGTCACGCTTCTGGTTCGATCGCACGCGCTCGATCGTGCCGAATCACATGAGCACGAAGACCGTCGCCGACGTCGTTGCCGACAAGGGCTGGGTCGAGACGCTCGGCGACCGCGCGATGGTCGTGAAGAAGGCCGATCCGCTCCCGGTGGAGGCGATCGTGCGCGGATATCTCTCCGGCTCCGGCTGGAAGGAGTATCAGCGCGAGCAGTCGGTGTGTGGCATCAAACTCCCCGCAGGGCTCGTCGAATCGGACAAGTTGCCGGAAACGATCTACACGCCCTCGACGAAGGCGGAGATCGGTGAGCACGACGAGAACATCTCGTTTGCGAAGACCGTCGACCTCATCGGGAAGGAACTCGCCGAGCGGGTGCGCGACGTCTCGATCCGCATCTACGAGGAGTGCGCCGCTTATGCCCGCGAACGCGGGATCATCATCGCCGACACGAAGTTCGAGTTCGGCCTCTTGGACGGCGAGCTGATCGTCATCGACGAGATGCTCACCCCCGACTCCTCGCGCTTCTGGCCGGCGAGCGAATACGCGCCGGGCGGGGCCCAGCCCTCCTACGACAAGCAGTTCGTGCGCGACTACCTCGTCGAGGCCGGCTGGAACAAGACGCCTCCTGCGCCGGAGCTCCCGGCGGAGATCGTCACCAAGACCGCGGAGAAGTACGCGGAGGCGCTGCAGAAGCTCACGAAGTAGAAGGTTGGTTGTCATTCCCGCATGGGGTAGGCGACCTGCCTGCCGGCAGGCCGACTGAATCACTCGGGGATGACAACAAGGGTTCTATCGCTTTTGATGTTTCCTTCTCCAGTTGTGCGGGTCCTGAAAGGCGGGTTTCTTCGGCAGGGCCTTCCATGCCTCGGTGATCGCGAGTGCGAACGCCGGCAGGCCGTTGTCGCCATAGCGGCTGACGTTCTCCCAGGCCAGCCCCGCCGCGATCAGCTCAACGCCCAGCAGCTTTCCATCGACGAGCACATGCGCGAGCGTGCGCCCATAGGGGTCGCGGCCGCCGCGCACGATCACGACGCGCCTCGCCTTCGCAAGCCGCTCCTTCGTGAAGGCGGCGGCCTCGCGCCCCTTGGGCTGATCACGGTGGATCCCGTGGGCCGCGTGTGTGATCTCCGGCGTATCGATGCCGAGTACGCGGATCGGCTCCCCCGCGCAGGAGAACGAGTCGCCGTCGTCGTATTCGATCGATCCCTTCGGGCATTCCTTCGTCCGGAGCGTGCGCTTCTTGGCGCTGAGGATCGGTGATGCGAGAACGATGGCGAGGACGACAATGAGAGCGATGCGCTTCTGCATGGGAGCTCCCTTCACATGATCAGTTCGACGCGATGCGGACGATGGACGAGCAGCTCGCCCTCGTCGATGAGGTCCTGCGTGACCTGGATCGTGTTGCGATCGCCCAGGTGGGGTTCGGCGGCGGTCGCGTGGATCGAGCGCAGCCCACCCAGCCAGCGACGCGCGTCGGCGACGTAGAGCAGATCGCCCGGCGCTGCGCCGATGCGCTCCATCTCGGGCTTCGAGAGTTTGAGGAGCCGCGCGCCCTCGATGCGTTCGAGGATGCCGAGCGCCTTCCTCCCCGTCGATTCGCGCGGTTCCGCCCCCTTGTAGCGCCGCCGGGCCTCGGCGATCGTCCCGGCGACGAGCCCCTGCAGCTCCTCGATCGCCTTCGGCTTCGTGAACGCGGTGACGACGATGCCGATGATCCCGGCGGCGACGATCCCGTAGAGCGCACGCATGTACTTATAGCCGCCGGAGGGATCGACGCCGTGCGCGAGTGGAGCGATGAGCTGCGGGAAGGCGACGGAGAGCCCGACCGCGATCGCGCCGCCGAGCAGCGTCCAGAAGGCGGCGGGCGTGGTGAAGCGCTTCCAGAAGACGCCCAGCAGGATCGCCACGACCATCGGTGGCGTCACCGTGGCGATGAAGGCGCCGTGCGCGACGTAGATCGACTTGAACGAAGCGAAGAGGGGGACGAGCACGATGCCGATCGCGCCGGCGGCGAGCGAGAAGACGCGCGCCGCGCCCAGGTAGTGCCGGTCGCTCCTTCCCTTCGCGATGTAGGGGCGGTAGATGTCGTTGACCGCGACGACCGAGACCGCGTTGATGAGCGTATCGATCGTCGACATCAGGGCGGCGATGAGCGCGGCCATGATCAGGCCGAAGACGCCCGGCGTGCAGAGTATTTCGGCGACGACGACGAAGATCCGATTCGGGTCGGTGTCGGCGGGCAGCAGCCCCGCGCCCACCATCGCGCGCCCGAGCCATCCGGCGTTGCCCACCGCGATCGCCGCCAACGGCATGAGGACGAGCAGGATGAAGATCAGCGCCTTCGGCGCCTCGCGCGTGCTCTTGAGCGAGAGAAAGCGAAGGATGAGCCCCTGGTTCATGAAGTAGAACGCGATGTTGTTCGCGATCCCATCCTGCCAGAAGACGCCGACGAAGCTGAACTTGGGCGGTGCGTTAAAGTCGGCCAGCGGCAGGCGCCACCCCTCGGGCAAGAGGTTCCACACGGCGTCGAGGCCGCCCAGGGAGTGCAGTCCCAGGAAGAGCAGCGCGAAGCCGGCGATGAGCAGCAGCACCCCCTGCAAGAGGTCGGTCATGATGACCGAGGTCTGCCCGCCGGCGGTGACGTAGACCGCGCACACCACCGCCACCGCGACCGCCGAGAGGAAGACCGGCGTGCCGAGCAGGGCGCCCAGCGCCACGCCCATCGTGTAGAGGTTGATGCCGATGTAGCCGATCATGTACGTCATGATGATGATCGTCGCCATCGTCCGCGTCTTGCCGTCGAAGCGGCGCTGGAAGTATTCGGGGATGGAGGAGACGCGCGCGAAGTAGATGATCGGGAACCAGATCAACAGAAAGAAGCCCATCTCGATCCAGTCGTTGAGATAGGACATCGACGAGGCCATCCCGTAGCGAAAGCCCGCCGCCGAATACTTGATGAAGCTATACGAGCCGACCGTCGTGGCGATGCAGGAGAAGGAGATCAGCCACCAGGAGAAGCGCTGTCCGCCGAAGAAGAAATCCTTGGTCGACCGCGTGAAGCGCGCGAACATCGCGCCGAAGCCGAAGATGACGACGAAATAGAGAACGATGATGACGTAGTCGAGTGTCGTGCCGACGATCGCGGATGAATCCATCACGCCCCCGTCCAGTCGATGGCTGCGAGCTGCCAGAGCAGAAAGACGATGAGGTACATCGCTGCGCAGAAGAGGATCGCCAGCACCAGGCGGCGATCAGCACGGCGCGAGAGCACGATGTCGCCGGAACGGATGGGGAGGATAATGCTGATCACGAAGATGACGCCCCCCACGAGGAAGAGGTAGAGGAAGCTGTCCCAGTTGTGCGCGAGCGCAATCATGAGCGGCGTCTGGCCCCTCCGTAGCAATCCGTTTCGGCGAAGTCAACGCACGCGCGGGGGATGGAGCCGTTCGTCGAGAAAGCGTTGACAGCTCTCGATCGCCGCTTGTGCATCTTTGACAGAACGGGCTTCTGCGATCTCCCAGCTTCCGATCGCGAAGACCGGTTTGCCGAGTTTCCGCCCCAGGGCAATCTCCGAGAGGGTGCCGAACCCCCCGCCGACGGCGACGAGCATCTCGGCGGTGTGTGCGATGATCGCGTTGCGCGCGTGTCCCATGTTCGTCGCGACCGGGACCGTGACGAACTGGTTGGCGTCGTCGATCGATCCGGTGGGCAGGATGCCCACGACGGCGCCCCCGGCCTCGTGCGCCCCGCGCGCTGCCGCCTCCATCACGCCGGAGAGGCCCCCGCAGACGAGGGTCCACCCCTGTTGGGCGATGCGGCGGCCGACATCGAGCGCTGTTTCGTATTCGCGCTCCGAGGCATTCGCCGTTCCGATGACGCCGACGAGCGGTCTCCTCATTTCTTCCCTCCTCTTCCCTTCATCCGCCGCCGCAGCAGCGCACGCCAGAGGCGAATCGTCCAGCTGGGCTGCAGGTCGATCGCTCGGTGGGGACATATCTCGTGACAGCAGAAGCACTGGATGCAGCCGGCCTCGTCGATGTACGCCGGTTCCGCGCCCGTGCCGCCGCTGATGACGTCCACGGGACAGCTCTGCGCGCAGAGGCCGCAGCGACGGCAGCGTGCGGGGGCGACGCGCGGCTGTGCGGAGACCCCCGACCAGATGCGGCCGAGGACGAACCGCGCGATCCACCAGTCCCGCGACCCGCGCACGACCGTCGCCGGAAGCGAAAAGGACTTGGGCGCGAGCGCCTCGATCGGATCACCGACGAGGGCGAGTGCCTTCGACCGCCACTCCCCTCGGCGGATTGCTGCGGCGAGCGTGTCCACTCCCTCCTCCGGGCAGCCGACGAGGTGCGCGATCGCCGCATCCACGGCGTGCACGTCCGTCCCCGCCAGGATGACGCCCAGGTCGACGAGCTCCCCGCCCGAGGGGCCGTCGCCCTCCATGGCGACGACGCCGTCGACGAGCGTGAGCTCTGGATTGACAACATCGGCGATGCGCACGAGCAGCTCTGCGAAGTCTGTGCGTTCGGCGTGTTCGCGATGGTGGCGCGCCTTCTGCATCCCGGCCACACAACCGAAGCAGTTCTTCACCGCGGCGGTCAGGACGGTAAGCGCATGTGTCTTGAGCTTGGGCAGGTTGACGAGCAGATCGGCATCCAGCGGCGCTCGTGCGATGCGCAGCCCCTCGCGTTCTACGCTTCCGCCCGATTCGAAGGAGAGGGCCTCCGCGCCCGTGCGCCGGCAGACCGCGTTCATGCCGGTCGTCTCCCAGACGTCGGCGGGGGGGAGGACGACGTTTGGGCTGTCGCCGATGCCCACCGTCGCCTCCGCCTGCTGAAAGAGATGCACCGCGGCCTCGACGAAGGCCGGGTGGGTGGTGACCCCCATCGCCGGCGGATAGGCGCCGAGCATGTTGGGTTTGAGCAAAACCCGCCTGCCGCGGCAGCTCTGGAGATCGAATCCTGCGCATTCGATCGCGCGCCGCATCGCCGCCACGAGCGCGTCGATATCGTAGCGCTGAGCTTCGACGAGAGCGACAGTGGAGGACATGACGGCACTCTAGAGGGTTTGCCCCGCTTCGGTCAACCGCCCCGCCGACACGCGCCGGTGGACGCACAGCGCCGTTCGGGCTATGGAGGGGCATGGCCGATGCGGAGCGTTATGCCGATGTCGTGCGCGACTTTTTGAAGCTCGCGAAGCTCTCGCGCGTGCGCCCCGATGCGAACGGCCTCGGTCGTCTCCTGGAGTCCTTCCGCCGGCTGCCCTTCTGGGCGATGATGCGACACCTCTGCATCTCTCGGCAGACCGACGCCGGCCAGCTCTATTTCCGCGATGGCGTCATGCGGATCAGCCGACGCGATGCACACGATCAGGAATCGGCGCTCGCGCGCATGGAGGCGCGGATCGCACGCGAGTTCGGCATCGCGCCGGATGTCGTCGCGGCCGCCGCCGCGCGCGTGCGCGAGGGGAGGGAGCGATGCAGTGCAAAGCGATCGCCGGGATCCTGACCGCGCGTCCCGATCTGCTGGGAGCGGTCCGCGACGCCTTCGCCGAGCGCTTCGGCGCCGCCGACATCGTCGGGGAGTGGCAGCCATTCGACCACACCGATTACTACCGCGAGGAGATGGGGGAGGGGCTCGTGCGCTGCTTCCTCTCCTTCGAGCGCCTGCAGCCGGCGTCGGAGGCGGGGGGCTGGAAGGCCTTCGCGATGGCCGTGGAGGATCGCTTTTCTGAGAACGGCGGACGCGTTGTCAACATCGACCCGGGCTATCTCGACGCGATGAAGGTGGTGCTCATAAGCGGCAAGCACGGCGGCCACAAGGTCGCGCTGGCGGAAGACGTCTACGCCGATCTGCTCCTCTGGTACAACAAGGGGTGGACGGCACTCCCCTGGGCCTTTCCCGATTTTCGCGATGGCTCGCTCTTCCCGCTCTTCACCCGCATGCGCCGTCGCTTCAAGGAGCAGTTCCGCGAGCAGGCCTGATCAGTGGGCGAGCGACTGTGCTCCGCGCGCCGTCCGAGCGGCCGAGGCCCCGGGGAGGCCGACGCGGTGCGCGCCGACGGGGTCGATTGCGAAGGGCGTCCCGAAAAATGAATCCGGCGTATCGTCGAGGAGCATCCGCTCCGATGGTGTCAGGATCTCGACGTCGGGATCGGCATCGGTGAAACCCGCGAAATGACTCGCCCCGCTGGCGGACGCCTGTCCTCCCGGTGCCGGAACATTTGCGCCCCCGCCTCCCATCGGAGAGCCCTGCGGCGCTGCACCGCCCCCGCCCCGTCGGCCGTCATCGCCGTCATCGGTGGGAATCCCCTCCTCCGTGCTCTCCTCCCCTTCCGCAGCGATCGAGCGCGGGTCGATGCCGGCCGCCGCGTGCGCGAAGAGGGCGATGTACCCCTGCGGGATCCCGTC
>CAYPII010000089.1:6247-8550 GCA_964410765.1 uncultured Myxococcales bacterium | reverse complement strand
CGCGATTCGGCAGGCGGCGCAGTCGGATGAGAAGATCATCGTGGAACGCTATGTCGCCGGACGCGAGGTGACGGTGGGGCTGCTCAACGGCCGGGCGCTGCCGGTGCTGGAGATCGCGCCGAAGAGCGGCTTCTACGATTTTCAGTCGAAGTACACGAAGGGGATGACCGAGTATATCGTGCCGGCGCGGATTCCGGAGGAGACCGCGGCGCAGCTGCAGGAGTGGAGCGTCTGCCTCTACCGCGCGATCGAGTGCGACGGAACGGCGCGAGCCGACTTCATCGTGACGGAGGAGGGGGAAGCGGTCTTTTTGGAGATCAACACGATCCCGGGGATGACCGAGCTTTCGCTGGTGCCGAAGGCCGCGGCGCACGTCGGCCTCTCCTTCGAGGATCTCTGCGAGGAGTTGCTCGAAGGCGCGAAGCTCAAGGTAAGCGTGTGAGATGATTTATTTCGCGAGACGAAAACGATGAGCGTCTTTCTGAAACGACAGGAGGTTCGGCGGCGGAGCCAGTGGCGGCGACGCCTGCGCCAGGTCGAGCGCGTGCTCCTCTCCGTGGGGTTGGTGCTCGCGGGGGTGGCGGCGCTCGCCGGGCTCTATCGCCTCGTCTTCCTGGGGCCTTCGTTTACGGTCCGGAGGATCGTCGTGGAGGGGGAGTGGCGACATTTGCGTTCGGAGGCGCTCGCCGCGCTCTCCGGCGTTGCCGAGGGGGACAATCTCTTCATGCTCTCCGTCGGCGATGTGCACGAGCGCCTGCGCGCGCATCCCTGGGTGTGCACCACCGCGGTGCGCCGCATGCTCCCCGACACGCTCTGGATCTACGTGGAGGAGGAGGAGCCGGCAGCAATCGTCGCGGACGAGGGTGCGCTCGTCTACGTCGATGAAGCGGGAGACCGGATTAAGCCGGTGGAGGTCGGTGAGGTGCGGGAGCTGCCGGTCTTCACCGGACTCGCCGCGCTGGATGCCGGGCAGCGGCAGGAGTGCGTGGCGGCGATGCTGGCGATCGCGTCGCGCTTTGAGACCTCGTTGTCGGGGAAGCGCTTCGACCTGGCGGAGGTCAACTATGATCCGATCCGCGGTTACTCCGTCATGACGGCGGAGGAGCCGATGCGGATCGTTCTCGGACACGCCGCTTTCGGCGAACGGATCGACCGGATTGAACGACTCCTTCCGGCGATCGCGTCGCGGCCGGGGCGGATCAAATATATGGTGGCCAACGAACAGGGACGCGTCGTCGTCGGATATGACGCCGCATGAGCTTTGGGGGGTGCGCGGTGGCGCCCGCCACCGTGGACCCTCGAAGCTCATGGGCATCGGGAAAGGGGGAGGAACAATGGCAAAGCGCGATGGCATGGTGGTGGGGCTCGACATCGGGACCACCAAGATCTGTTGTATCGTGGGGGAGGTGAGCGACGAGGGGATCGACATCGTCGGCATCGGCACCCATCCCTCGAAGGGGCTGCGGAAAGGGGTGGTCGTCAACATCGACAGCACCGTCTCCTCGATCCGCAAGGCGATCGAAGAGGCCGAGTTGATGGCGGGCTGTGAGATCACCCAGGCCTTCGCCGGCATCGCCGGGGGGCACATCAAGGGGATCAACAGCCACGGCATCGTTGCCATCAAGGAGAAGGAGGTGCGCGGGATGGACGTGGAGCGGGTGATCGACGCCGCGCAGGCGGTCTCGATCCCGCTCGACCGTGAGGTCATTCACGTCATCCCGCAGCAGTTCATCGTCGACGATCAGGATGGTGTCCGTGATCCGGTCGGCATGAGCGGCGTGCGCCTCGAGGCGAAGGTGCACATCGTCACGGGGGCGGTCACCTCCGCACAGAACATCATCAAGTGCTGCAACCGCGCGGGGCTCAACGTCAACGACATCGTTTTGCAGCAGCTCGCTTCCTCGGAGGCGGTGCTCTCCTCCGACGAGAAGGAGCTGGGGGTCGTGCTGCTCGACGTCGGCGGCGGCACGGCGGACATCGCCATCTTCTCCGGCGGGTCGCTCATGCACACCGCGGTGCTGACGCTCGGCGGCAACCACCTGACAAACGACGTCGCGGTGGGCCTGCGCACGCCGGCCCACGAGGCGGAGAAGATCAAGCAGAAGTACGGCTGTTCGATGGCGGGGATGGTTCACAAGGACGAGACCATCGAGGTGCCGTCGGTCGGCGGCCGCAACCCGCGCGTCCTCTCGCGCCAGATCCTGGCCGAGATCCTCGAGCCGCGCATGGAGGAGATATTCTCGCTCGCGCAGCAGGAGATCGTTCGCTCCGGTTACGAGGACATGGCCGCGGCGGGGATCGTC
>CAYPII010000089.1:0-6237 GCA_964410765.1 uncultured Myxococcales bacterium | reverse complement strand
GACCTCGTTGCTGGAGGGGGCGGGGGACCTCGCCGAACAGGTCTTCAACCTGCCGGTGCGCACCGGCCTGCCCAAGCGCATCGGCGGGCTCGTCGACGTCGTGAGGAATCCGATGTACGCGACGGGCGTGGGGCTGGTGCTGACCGGAGCGCATTCGCATGACGAGAAGCGCTTCAAGATCCGCGACCGCAATGTCTACACGAAGGTGAAGGGGCGGATGAAGGAGTGGCTGGGGGAGATATTCTAACCGTCGTTCGTCCTTCGTCGTTCGTCTTTCGAAAAGACGGGCGGCGACAGGAATGTGATGCTTTCGAACGACGAAAAACGAACGACGAATGCCGAAAAAGGGGAGGACACCATGTTTGAACTGGTTGAACATCATGCACAGAATGCCCGGATCAAGGTATTGGGCGTCGGCGGTGGCGGTGGCAACGCGATCAACACGATGATGGAGTCGGGGCTCGACGGCGTCGACTTCATCGCGGCGAACACCGACATGCAGGCGCTCTCGGCGAATCGCGCCCCGATCAAGGTGCAGCTCGGCCGCGAGCTGACCAAGGGGCTCGGCGCGGGGGCGAACCCGAACATTGGCCGCAACGCCGCGCTCGAGGATCAGCGCGCGCTGGCCGAGCACCTGCAGGGTGCCGACATGGTCTTCATCACCGCCGGCATGGGCGGCGGCACGGGGACCGGCGGCGCGCCGGTGATCGCCAAGCTCGCCAAGGAGCTGGGCGCGCTGACCGTCGGCGTCGTGACGAAGCCCTTCTCCTTCGAGGGGAAGATGCGCAACGAGCAGGGTGAGCAGGGGATCGCCGAGCTGCGCGAGGCGGTGGACACGCTCATCACGATTCCGAACGAAAAGCTGCTGGGCGTCGTCGCCCACGACGTGACGGTGGTCGATGCCTTCAAGCAGGCCGACACCGTCCTCTATCAGGCGGTCAAGGGCATCTCCGACCTCATCACCGTGCACGGCCTGGTGAACCTCGACTTTGCCGACGTGCGCACGGTGATGAACGAGATGGGGATGGCGCTGATGGGGACCGGCACTTCGGAGGGCGAGGCGCGCGCGATCGACGCGGCGACCCGCGCGATCTCCAGCCCGCTGCTCGAGGACGTCTCGATCAAGGGTGCGACCGGCATCCTCATCAACATCACCGGCGGCGCCGACATGACCCTCTACGAGATCAGCGAGGCGTCGAAGATCATCCAGGAGGAGGCGCACGAGGAGGCGAACATCCTCTTCGGCGCGGTGATCGACGAGTCGATGACCGAGCGCATCCGCGTCACCGTCATCGCGACCGGCTTCGGCCGGCAGCTGCCCCGGGCGACGCGTCCGGTCGCCCAGACTGCACCGATGCTCGGCGGCAAGCGCATGCCCAGCGCCCAGTCGGCGCGCACGCCCACCGCGACGGCACCGACGGCACCGACGAGCCCGCTCGGCGCCCCGCAGCTGGGGACGCAGACGGTCGCGGCCACTGAGAACTACGCTGCGGGCGCGACGCGCCATGCCCCCCCGATGGGCCTCAAAGAGGCGGGGATGGCCGCCACCGGTCGCGGGGCGGGGGATCTCAAGCAGGAGCTCCGTGAAATAGCTCGTGATATCGGTGTGTTGGAGTATCAGAACGACGAGTACGACATCCCGACCTTCCTCCGGAAGCAGGCGGACTGATCGGGGTTGGAGCGAATGAAAAGAGAACGCAACTTTTAACGAGAACGTCGGATAATACTTTGACAGTGGAAAAATCGGAAGTGTATACTGATTTTGTCCGTCAAAGGCCGACGTCCACGGAGCGGAAATGCGCCAAGCAATTAAAATCATTAGTGTTTTTCTGGTACTCGCCCTACTGCTGCCCCAATTCTCCTGCTCGGGGAAGCGGAAGGTCAACTCCGCCCAGTACATCCGGGAGCACAACCTGCAGCGGCTCCCGCGCTTCGACATCCCGGTCGTTATCAACGACCGCGTCGTGGCGTGGCTCGACTACTTCACCGGCGCGGGGCGGAAGCACTTCCGGCGCTATCTGCAGCGCTCCGGGCGCTACATGGGGCTGATGCAGGAGATCCTCCGCGAGGAGGGGATGCCGCAGGATCTGGTCTACATCTCGCTGATCGAGAGTGGCTTCAATTGTCATGCCCGCTCGCACGCGAACGCCGTGGGGCCGTGGCAGTTCATCCGCGGAACCGCGCGCCGTTACGGGATGCAGGTCGGGGCGTGGAGGGACGAACGGCGCGATCCCTACATCGCCACCCGGGCGGCGGCGGCCTACTACCGGGACCTCTATACTGAGTTCGGCGACTGGTATTTGGCCATGGCCGGCTACAACGCGGGCGAGGGGCGCGTGCGCAAGGCGATCCGGCAGACCGGGAGCAAGGACTTCTGGGTGATCGCGTCGCACCGCCGGGCGCTGCGCCCGGAGACGCGCGACTATGTGCCGAAGTTCATCGCGGCGGCGATCATCGCCAAGATGCCTGAGCGATTCGGCTTCGGCGATGTGCCGCGTGATCCGCCGTTCGAGTTCGAGGAGGCGGTCGTCGAGACGCAGACAGACCTCGGCGTCGTCGCGAAGTGCGCCGGCGTGGACGAGGCAGCGATCGTCGACCTCAACCCGCACCTGCATCGCGGGGCGACGCCGCACGGGAAGAAGGACTATCGGGTGCGCGTCCCGAAGGGGAGCGGCAAGCAGTTCCGCCTGGCCTACGCCAAGCTCCCGAAGGAGGAGCGCGTCCAGATCGTGCGCTACCGCGTCAAGCAGGGCGACACCCTCTCGAAGATCGCGCGCCGCTACGGCGTGAGCGTGAAGGCCATCGCGCAGGCGAACAACATTCGTTCCTATCGGCGGCTGCGCCGCGGGGCGGACCTCGTCATTCCGGTCGGTGGTGCTGCGCGCGCACGCGCGGTCGCGGCGTCGCGCCGTGCCTCCACGACGAAGAAGCTCGTCCGCCACCGCGTGCGGTCCGGGGAGACGGCGGGACAGATCGCGGAGAGATACGGCGTTCGCCTCTCGAGTCTCCGGCGTTGGAACAAGCTCAACCGCCGGTCGACGATTCGCGTCGGCCAGCGGCTCAAGATCTATAGCACAGTCGCCTCCGGGAGCGGGGGCGGGTCCACGCGCGGGAAGGCGACGCACGTCGTGCGGCGCGGGCAGACGATCGGCGGCATCGCGCGGCGCTACGGCGTCTCGACAAAAGAGCTGATGGCCTGGAACGAGATCTCAGACCCGCGCCGCGTGCGCGCCGGCCAGAAGCTCGTCGTCAGCCGCAAGGCGGTGCTCCCCGATACGACCGCGAAGCACGTCGACGACCTACCGACGAGCACGACGGCGAAGGTGAGCGCCGGGGAGCGCGTCGTTACGAAGACGCATCGCGTTCGCCGCGGGCAGACGCTGGGCGCCATCGCGCGGCGGTACGGGGTTTCGACGAAGGAGCTGATGGCCTGGAACGAGATATCAGACCCGCGGCGCGTGCGCGCCGGCCAGAAGCTCGTCGTCTCGCAAACGGTGGTGGTGCGAGAGGCGCCGAAGCCGTCGGCGGTGACCGTCGCGCAGGCGACTGGAACGCATACGCTCAAGCGCGGGGAGACACTCGGCCACGTGGCGGAGCGCTATGGCATGGGGACGAAGGAGTTGATGGCGCTCAACGGGATCAGCAACCCGCGGCGGGTCCGTGCCGGGCGAAAGCTCAAAGTCCGGGGAAAGGCGAGCGCGCCGGCGAAGGCGTCGTCGTCGACGGCGGTCCAGGTTGCGGAGCTGCCGACCTCGAAGTCGAGGGCGGCGACGCCTCCCCCGAAGGTGGCGGAGAGCTATCGCTATACGGTCAAGTCGGGCGAGACGCTCGGCGGGGTCGCCAACCGACACGGCGTGACCACGAAGGAGCTGATGGCCTGGAACGGCATCAAGAACCCGCGCAGCGTGCGCGCCGGTCAGAAACTCGTGATCAAGAAGAGTCCCACGGCGAACAAGGCCGCGCCCGCGCGCGCCGAGGTGGCGAAGGCGGTCGCCGCCGCGCCCGCTCCGGCGTCGAAGACGATCACCTATCGCGTCAAGTCGGGCGACACCCTCTGGGCGATCGCGCGGCGTCACCGCGTGACGATCGCGCAGCTGCAGGCGTGGAACGACCTCCCCGATCCCTCGGCGGTTCGCCCCGGTACAAAGCTCAAGATCATCCGCAACTGATCAGCATCCCAGACGAGGGGACGGATCCGCAGGACCCCGTTCCCGATTGTTCTTCGCGTTCGCAACGGGCGACCCCCGTCGCCTGTCGTCGCGAACGCAGAGAGAGGGCAGCGGTGTGACAAAAGGGGCGTAGGGAGCTGTTGCGCGAGGAGACTCGATGAGCGCCGGATCCAAGCCGAAAGACGCCCGGCGCGAAGAGTGTCAGGCGGCGGAGGCGGCGTGTGAGCCGAGCCGCCGTTCCGAGCGCGACAGACCCGAGAGCCCCCCGTCACACCGCTCACAATTTTCCTCCTCTTTTGAGACGACAGGCGATGGGTGCGCTGAAGCCCTTGCATCTCCTCGCGTTGGTGATAATGATGCGTGCAGGAGGTGGACCATGAACGCTCATGCCAACCAGCTGCGGGAACGCCTGTTGCATCTGGACGGCGCTGCCCTCTGCGACGCGTCGCCGCTCGTCCGCGCTCTCGCCCCGGGGCTCAAGCCCGTCTGCCCCAGCCGACTTCTGGTCGGCCGCGCGCACACGATCAAGTGCTCGAACGACTACCTCACCGTCATCCGCGGGCTTCAGGAGGCGGCCGAGGGCGATGTCCTCGTCGTCGACGGCGGCCGGCAGAGTCAGGCGATCTTCGGCGAGCTCCTCGCCGCCGAGGCGAAGCGCCGCGGCCTGGCCGGTGCGGTGATCGACGGCGCGGTCCACCACGTCCGCGGGATGGCGGAGCTTGACTTCCCGGTCTATTACCGCTGGACGAACCCGCGCGCCGGGCGCGCCGACGTCATCGAGCCGCCGATCGACATCATCTCCGTCTGTGGCGTGGCGGTCGCGCAGGGCGACTGGATCTACGGCGATGCCGACGGGGTGGTCATCCTCCCGCTGGGGCAGGCCGAGGAGATCGTCGCGGTCGCCGAGGAGATCAAGAAGGTCGACGCGAAGGTCTTCGACAGCGTCAAAGGCGGGGCCTCGCTCACCGAGATCATGAAGTTCGAGGAGTTTCGCCGCGAACACGAGCGCGAGATCCGCACCCGGATCGACTATCACCTTTCGGAAAAGTGACGTTGCCCCTTTGCGAATAAAAAAGGCCCCCCGTTTCCGGGAGGCCTTTTCGTCGTGATCGTTTCCGACCTTATGCCTTGCGGCCCTCGATGAGGGCGTTGACGACGTTCGGGTCGGCGAGCGTCGAGGTGTCGCCCAGGTTTTTGAAGTCGCCCTCGGCGATCTTGCGCAGGATGCGCCGCATGATCTTGCCCGAGCGGGTCTTCGGCAGTGCGTCGGTGAAGTGCAGGCGATCCGGCGTGGCGATCGGCCCGATCTCCTTGCGCACGTGCTTGATGAGCTCCTTCTGGACCTCCTCGTTCACCTGCTGCCCGGCCTTGAGGGTGACGTAGGCGTAGAGGCCCTGGCCCTTCACGTCGTGCGGGAAGCCCACCACCGCCGCCTCGGCGACGTACGGATGCGAGACGAGTGCACTCTCCACCTCGGCGGTGCCGATGCGGTGGCCGGAGACGTTGATCACGTCGTCGACGCGGCCCATCAGCCAGTAGTAGCCGTCGTCGTCGACGCGCGCGCCGTCGCCGGTGAAGTAGACGCCCTTGAACATGGAGAAGTAGGTCTCCTTGAAGCGCTCGTGGTGGTTGTAGACGGTGCGCATCATTCCCGGCCACGGCTCCTCGATGACGAGGTAGCCGCCCTCGTTCGGAGCGCACTGGCTGCCGTTCTCGCGGATGACCTTCGGCTTTACGCCGAAGAAGGGGAAGGTCGCCGAGCCCGGCTTCGTGGCGATCGCGCCCGGCAGCGGCGTAATGAGGATGCCGCCGGTCTCGGTCTGCCACCAGGTGTCCATGATCGGCGCGTGCTCGTTGCCGACGTTCTTGTAGTACCACATCCAGGCCTCGGGGTTGATCGGCTCACCGACCGAACCCAACACGCGCAGCTTCGAGAGGTCGTGCTTCTTTACCCACTCCTCGCCCTCGCGCATGAGCGCGCGGATGGCGGTCGGGGCCGTATAGAAGATGGTGACGCCGTGCTTTTGGCAGACGTCCCAGAAGCGGCCCGCGTCCGGGTAGGTCGGCA
>CAYPII010000088.1:0-8737 GCA_964410765.1 uncultured Myxococcales bacterium | reverse complement strand
AACCACTTACATACTTCCAACACCTGTTTCTACCCACTCTTTCGGGAGAAGACCCCCTCTTCTAAAGGATCCCCATCAGTGTTTCAAACTCGGCGACGCGCATCGCACGCCAGCCGCGTTCGTGTTCATCGTCGATGCCCCCCAGGTGCAACAGCCCGTGCACGCAGAGGAGGATGAGCTCGTCGGCCAAGGGCACCCCCCGCGCCCGTGCCTGCCGCGCCGCCGTGTCAAGCGAGATGAGGATTTCGCCCATCACCTCCCCCGCCTCATACGGGAAGGCGAGCACGTCGGTCGGATGCGGGCTCCCGCGCCAGGCGCCGGCGAGATCGGCGATCGCCGCATCGTCGATGAAGGTGATCTCGACGCGCCTTAGGAGGTCGTCCGCACCGCCGGGCAGCCGGCGAAGCGCACGCTCAATCCTTTTCAGCGGGGGACGTCGACGGCGATGGCGATTCGTCACCACTCTCCTCGCGGACGGTATCCTCGTCGACGACGCTGATCTCGGGCTTGCCATTTTTCTCCGGTTCCTTGTCCTTCGGGTATTCGATGCGCTGGTGATAGATGCCGAGCAGAATGCGCACGAAGGCCTTCGCAATCTCGTTGAGATCGCGCAGCGTCAGGTCACACTCGTCGAGCTGCGACTCCGCGAAGATGTCGTTGATCGCGCGCTGCACCGTCTGCTGGATGCGGATCGAGCTCTTCTCCTTGAGCGAGCGCACCGCAGCCTCGGTGACGTCGGCGAGCATCAAAATTGCCGCCTCGCGCGTCTGCGGCTTCGGCCCCGGATAGCGGAAGTCCTTCTCGTCCACCTTCTGCAGGTCCGGGTCCTCCTGGCTCTTCGCCTTGTCGTAGAAGTAGCTGATGATCCGCGTGCCGTGATGCTGCGGGATCATCTCCGAGATGACCTTCGGGATATTCGACTTCGCGGCCATCTCGATGCCGTCCTTCACGTGCGCCTGCACGATGAGCGCCGACATGTTCGGCGAGAGCTTCTCGTGCCGCGAGTCTCCGCCGCGGACGTTCTCGATGAAATAGGGCGGCTTCTTGATCTTCCCGATGTCGTGGTAGTACGCCCCCACGCGCACAAGCAGCGAATTCGCGCCGATCGCGTCGGCCGCCGCCTCGCCGAGGATGCCGACGAGGTGCGAGTGGTGATAGGTCCCCGGCGCGCGGACGATGAGCTCTCGCAGCAGCGGATGGTTGAGATTTGCGAGCTCGAGCAGCTTGATATCGGAGGTGTAGCCCGAGAGCGACTCGACGATCGCCGCCGCGATCATCGTGTAGATCGCGGCCCCCAACCCCGCCAGGAAAGCAAAGAACGTGCTCCAGAGCACAGCGACCCACCCCACCGCACCGCTCCCAGCCGCCATCGCGACGAGTTGCATCCCGAAGACCGCCACCGCCCCGACCCCGCCGGTGATCGCCCCCGCGCGGATGATGAGGCTCCGACGGTCGACGCGCGCGATCGAAACGATCGCGGCGAAGTTCGCCGCCAGGCAGTAGACCACGAACTGCACGTCGGTCTCGACGAAGAGGCCGGTGAGCACGCTGATGACGACGGCGAAGATGAGGCTGATCTCCGCGCCCAGGTACATGCGGATGAGCATCGCCCCGGCCGCCACCGGGATGGCGTAGGCGAGCGCGGTGGTTGGGATGTCGAAGAAGAGGACGTCGTGCAGCGCCGGCGCGATGATGAGCGAGAGGCGCACGACGATGAGGATGGAGAAGCCGACGAGCGCCATCAGGAAGTGATCCGAGCGCGTGGGACGGATGCGCCGGAAAAAGCGCTCGGCCAGATAGAACGGGAGCAGGAGGAAGAGCAGGACGATGACGAAGGTCCCCAGGAATTGAAGCCACGCCGTCCCGCTGCGCTTCTCCGTCTGAATACCCGTGAGCACCTTGATGTGCCAGGGCTCGTAGCGCGCCCCCTCGCGGATGATCATCTCGCCGGGCTTGACCTTGAGGATGACGGGCTTCACGTCCGCGGCGGCCATCTCGCGGCGGCGCTGTGTCTCGGTGTGGTTGAGAAAGGTATTCGCAACGACGAGCTCGCGCGCGATGCCGCGCACCGCCGCGATCGTCTCACGGCCGCGCAACCCCGTGCGCGGGATATCCACATCGGCGATGCGCTTGCGCGCGCTCTCGAGCGTTCGAATCGTCGCCAGGTCGGTCACCACCCGATCCTCCGCAACGCGCTCGGTTCCCTCCTCCTTCGGCGGCTTGAAGGTGCGCAGCACGACTCCCCCGGTCTCCTTGGGGGTGTCGAGCGCACCGCGTTCCGCGATGATCGGTCCGGCCATCGCCTCGCGCAGCAACAGGACGAGGTCCTCCCCGCAGCGCTCGCTGAAGCGCTCCGTCACCAGCGCCTTCCACTGCGCCGCCGTCGGCGTCAGGTCCAGGCGATCGCTGAAGGTCGTCTTGAGCTCTCGCGTACCCTCCTCGGAGAGCGCGATGCGCCGGCCGTTCTCGTCGCGGGTCAATTCCCCATAGCGCACGCGCAGCAACTCGAAGGTCTCCTGGACGCGGCCGACCAGCGCATCGAGGAGCCGCGGGTCGTAGTCGTAGACCGCCATCACCCCCGACGCGGCGTCCTTCTGAAACTTCTCCGTCGCCTCCGCATCGACGATCTCGTAGCCGCGGTCCGCCTTGATGTTGCGCACGGCGATCATCCCCTCCTGGAGCTGCGAGGGAATGTACTGGAGCGAGACGCTCGTGAGAAAGGCGACCCCCGCGGAGAGGACGAGGAGCAGAATCCAGGAGAAGGATGCGGAGTGCACGAAGTCGGCGAAGGTCGCGAAGTCACTCCGCCGCACCCGCCCGATGAAGTGCTTCATGTGTCGTGCCGCGCGTTCAGGCATGGTCCTCGTCCTCCTCGTGCTCCTGATAGGCCAGGATGATCTCGCTCACCAGCGGATGCCGGACGACGTCCACCTCCGTGAAGCGGTGAAAGGCGATGCCGGGGCGCCGCTGCAGAATGTGCCAGGCCTCCAGCAGCCCCGAGCGCGACCCCTTCGGGCGGTCGATCTGCGTCACGTCGCCGGTGACGACCATCTTCGACTCCATGCCCAGTCGCGTCAGGCACATCTTCATCTGGAGGTAGCTGCAGTTCTGGGCTTCGTCGAGGATGATGAAGGCGCGGTGGAGCGTGCGGCCGCGCATGAAGGCGAGCGGCGCGATCTCGATGACCCCCTCGTCGATGAGCTCCTGCACCCGGTCGGCATCCATCATGTCGTGGAGGGCGTCGTAGAGCGGACGGAGATAGGGGTTCACCTTCTCCTGCATATCGCCCGGCAGGAAGCCCAAACTCTCCCCCGCCTCGACGGCGGGGCGCGCCAGGATGATGCGCTTGTATTCCTTGCGGAGCAGCGAAGCGACCCCCTGCGCGACGGCGAGGTAGCTCTTGCCGGTACCGGCGGGGCCGACCGCGAAGACGATGTCGTTCTCGCGCATCTTGTGCAGGTATTCCTTCTGCGCCGGCGATCGCGGGACGATCACCTTGCGCTTGGCCGGCAGGAAGATTGAGTCGGCGAAGAGCGTCTCGATGTCGGCGTTACGATCGCGCGCGATTACGCGGAAGGCCATCTCGATGTCGGAGCCGAGGATCGGGTAACCCTTCTTGAGCAGGTTGTAGAGCTGGTTGAGGATGCGCTCGCCCGCCTCGACGTCGGTCTCGCGTCCGCGCAGCTTGAGATCCGCGCCACGCACGTCGATGGCGAGCCCCAAGTTGCGCTCGAGCGAACGCAGGTGGCTGTCCTCGGCGCCGAAGAGATCGCGCGCCAGCTGGTTGTCGTCGAAGCGGAGCGTCAGGACCTTCCCCTCCCGCGGCTTCGCCGCCCCCTTCGCCTTCGCGGTGCCCTTCGCCGTCTTTCTACGGGCGGTCATCTATCGCCTCCTGCGCTGCGCCTGCGGGGAAGCGCCGCGCTGCTGCTGCTCTTGTCCGCCCCCCTCGCCGACGATCTGGACGAGGAGCTCGCGGCGCAGCGACTGGCGCTCGAGGTCGACGAGCAGCGGCTCCTCGCGCACCCCGAGCCGGAGTTTGCCGGCGCTGATCGGGATCGTGAGCGAGCGCCCGACGAGCGCCGCGGCCACCCGCGGGGGGACGGTCACCTCCTCCTTCCGGCGCGTGAGCGTCTTCTCCGCGCCGCTCCCCAGCCGTTCGGCCGCCTCGGCGATCCCGGTGAGGACATCGGGGAGCGGCTCGGCGATCACCAGCCCCGCTCCCGGCTCCGGGACGACGATCGTCGCCTGCCCCTCGAGCACACTCGACTCCCGAATCGTGCGATTGACCTCGTGCACGACGGAGAGGACATCGACCGCGTCGGTCGTCGCGATGAAGTAATTCCTCAAGAAAATCATTCGGGTATATCTATTGCCTCTCCAAGGGGAATGCAATCCCCGTTTTGAGGGGGTTGACTTGGGCCCCGGCCGGCCCCATCTCGGGAGTGGAACGGAACAGCAACCACGCAGAGAGGAGGAATCATTATGACACGCAGAGAGATGCAAGCCTGGAAACCCTTTGGCGATCTGTGGGATTTGCAGGACGAGGTCAACCGCCTCTTCTACGGCTTCGGCCGGCGCGGCCGCGGCCATCGGGAGGAGGGAGAGCCGGCGACCTGGGCGCCGCTGGTCGACATCTATGAGGACAAGGAGTCGGTGAAGATCACCGCCGAACTCCCGGGGATGACGCAGAAGGATGTGAAGATCACCGTCCACGACGGCACGCTGACCCTCAAGGGGGAGCGCCGGTTCGAGCAGGAGGACCGGAAGGAGAACTACTACCGCATCGAGCGCAGCTACGGCACCTTCGCCCGCTCGTTCTCGCTGCCCACCACCGTCGACGCCGAGAAGATCCACGCCAACATGAAGGACGGCGTTCTGGAGGTGTTGCTCCCCAAGAAGGAGGAGGCGAAGCCCAAGGAGATCGAGGTGACGGTGAGCTAAAGCTCACCGTCATCCTGAGCCCCTCGACTCGTCCCGTTCGTCCTGAGCATGTCTGCCCTGAGCAACGTCGAAGGGTCGAAGGATGAACGGGACTCGCTCAGGACAGATTTCGTCGAAGGATCTCACACCCCCGTCGGCCCGCCGGCGGGGGTTCTTTTTTCTTCCCGCATTGACTTTGCCCCCCGCCTCCCCTATCCCCTCGCCCATGTCCGAAACCGGCAAAAAATTCGAGGCGTTGGTGCAGATCATGGCGCGGCTGCGCGCCCCCGACGGCTGTCCCTGGGACCGCAAACAGAGCTATCAGACGATCGCACCGCACACGCTCGAGGAGACCTACGAGGTCCTGCAGACGATCGACCGCGAGGACTACGGCGCGCTCAGCGAGGAGCTGGGCGACCTGCTCCTGCAGGTCCTCTTCTACGCCCAGATCGGCTCCGAGGAGGAGCGCTTCTCGATCGACGACGTCATCGACGCGATCTCGGCGAAGCTCGTCCACCGTCACCCGCATGTCTTCGGCGACGAGAAGGTGACGAGCTCCCAGGATGTCGTCGAGCGCTGGGAGGAACTGAAGAAAGCCGAGGGAAAGAAGACGGTGCTGGGCGGCGTGCCCGACGCGCTGCCCGCACTCCTCAAGGCCTTCCGCCTGGGTGAGAAGACCGCACGCGTCGGCTTCGACTGGCCCGACGCCGAGGGGATCCTGGGCAAGGTCGAGGAGGAGGCGAAGGAGCTACACGCGGCCAAGGAATCCGGAGACGCAGCCGCGATCGACCACGAATACGGCGACCTCCTCTTCACGCTCGCCAACCTGGGGCGCTTTCTGAAGCTCGACCCGGAGGGGGCGCTGCGCCGTGCGTGCAACCGCTTCATCGCGCGCTTTCGCTGGATGGAGGAGCACGCCGAAGCGGAGGGAAAGACATTGCAGAAACTCTCGGCCAAGGATTGGGATGCGCTCTGGGAGGCCGCCAAGCGGGAGGGATCATGAACACGCTCGTCCTCGTCCTGGTGCTGAACCAACTGGTGATGCCCGGCTTCGGCTACCTCCTCGTCAAGGAGTCGATCCGCGCGACGATCGTCATGGCGATCGCGCTGCTGGTCGTCTTCGTCCCGATCTTCTTCCTCCTCTCCGGGACGCGGGAATACTTGCAGACCGCACCGCCGATCGGCAACTCCGTCGCACTCGCCACGAATGCGCTCCAGTCGTCGTTCGCCGGAAACCGCACGATGCTCATCGTCGCCGGCGTGGGCCTCGGCCTCGTCTGGTGCTACTGCCTGATCGACGTCCTCGTCCGGCGCGATGCGATCGCGGCAAAGAGAACAGCCAAAACGATGGAGGGAAACGGATGAAGCAATGCACCGTCGAGAAGAACAAGGGCTTCTGCACCTGCACCTACAGCGCCTGCAACAAGAAGGGCGTCTGCTGCGAGTGCATCCAGTATCATCTGAAAAGCGGCGAGATCCCCGGCTGCCTCTTCCCGAAGGAGGAGGAGCGCACATACGACCGCACGATCGGCGCGTTCATCAAGGCCTGGCAGAGGAAGGGATATTGACCTTTCGCCGCACCATCCCCATCAGCGCGTGATACTCCTCGGCGTTGATCGCCCGCGTGATACCCAGAAAGACGACGACCCCCAGACCGATGCAGCCGAAGAGGATCCCCGCCCGCGGCAGGAGCGGCCGGTCGACGAAGGGCCCGATCCACGCGAGCACCCCCCAGAGGACACCGCCCATCACGGCGCTCGCGACACAGCTCTTCGCAATCGAGGTGAAGAGCTTCCGCCCGCCGATCGGCCCCACCTTGTGGCGAAACCAGACGAGGAGGATCACGAAGTTCGCCACCGAGGAGATGACCAGCGCCAGCGCCAGCCCCTCATGCAGAAGCGGACGCATCAACAGCAGTGCCGCGACGGCGTTGACCACCACCGCGATCGCCGCGACGACCACGGGGCGCTTCGCGTCGCGGAGCGCAAAGAAGGCGGGGACGAGGTTGCGCACGCCGGAGACGAAGGGGATCTTCAGGGCGAAGTAGGCCAGCGCCCCGGCGGTGGCCGTCGCGGTGGCCGCCGTGAAGGCGCCGCGCTGGAAGAGGACCGAGACGATCGGGAGTGCGAGCAGATAGAGCCCCACCGCTGACGGAATCGCGATGAGAAAGGCGAGCCGCAGGCCGAAGTTCATCGTCCCCTTCAGCGCCGCCAGGTCCTTTGCCGCGGCGTGGTCGGACATCGTCGGGAGCGTGGCCGTCGCCACCGCGATCGCGAAGATCCCCAGCGGAAACTCCGAGACGCGATCGGCGTACCAGAGATACGAGACGCTCCCCCCCGGCAGGAAGGAGGCGAGCAGCGTCACGATGAGGACGTTGAGCTGGTAGACCGCCGTCCCGAAGGCCGAGGGAATCATGAGGAGCAGAAGGCCCTTGAGCGCCGGATGCCGCCAGCGGAAGTCGAGGCGCGGGAGCATCCCCTCCTTCGCGAGCGACGGGATCTGGAGGGCGAGCTGAAAGATCCCGCCGATGAGCACCCCGGCGGCCAGCCCCACCACCGGCATCGTGAAGTGGCGCGAGAGGACCGCCGCCCCGAAGATGATCCCGACGTTGAGGAGGATCGGCGCCGCCGCGGGCGCGGCGAAGCGCTTGAGCGCGTTGAGGACCCCCATCGCCAGGGCCACCAAACTGATGAGGAAGATATAGGGGAACATCAGCCGCGTGAGGAAGACGGTCAGGTCGAACTTCGCCGGATCGTCGGCGAAGCCCCAGGCAACGAGGCGCACGAGCCAGGGGGCGAAGAGGATCCCCAGCAGGACGAGGAGGACGAGGAAGAGTGCCAGGAAGCTGAAGATGACCGAGAGGGCCTGGCGTCCATCCTCCCGATTTTTCTTGAGATATTCCGTATAGACCGGGACGAAGGCGATGGTCAGCGCCCCCTCCGCGACGAGCCGTCGCAGGAGGTTCGGGATCCGGAAGGCGACGTAGAAGGCGTCGGCGGCCCTCGTGGCTCCGAAGGCCCAGGCGACGACCGCATCGCGCACGAGCCCCAGGATGCGGGAGAGAAAGGTGTAGAAGCTCACCGTCCCCACGCGGCGACTGATATGGGCCTGCTCCTCCGACATCACTCCCCCTCACCTGCCCGGGTCCCGGCAACTGCGCGAAAATTCCGGGGAATCACCATTGACAATGGAAGCGGCGCATGATAGCTCGGCTCGCTCTTCAATGCAATGAACGGAAGGAGTTTTTGGATGGCTACGACGAAGAAAAAGGTCGGCATCGGACGGCACCTCTCCTCGATCAAGCGCGCCCGCCAGGCCGAAAAGCGCCGCGTCCGCAACAAGGACAAGGTCTCCGCGATGCGCACGTCGATCAAGCAGGTCCGCCTTGAGCCGACCGCCGAGAACCTCAAGAAGGCGATCCCGGTCATCGCCAAGACCGGCGGGAGCTACGGCATCCCGAAGCGCCGGGCCGACCGCGTCATCGGGCGCCTGACGAAGCTCGTCAACACGACCGAGAAATAGATCTCTGGAATCCGCATTGAAACGGGAGCCGACCGGCTCCCGTTTTTTTGTGCCCCTCTGACACCCTCCGCCATCCGTTCGTTCCGGACCTTCCGTGGGGCCCTTTGTACGGCGCATAGTGAGCGAGTGCCTGCCTGCCGGCAGGCAGGCGCCTGCGCCGGTAGGAGGGCCCCCGGAAGGTCCGGAACGAACGGAAAAAACGATTGCTGTTATTTTCCGATCAGGTCGAAGAGGGCGCGTTCGAGGATGTGCTCGCGCGGGACGCGGCTCGATTTTATCTCGCGGTCGCAGCGGT
>CAYPII010000087.1:0-8900 GCA_964410765.1 uncultured Myxococcales bacterium | reverse complement strand
GATCCTGCGCCCCCGGAGAGAATCGAACTCCCGCACCCTGCTCCGGAGGCAGGTGCTCTATCCACTGAGCTACGGGGGCGAAAAGGCCCTGTCCTGTGGGCGCAGCAGGATTTGAACCTGCGACTCCTACCGTGTGAAGGTAGTACTCTCCCGCTGAGTTATGCGCCCATCCTGCAATGGGCGGGGGAACCTAGCGTAATGATTGAGGGGTTTCAAGGGGAAAGCGCTTTGTGCCGGGCATCGCCGGAGATAACGATAAACGCTGTAATATCAAATAGTTTTCGTTTTCATGCGCAGTCCATCAGAGCAACGGAGGTCGAGTCAGTTACACGTTAAACCGGAACGAGATGATGTCGCCGTCGGCGACGACGTATTCCTTCCCCTCCAGCCGCATCTTTCCCGCCGCCTTGGCCCCGGCCAGCGTGGCGCCGTTGGCGATGAAGTCGTCGTAGGAGACGACCTCGGCGCGGATGAAGCCGCGCTCGAAGTCCTTGTGGATCGCCGCCGCCGCGCGCGGGGCGGTGGAGCCGGCCGGGATCACCCACGCGCGCACCTCGTCCTCGCCGACCGTGAAGTAGACCATGCGTCCCAGCTGGCGGAAGGCGGTCTCGATGATCCGCTCGAAGGCGGGTTGCTCGATCCCCAGCGATTCCAGGAAGGGGGCGCGTTCCTCCGCCGGAAGCTGGGCGATCTCCTGTTCCACCTGCGCGCAGATGCCGACGACCGGCGAGCCGATGCCCGCTTCCGCGGCGAAGGCCTGTGCGAGGGCGCCTCCCTCCTCGCCGGTGTTCACGACGACGAGCTCGGGGCGCAGCGTCCAGAAGGCGAAGCTCTTCAGCGCCGTGACCTCCTCGGCGGGAAGCCCCGCGTCGCGCAGGGCGGTCCCGGCCTCCAGCGCCTCGCGGCAGCGCGGGAGGATCGCCGCCTGCTTCGCCTCCTCGGGCTTGAGCGCGTTGGCGGGGAGCTTGGCGATCTTCTCCAGGCGGCGTTCGACGACCATCAAATCGGCGATGACGAGTTCGTCGGCGAGCGCCCGATAGTGCGCGATCGCTTCCGCGGCGTCGCTTGCGGTGAAGGCGTCGACGACGTGCACCAACCCGTCGGCGGCCGCGACCGCCTGGCGGATCGTCTCCCACGCGCTCTCGCCCGCTGCGTGCGTGTCGATGAAGGGAACGGTCGCGGGGGTCACCTTCTTCGGTCGAAAGATTTCGACGAGCCGGTCGAAGCGCGCGTCGGGGACCGTCGCGATCCCGCGCGCGGTCGCCTCGCCGTAGCCGGGGGCGACGCCGGTCATGATCTCGAAGATGGTGCTCTTGCCGCTCTGCGGCTGTCCGACGATGGCGATTTCCATGGGCCCTCCCTGCGGCGGCGCTCATAGCAGCGCGCGGGAGGCGAAGCAAGATCAATGCTCGTGCTTTTGTTTGCCGAAATAGGATTGCGCAAAGCGCGTGGTGAGCGTGCGCAGGGTGCGCACGTGCTTCTGGTCGGTCGTCTGCTTGCACTTCATCGCCTCGATGATCATCTCGTGCAGCAGCGTGATCTCGCGTCGGTATTTTTCCTGTGCCTGTCCCTTCGACTCCGGCGTGATGCGCTGGGCCATGAAATACTGCCAGACGACATCCTGGATCTTCGTGGCGTGATGCTCCTTGTTCGTGATCCAGCGGACAAGCTGGTTTGCGTTTCGCCCCGGTGCCTTCGAGAGCTTTCGGATCTCGCGCATCGACTTCTCGATCGTCTCGATGTCCTCCTCGATCATCTGGATGCGCATCCGATCCCCGTAGATGCCGCAGGGGATTTCGCAATGTGCCTGAGTGGCCTGGGCCGTTGCGCAGAGCAGGGCGACTGTGACGGCAAGTGTCGTGAGGTGTCGCATATTCTCTCCCTTCGTTTTAGAAGCGGATGCCGTAGAGGGCGCCGTACTTCACGCGCAGGTAGTCGAGGAAGAAGCGCGCGGAGGGCTTCTTCCCGCTCGCGCGCCGGATGAGTTCGACGGCCGGATAGCGCCGACCGAAGCGATGGACGCGCTGGCGCAGCCATGCGCGCAGCGGGCCGCAGTCGCCCTTCGCCAGCTGTCGGTCGAGGCCGCGGATATCGGCGCGGATGCGCGCCCAGAGCTGCCCCGCGTAGAGATTGCCGAGCAGATAGGTGGGGAAGTAGCCGACCAGCCCCGAGGCCCAGTGCGTGTCCTGCATGACGCCGTCGGCGTCGCGCTTGGGCGTGACCCCCAGGTACTGCTGCATCCGCTCCTTCCAGAGCTTCGGGAGCTCGCGCGTCTTGATCGCGCCGTCCAGCAGCGCCTTCTCCAGTTCGTAGCGCAGGACGATGTGGAGGTTGTAGGTGACCTCGTCGGCCTCCACGCGGATGAGCGAGGGAGCGACGCGATTGATCGCGGCGACAAACTGCGCGCGCGTCACGTTTCGCAAGGGCTTCGGGAAGCGGCGTTTGATCCTCGGGAAGAGGAAGCGCACGAAGGGCTCGCCGCGGCCGACCATGTTCTCCCAGAGGCGCGACTGCGACTCGTGCACGCCCAGCGAGACCGCCTCGCCCAGCGGCGTGCCGTAGGCCTTGATCGGCAGCCCCTGTTCGTAGAGGGCGTGGCCGGATTCGTGCATCACGCCGTAGAGCGCTTGCGGGAGCCAGCGCGGGTTGTAGCGCGTGGTGATGCGCACGTCGGTGGGAGCGAAGCCGATGCAGAAGGGGTGCGCGGAGCGGTCGAGCCGGCTCGCCTGCGGGTCGACGCCCATCGCCGCCATCACCTCGCGGCAGAGCGACTCCTGCCCCTCCTCGGGGAAGCCGGCGGTGAGGCAGCGCGTGTCGATGCGCTTCTTCGTCTCGGCGATCGCCTGGACGATCGGGACGAGGCCGGCGCGCACCTCCTCGACGATCGGGTCGAGGAGCTCCGTCGTCATCCCCGGTTCGTAGTCGTCGAGCAGCGCATCATAGGGGACGCGCGCATAGCCGAGTGCCTCGGCCTGACGGCGCTTGAGCGCGAAGGTCTTTTTGAGCCAGGGGGCAAAGCGGGCGAAGTCGTTCTCCCGGCGTGCGGCGATCCATGCCTTCTGCGCGAGCGTGGAGGTGTGCGCGAGTTCGCGGACGAGCTCGGGCGGGAGGCGCACCGACTTCTCGTAGTCGTGCAGCGCCTCGCGCACGTTCGCGCGCTGGGCCGCGGTGAGCGCCCTGCCCCCCTTGGCGAGCGCGCGGAGGGCCTTGCCGATCGCCGGATCGACGAATCTCTCGTGGACGACGCCGGCGATCGCCGAGGACTGTTCGGCGCGCACGCCGGCGCCCTCCTCGGGCATCATCGTCTCCTGATCCCAGCCGAGCAGTCCGGCGGTGCCGGAAAGAGCCACAATCTCCCGGATGTGTGCGAAGGTCTCGTCATAGCGCTTCTTCATGCGTCGTCCTCTTTTCGCTTCAACTTCTCATTCATGATCGCCAGAATCTCCGCGTCGGTCGAGAGCATGCCGCGTGTGGCGATGCGCCCCATGTTTGCGAGCGAAGCGCTCCCCTCGTGGCCGACGATGCCGTCGCAGGGGGGGATGCCGATGCCGCCCAGCGCCAGCGTGGCGGCGCGCAGCGCGGCGTCGACCGCCGTCATCGTCTTGAGCGCGCAGCCGATCTTCGCGCCGTCGCAGATCATGCCGGTGACGTTGCCGACCATGTTGTGGATCGCGAGTTCGATCGCGCGGTCGTCGCCGCCGCCCATGAGCACCAGCCCCGCGGCCAGTCCGATGCCGGCGGCGTTCGAGCAGCCGCAGACAGCCGAGAGCGTCCCCAGGTGGTGCGTCGTCGCGGAGGTGACCAGGCAGGCGAGCGCCAGCGCCTCCTCCACGCGAGCGGAGTCGACATTCTCGATCTCGCCGCGCACCGCCAGTGGGACCGAGGCGGTGATCCCCTTGTTGCCGCTGCCGGCCAGCGACATCACCGGAAGCTCCTCGCCCCACATGCGCGCGTAGACGCCGCCGCAGACGAGCGCCGAGGCGCGCGAGGTCGTGTCGCGCGTCGTGAGCTCCAAGAAGGGTTTTGGAAAGAGCGTCAGGCCGTGTTCGGCGATCGCCCGGTTCATCGCGATTCCCTCGCGCAGGCGCGCGCGATCCTCTTGGCCGATCGAACGCGCCAGGGCGATCATCTCGTCCAAGGAGAGGGCGGCGGTCTCGGCGCGAAAGTCGTGCCGTCCTTCGGCGCGCTCTGCGCTGCGCTGCTGCACGACCTCGCCATCGCGCTCGACCAGGGTGATGCCGGTGTGCTCGCGTTCGATCACGCAGCGTCCGGTGCCCTCGGTGGCGGTGATGCGGCAGTCGATGAAGAGCTCGTCGTGTTCGGTGTCGACCGTGACGTCGATCGCCCCCGCGTCGACGAGCCGTTCCGCGCGCGCGACGATCTCCGCCGTTGTGTCGCGGAAGAGTTCGAGGCCGGCGTCCGGATTGGGGAGCTGCGCGCCGATGGCGGCCGCCCAGAGGATGCCGGTCTTGTGTCCGCTGTGGGGGATGCCCACGGCGTAGCAGTTCTTATAGATGCGCGGATCGACGATGAGGGCGATGCGCTCGATCGTCCCTTCGAGCTGCTGTGCGGCCGTGGATGCCGCCAGGGCGATCGAGGCGGGCTCGGTGCAGCCGAGCGCCGGGACCCATTCGTGGGCGAGGTATTCCGAAAATTGCATGGTTAGCATTCCTCCCCTCAAGCAGCCCCCGTTGTAGGGCAACTGCCGGGGCGTGGCAAGCGCCGGCTGTACGATTTCCAGGGGGCAAAGCCCTTGCGTTTCAGCGGGCTCTGCGCTGTAGTCCTCTCCTTCAAGCTCTCCGGGAGGTCGGTATGAAACGAGCGGGATTGACGGTGGTGGCGGTGCTCCTGGCGGCGGGGGTCGCCTGGGCCTCTGCGCCGAAGGGGGATGTGATGTTTGCCAAAGAGGAACTCGCGAAGTTCGCGCCGGTGCGCGTGACGGTCGGCCGCGGAAAGATGACGGCGTCGCAGCGTCGCGTCGTCGACGAGTTGGTCAAGGCCTCGCGCCTCATGGACGAGCTCTTCCTCGAGCAGGCCTGGAGCGGGAATGTGGCGATGGCCCGGGCGCTCAAGAAGGCGGGGCGCAAGGACCGTTCGCTGCGCGAGCTTTTCAACATCATGTTCGGTCCCTACGATCGCCTCGATCACAACAAGCCATTTATCGACGGTGTGTCGCCGAAGCCCGCGGGGGCGAATTTCTATCCGGAGAACATGACGAAGGAGGACTTCGAGCGCTGGGTGAAGAAGCATCCGAAAGAGCGCGCCGCCTTCGAGAGCGAGTTCACGATCATTCGCTGGGACGGCGAGAAGAAGCTGCAGGCGATTCCTTATTCGGAGGCCTATCGGACGAAATTGACGAAGGCCGCCGCGCACCTGCGCCGCGCCGCGAAGTATGCGGAGAACCCGAGCTTGAAGCGCTATCTCATCAGCCGGGCGCGCGCCTTCGAGACGAACGACTACTTCGCCAGCGATGTCGACTGGGTGCGTCTGAAGGACCACGCGATCGAGGTCGTGATCGGCCCATACGAGGTCTATGAGGATGAGCTCTTCGGCTACAAGGCGGCGTTCGAGTCGTTCGTCACACTCGTCGACCCGGACGAGAGCAAGCGGCTGGCGAAGGTCGTCGACTACCTCGACGACCTGGAGCGCCATCTCCCGATCCCGAAAAAGTACAAGGGCATCGGGCGGAGTTTGCGCTCGCCGATCGTCGTCGCCAATCTCCTCTACTCCGCGGGCGACACCAAGGCAGGCGTGCAGACGATCGCCTTCAACCTCCCCAACGACGAGCGCGTGCGCAAGCAGGAGGGGAGCAAGAAGGTGATGCTCAAGAACGTGATCGAGGCGAAGTTCGAGAAGATTCTCAAGCCGATCGCCGAGCGGGTGTTGGTCGCCAAGGATGCGGCCAATGTCGACGGGCAGGCCTTCTTCGCGCACACCCTCCTGCACGAGGTGAGCCACGGGATCGGCCCCGGCGAGATCACGAAGGGGGGACGCAAGACGACGGTCAACAAGGCGCTCCGCGACCTCTACTCGGTCATCGAGGAGTGCAAGGCCGATACGCTGGGTGTCTACAACAACGCCTACCTCATCGAGAAGGGGCTCTACCCGAAGGACTTCGCACAGGTCCTCTGGCCGACCTATCTCGCCGGCCTCTTCCGTTCGGTGCGCTTCGGCATCAACGAGGCGCACGGGGGCGGCAACGCGATTCAGTTCAGCTATCTCCTCGAGAAGGGGGGCTTCACCTTTGATCAGAAGACGGGGCGCTTTGCGGTGAACCGTGCGAAGATCGGGGAGGCCGTTCGCGATCTGGCGCAGGAGCTGCTCATGATCGAGGCGCGCGGCAACTATGCGGCGGCGAAGCGGTTCGTGAAGAAGTACCGTGTCCTGCCCCCGTCGATGCAGCAGGCGCTGGCCCGCCTCGACACGGTCCCGGTCGATATCAAACCGATCTATGCGTATAAATGATGCGGAGTGACGGTGGATGTGAAGGGCCCCGGAGTGATCCGGGGCCTTTTTCTGAAGAAGATGACGATCGACGACGAAGACGAAGATTACGCCCGACGATCAGAGATCGGTGATCGAAGATCACCTGAGTTTGGAGAGCATCTTCACGACTTCGAGGAGCTTCTCCTGAAGCTCATGAGCTTCAGCCTCCCCCATCAACCCGAGGGCCATCGCAACATCGAGGCAGGCAGCCGATTCCGCCGCCGATGCCATGGAGGCCTATCGCTTGATCTCGGAGGAGGTTGCTGAGGAGCTTCGCTCAAAACTCGAATTCGCTTATGCAATGACGATCAAGCTCAAACAATCTCTGATCTAAGATCTATTGATCTGAATCTAGATCTAAATCGAGATCTCGTTCTAGATCTCGATCTGATGCTATGTCCGAGCTCCTGGCGTCGAACCGGGGATATGCTGTGCCGGCGGGGCGGTGAGCATGACGCCGACGCCGCCGACGATGACGACGGCGGAACCGATTGCCGAGAGGAGATCGGGCACCTCGGTGAAAAAGACGAGCCCCGCGATATAGGAGCCGATGACCGAGATATAGGCGAAGGGGGCGATCGTCGAGGCGCGGCCGAAGTGATAGGCGCGCGCCATGAAGAGCTGCGCGAAGGTGACGAAGAAGCCGATGAAGGCGAGCCAGAACCATTCCTCGCGGGTCGGCCAGATGAAATGGCGCAGCATGAAGGGGAGGCAGACGAGCGCGGTGAAGAGGGTGAAGTGAAGCGTGATCGTGAGCACGTTGTCGGTGTGGCGCAGCTTGCGCAGGCAGAGCATCGCGAGTGCAGCGAGAAACCCCGCCAGCAGGCCGATGAGCGAATTGCCCTGAACGAGCTCGGCGTCCGGCTTGAGGATGAAGAGGATCCCGGCGAAGGCGATGAGGACGAAGAGGAACTGCCGGCGGCGGAAGGGTTCGCCCAGCAACGAGGGGGCGAGAATCGCGACGAAGATCGGCAGGGTATTGAGCAGCGTCGCGGCATTCCCCAGCTCGATGTGAATCATCGTGTAGAAGGCGGCGATCATCGCCGCAACGCCGGTGAGCGAGCGCAGGAAGATCGTAATCCAGTCGTGGCCGCGGAAGGTCCCGATGCGCCAGTGCGTGAGCGGCAGGAGGATGAGCGAGGAGAAGAAGGCCCGGAAGAAGATGATCTCGAAGAGGGGCAGCCGCTTGCCCAGCGTCTTGATCGCCGTCCAGGTCGTGACGAAGACGATCTGGGCGAGGATCATCCAAATGATGCCGCGCGCGGTCTTACCGAGTTTCACGGCGGACCTCGAAGGGATCGGTGACGATCGACTCGGGCATCGCCTCCGACCGCCGATCGCAGAAGCTCGCGCGCACGCGGTAGGTTCCGGGCTTGAGGCGCTTTGGCAGCGTCCAGCGGATGTTCAGCATCTCGCCGATGTCCTTGAACTGCGGGCACGTTCCCTCGGCCGCGACGGTGAAGGCGGGGCGGAAGTCGTCAACCCGCTTCCATTCGCCCGGCTTCTTCTCGCGCTCGAGGAGGAAGGTCGGCTGCACGCCGATGGGGAAGAGGGTCATGCGCGTGAAGCGCAACGCGATCGGCTCGCCGGAAAGATAGATATCGCGGTCGGCGACGAGGCAGATGAGCTTGTTCTCGTCCGAGAGGCCGGTCCCCACTCCCGAGGTGGCTGCATCCCAGGAGCGCGCGGGCCCGACGTCGACATGGACGAGCTTGCCGCCGTAGTAGCCCGCTCCTCCGAAGCCGATCTCCTGCACCGCCTTCCAGATCTTGGCGGGGTGCACGCCGGCGATGCCGATGTCGGCGGCCATGCCGTACTGGTGCAGCGAGGCCTTGGCGGCGAGCTTGCCCTTGTTGCGCAGCCCCGTGTTGTAGGCGGGGCTGCGGTAGCCCGAGTAGATCGTGATCCGCGCCTTCGGGTTGAAGCGGTCCTGGAGGAGGTCGAGATACTCGATCAGCCGCGTCGCAATCGTCGAAATCGGCTGGCCGTACTGGGCCTGGAAGACCGCGTGGATCTTTCGGAGCGCCGCCTCGTCGTAGCTCCCGTCGGCGTTGCGGTAGCGCCCCCGGAAGGTCGCCTTCCCCTTCGTGGTGTTGAGGTTGAGTACGCCATCCCCGTGGTGACGGTAGCGGGAGGGGAGGGGGGCCTCGGCGGCTCTGGCGGCGGCGGCGAGCATGGTGATCGCTCCGATGCATCCGATGACGAGTTTCCGATGGTCTCTCATGGCGCCCCTTGCCCTCCCTTAGGCGGCCTCCCCGCTCAAGTCAAGACGGAGAGGGCCGCCCGCAGGCGGCCCCCTCGTTGCTGAACTGCAGTAATCACGATATGATTGTGCAGGAGAGGCGAGGAGTGACGATATAATCGGACAGATGATCTTGATGATGATCATGCTGTTGATGATTGATTTTTGATCA
>CAYPII010000086.1:0-8909 GCA_964410765.1 uncultured Myxococcales bacterium | reverse complement strand
GCTCTCGGTCCAGGAGCAGTATCAGAGCCGGGGACTGATCAAATGGGTCGATCCCAATCCGCCGGCATCGGCGACGATCGTCGCCCCGGCGGTCACGCCGGCGAACGAGGCGGACATCCAGGGGTATGAGATCTACGCCACGCCCAACGACGCTGCGACGGCGGTCACCGAGTGTCCCAGCACGGCGCTCATGATCAAGGGCATCAAGACGGTGCGTGGGGAATCGGTCACCATCCTGGAGGGGGAGACGATCCCGACGCTGGCACAGCTCAACGTCGACAGCGAGGGAGCGACCTGCGGCATCGTCGACGCCGGCGCCAGTCCGAGCTCGTCCGACGCGGCGGCCTGCAACCTCGTTCGGACCACCGCCCTCTCCGCCGACGGCTCCTCCGAGATCACCTATCGCGTTCCCGTCCGCGAGGCGCTCACCCGCTGTGTCGCCGTCGTGCCGCTGCAGGGCACAGCACTCCAGTCGGCCTCCCTCGACGCGGCGACGCTCGACGTCCTCCTCGTCGACGGAACGATGGGGGGAGAGGGCTACTTCCTCGGCAACCGCGGGGGGCTGACCTTCCTCGATCGAATCGCCGGCGACTTCAACGGCGATGGATTCGACGACGCCATCTTTGCGCGGGCCACGATGGATGCGACCGACACCTATCTGTTGGGTGACATCATGGTCTACATGGGAAGCGCGAACTTCTTCGGCGCGGACGATGCAGGGAGCGACGCCACCCTTTCGACGCTCCCAACGCCATATCGTCCCGACATCATCAAGAACATCGATGCGGCGGCGGACAACTTCGGCTACGCCAGCGACTTCAAGGCACGCGACGTCGACGTCGACGGCGTCGACGACCTCATGGTGATGACGCGCAACTTCGATCCGATCGGCGCGGATGACCCCGGCACGGTGCCCAACCGCGGCCTGCTGCAGGTGATCTACGGGACGCCGGACGACGCGGAGGGTACCGTCCTCTTTCCCGCCGCAGCGGAGATGATCTTCCTCCCCGCAGCCGGCAACGATGAGACGCTTCCCTACCAGGACATCTATTTCGGAAACGATGCGGAGATCGGCAACTTCGTCGACACCGCGTCGGGATTCACCGATATCGCCGTCGGCGCCTTTGGCGCGACCAACCCCGCCAGGCCGGGGGTCGGAAATTGCGGCGGCGTCGGTCTGCTCGCCGGCGACGGCACGCGCACCGGCTTCGTGGACGAGATCAACGATACGCAGATCATCTACGGCCTCTACGCCGCCGAGCTCTTCGGCTCGGGACTCCAGGTCCTCCCGCTCCCGGCGGGCGAAGGGGCGAGCGAGATGGACGACTGGCTCGTCGTGCGTTCGGTCGTCAGCTTGAGCACGATCCTCGGTGGACTCGATGACAACACCGGCGCGATCTATCTCTTTCATCCGGAGACGCTCGCGGCGGATCCGGCGAACTCCTTTCAGGCGGATATCGTCATCCTGGGAACGAAGGAGGATGGCTTTCTGGGAACGTCCATTCGCCAGGCCGACATCAACGGCGACGGCTACACCGACCTGATCCTCTCCGCTCCCAGCACAACGCTGCCGCGCGTCTTCCTCATCTCGGGGAAGTGGATCGCCGCACAGAAGCGGGCGAGCGTCACCGACGATTCGCCGATCTACATCGCCGCTCCGCAGGGGACGGAGATTCTCGCCGCCTTCGCGGCACAGATCGCCACCGACACCGGTCGGACGACGCGCCTCCTCCCGGAGGGATCCACGGCCTTCCTGGAGGGCATCGTCTCTGCACAGATATATCTCGCTTTTGGATTCTGGCTGCCGACCGGGGACGTCAACAACGATGGTATCGTCGACGTCCTCTTCTCCAACGCCACCTCCTCGCAGTTTCAGCTGCTCCTCGGAAATGCGGGCGGCGAGGGAGGATCGCCCTTCATCACGATCGACGACAACACGCTGCTCGACTTCGCCGCACACAACAGCTTGGCGTCGTTCGACAGTCTCTTCCTCGATGCTCACGATTGGGATGGCGACGGCATCGCCGACATCCTCTCGACGTGGGTGAGCACGACGCCGGGGGGAATCTTCGACTTCTACTACGGCCGATCGGAGATCGCCTCCGCGACGGCGGCAGACGCCTCGGTGACCGTGAGCGCCGCGGACTTCTCGCGCATCCTCGGCGATTCCCCCGATCACAGTCAGCCGGGCGTCGCCTTCGGCGATTTCAACGGCGACCGCTTCGTCGATGCGCTCCTCGGCGATCCTTCGTACTACGACAACGATCGTGCGGTGGAGGCGCCGAACACGCCGCAGGGCATCCTCATCACGGTCCACTGATCGTTGACGCCGAATAAGAAAAAACGCCGGGCGTATGCCTGCCCGGCGTTTTGCTGTGATCGCTTTCGCGTTGAATCAGAGAAGGGTCCAGCGCGCCATCGTCAGGGCGTCGCGGATCGAACCGGTCGCGGCGAGCGCGATCGTCGGCTCGACCCCGCAGTGGGCCATGCAGTTGGCGCACCGCTCGTCGTTTCCGGGGCCATAGCGCTCCCAATCGACCTCATTCAGAAAGGCCTCCCAGGTGGGATAGTGCTCGTCGGTAATGAGGTAGCAGGGCGCCTTCCAGCCGCAGACGTTGTAGGTGACGTTCCCCCACGGGGTACAGGGATAGTCGCGCTCGCCGGCGAGGTAGTCGAGAAAGAGCGGGGTGCTCCACACGATCTTGCGCCGCCCCACCTCGCGCAGCATCCGGAACTTTTCGCGGATGCGCTCGCGGGTGAGGAAGAAGGTGCGGTCGGCGACCTCGCCGTAATCGAACCCGGGCGAGATGAGGAAGCCGTCGACGCCGAGCCCTTCGAGATAGTCGACCAGCGCCACGATCTCGCCGATGTCGGTCTGGGCATAGACGGTGGTGTTCGTGCAGACGGTGAAGCCGCGCTTCTTCGCCGCGACGATTCCGGCGACCGCGCGATCGAAGGCGCCGACCTTCTCGACGATCGCGTCGTGCGTCGTCGCGAGTCCATCGAGGTGGACGTTGAAGTTGAAGAGCGCGTTTGGTGTGAAGTCGTCCAGCTTCTCGGTGAGCGTCTGGCCGTTGGTACACAGGTAGGTCACCCGCCCGCGCTCCACACACGCGCGCACGAGCGCGCCGATCTCCGGCGAGATCAGCGGCTCGCCGCCGCAGATCGAGACGACCGGCGCGCCGCACGCATCGACCGCCGCGAGGCACTGCTCCAGCGAGAGCTTCTCGCGCATATGATCGCGGTATTCGCGGATGCGCCCGCAGCCGGAGCAGGTCAGGTTGCAGGCGAAGAGCGGCTCGAGCATGAGCACCAGCGGAAAGCGCTCGGTCCCGGCGCGCTTCTGCGCCCGAATGTAGCGGTAGACCGCCGACGTCTGTTTGAAGGGAAAGCGCATGAGGGGGTGCCCCTATCACGCCCGGCAGGGGGCTGGCAAGGCGGGGGGGGAAACATTTCTCCTTTCGTTGACAACTCTTTTGGGCGCGTGCCGATAATGAAGTGAGATGGGTGAGCGTTCGACCATACGCCGGCTGCCGAATATTCTAAATAATCTCATGGGTATAGCGGCTTCCGGGGGGTGCCCGCATCTGCTCGACTCCGATGCGGAGCGCACCCATGCGATCAATATCGTTGAGGCGGCGATTGCCGAACGACTCGATCTCGACGACGACACCGCGGCCTGCGGCGTCGACCTCCTCGAGGAGGCGCAGGAGCTCCTGGAGGAGGGGGGACGGCTGCAGGTCAACGGACTCTTCGCCGATCTGCTCGGGTATCGCTGCCGCGGCGCACGCCTCTTCGGCCACTATTTCCTCATGGGGGGCGTGGACGTCGAGCTCCTGAGCGAAATCGACGACGACGACTACGCCTCCTCCTACGTCTTTCACCACGGCGGGGGCTACCGCACCCACCTGGAGGAGGAGGCGCTGACCGCGGCGGAGTGGGAGGCCATCGTCGCACCGCTCGCCACCCTCGCCCCCGAGGGGGCTGGGCTCGTCTGCGATGCAAGTACCTCGTTTGCCGCGATGCTCGAGCGCGGCGCGCTCGCCGAGACGATCGCGAACTACGAGCGGATCGTGGGACCAAAGGCGGGGACCGCGCACGATCTCGGCGGGCACCTGGGCAACGCGCGGATCGACATGGCCTATCAATTGAGCGCCGAGTTTCGCAACCGCGAGGCACGCGACGCGCAGGGGCAGCAGGACTGTATCAACGAACTCCAGACGACGCGCCACTTCATCACGCTGCTGATTCAGCACGGCCTGCTCGTCTATCACACGATCAATCCCGACGAGAGCACCGTCAACCTCCCCAACTACGGCCACCACGCCGTGCGCGTCGTCGAACAGGGCCACCCAGCGGCGACGATCTGGGCGGTCGACAGCTGGGTATATTCCAACGGCTATCCCCCTGAGATACTGCCGGAGGCGGAGTGGCATGCGAAGTGGTCGAAGGTCTTCGGAAATGAACGCTGATTAAACGCGGATATCTCCTTTTATTTTTTGCCGAGCTGCACCATGAGGATGGAGACCGCGGCGGGGGTAACGCCCGGGATGCGGGCGGCCTGTGCGATCGTGCGCGGGCGGACGCGCGTGAGCTTCTCGACGACCTCGTGGGAGAGTCCGCGCAATGCGCCATAGTCGATCCCCTCCGGAATACGCGCGCGCTCGAGCGCCCCCATTCGCGCGGCGACGCGCTCCTGGGCATCGATGTAGCCGGCGTAGACGAGCTCGGTCTCGGCGCGATCGCGCACCGCGCTCTCGAGTTTCGTCGGGCGGAAGTGATCGAGCACCTCTCCGAGCGAGAGCTCCGGACGACAGACGAGGTCGGCGAGGACCGCCGGCTTCTTGAGCGGCACGCTCCCCAGCCCCACCAACCGTTCATTTGTTGAACGATTGGGTAGAACAACCGTCTCCTGCAACAATCGTACCGCCTCGGCCACCCGCCGCTCCCGCTCGCAAAAGTGCACCCAGCGGTCTTCTCCGACAAGCCCCAGCTTCCTCCCTGACGTGGTGAGGCGCCCGGCGGCGTTTTCCTCGCGCAGCAGGAGCCGGTGCTCCGCCCGCGAGGTGAACATCCGGTAGGGCTCCTCGGTCCCCTTTGTCACCAGGTCGTCGATGAGCACGCCGATATAGGCCTTGTCGCGCCGGAGCACCACCGGCTCTTTGCCGGCGAGCGAGCGCACCGCGTTGATCCCGGCGATCAGCCCCTGCGCCGCCGCCTCCTCATAGCCGGAGGTCCCGTTGACCTGGCCGGCGAGGAAGAGGCCCGGGATGCGCTTCACCTCGAGCGAGGGCACGAGTTCCGTCGGCGGTACGAAGTCATACTCCACCGCATAGCCGCTCTGAACGATGCGCGCGCGCTCCAACCCCGGGATGGTGCTGAGCATCGCTTGCTGCACATCGAGCGGAAGCGAGGTGGAGAGGCCGTTGACGTAGACCCAATCGGTATCGATCCCCTCCGGCTCGAGGAAGAGCTGGTGTCGCAATTTGTCTGCGAAGCGCACGACCTTGTCCTCGATCGAGGGACAGTAGCGCGGGCCGACCCCACCGATCTTGCCGGAGAAGAGCGGCGAACAGTCGAGGTTCGCGCGGATCAGCGCGTGCGTCGCCTCATTCGTATACGTGATGTAGCAGGGGCGCTGCGGGAGGTCGTTCGCAACTTCATCGTCGGAGAAGTGTGGGCGGGGCTCCTCCCCCTCCTGGCGCTCGCACTTTGTAATGTCGATCGAGCCGGCGGCCAGCCGCGGACAGGTCCCGGTCTTGAGGCGCCCGAGCGGCAAGCCGAGTGAAGCGAGCGAGGCGGAGAGGGCATTCGAAGCCGGGTCACCGATGCGTCCGCCGGGGACGCTCTCCATCCCGAAGTGGAGTAGGCCGCGCAGAAAGGTCCCGGCGGTGAGGATGACGCGTTTTGCGAAAATGCGTCGCCTATCCTGAGCGAAGTCGAAGGGTTCGTCGTTCGTCGCCTGTCCTGAGCGAAGTCGAAGGGTTCGTCGTTCGTGAATGATGACTCCGGCGACGGCACCCTCCTCGACGAGCAGCTCGCTTGCGCTCCCTTCGACCAGTTCGATATTCGGCTGGGCCTCGAGGGCCGCACGCATGGAGGCGTGATAGCGCGCGCGGTCAATCTGCGCGCGCGTGGCGCGCACCGCCGGCCCCTTGCTGCGATTGAGCGTACGGTATTGGATGCCGGTGGCGTCGGCGGCGCGCCCCATCTCGCCGCCCAGCGCATCGATCTCGCGGACGAGATGCCCCTTGCCCAGCCCGCCGATCGCCGGGTTGCAGCTCATCGCCGCGATGGTCCCCAGGCGATCGGTGACGATCAGCGTCCGGACACCCAGGCGCGCAGCGGCGAGCGCCGCCTCACAGCCGGCGTGCCCCGCTCCGATCACGACGATGTCCGCGATTTGCTTCGTCATTGCGACAGATTCCGTTCTTATCCACAGGTTTTTCCACAGCTGGTGGACAACGCGCGTGGAAAACTACTTCCCGATGCAGAAGCGCGAGAAGATACGATCGAGGAGGTCGTCGGTCGTGACCGCACCCGTTATTTCGCCGAGCTTCGACTGTGCCGCATGCAGGTGCTGCGCGATGCACTCGAGCGGCGCGCTCGCGCGCAGGGCGTCGATCGCCTCCGCCAACGCATGCGCCGACGCATCGAGTGCCGATCCGTGTCGGACGTTCGTGACGACCGCACCGTCGGCGAGGCCGGAATCGATCTCGGCCGTCGCCGCGATGCGCGCGCAGAGCGCTTCGATGCCGTCGCCGGTGAGCGCGGAGAGGTGCGTCGCGCCCTCGATGTCGATCTCACGAGAGAGATCCGACTTGTTGAGGACCGTGATCACGCGTCGCCCCTCCGCCGCGCGCAGCGCTGCGCGATCGTCGTCGTCCAACGGGCGCGAACCGTCGAGGACGAGGAGGATGAGGTCGGCCGCCTCGATCTCCGAACGCGCCCGCCGCGTCCCCATCGCTTCGACCGCGCATGTCGTGGCGCGCAATCCTGCCGTATCGCGCAGCCGGACGACGGTGCCGCCGATATCGATCGACTCCTCGACGACGTCCCGTGTCGTCCCCGGCGCCTCGTGCACGAGCGCGCGATGTGATCCGACGAGACGGTTGAGGAGACTCGACTTGCCCGCGTTGGCGGGACCGACGATCGCGGCGCGCACCCCCTCGCGCAGCAACCGCCCCTCGCGGAAGGTGGCCGAGAGCGCGCGCGTTCGTTCCAGGGCCCCGGCGAGACGCGCTTCGACGCTCTCATCCGCAAACGTCCCCAGATCCTCCTCGGGGAAGTCGATCGAGGCCTCTACGAAGGCGCGCAGCTCCGCGATCTCATCGCCGATCGCCATGACGCGCTCTGAGAGCCGGCCGGCGAGCTGATCGGCGGCGACGCGCGCGGCGCGCTCGCTCGTCGCAGCGATGAGATCGGCCACGCCTTCCGCCTGGACGAGATCGAGCTTGCCGGCGAGGAAGGCGCGGCGTGTGAACTCGCCCGGCTCCGCGACGCGCGCCCCGGCGGCGCAGCAGGCCGTGAGCAGGCGTTCGAGGACGACCGGCGAGCCATGCGCGGAGAGCTCCACGACGTCGTCACCGGTGTAGGTCTGGGGAGCGGGCATGTAGACGGCGAGAACTCTGTCGAGTCGTGACACGTGACCCGTAACACGTGACCCGACATCCACAACTTCGCCCAGATAGAGCGTGCGTGGCTTGAAGCGTTCGACCGGTGTGCGGCCGCGCCAGAGCTTCTCCAGGACCGTGCGCGCGTCGGGGCCGCTGATGCGCACCACCCCCACGCCCCCCTGCCCGGGCGGGGTGGCGATCGCCGCGATCGTCTCGTTCGCATACGCGCGCATGGCCGCCGGTGTACGCGCCGAGGGCCCGACCTGTCAACGCCGGAGTGTGGAACGCCGGCCGCGGGATGGCGCGCGCTAAGAGTGATAAAACCGACATCTGCGACGAACGCCCCACCCCTCGCTCCGCTTGACGGCACAGGGCAAATCAGTATACTCCGCCCGCCTTTCCGGCCGACGCGGACGGTTGCTGGTGCACCCCTCCCCGCGCTGCCGAAAATCACACTCATCTCAATGAGATAGGAGGATGACATGGCTCTGCGCATCGGTATCAACGGCTTTGGACGCATCGGACGGCTCGCCCTGCGCGTCATGCAGGAACGTGGCGACTGCACCTGTGTGGGGATCAACGATCTCATCAACTCGGAACAGATGGCGCACCTCTTCAAGTACGATTCGACCCACGGCCGTTACAAGGGAGAGGTCTCCCACGACGGAAACGCCCTCGTCGTCGACGGGCAGAATATCCCGGTGACGTCGGAGAAGGATCCCGCCAAGCTCCCCTGGAAGCAGATGGAGTGCGACATCGTCCTGGAGTGCACCGGCCTCTTCCGCACGTCGGAGAAGGCCGAGGCGCACCTGACGGCCGGCGCGAAGAAGGTGATCATCTCCGCGCCGGCCAAGGGCGAGGTTCCGACCTTCGTCTACGGCGTCAACCACGAGAGCTACGACGCGAAGAAGGACAACATCGTCTCGAACGCGAGCTGCACGACCAACTGCCTGGCGCCGGTGGCGAAGGTCCTGGACGACGCCTTCGGCGTCGAGTGCGGCTTCATGACGACGATCCACTCCTACACGAACGACCAGCGCGTCGTCGACGGCCCGCACAGCGACCTGCGCCGTGCGCGCGCCGCGGCGATCTCGCAGATTCCGACGACAACCGGTGCGGCGAAGGCGGTGGGGCTGGTGCTCCCGAACCTCAAGGGGAAGCTCGACGGGCTCTCGGTGCGCGTTCCGACGCCAAACGTCTCGCTCGTCGACCTGGTCGTCCAGCTCAAGAAGGCGGCGAACACCGATGAGGTCAATGCAAAGATGCGCGCGGCGGCCGACGGCGATCTCAAGG
>CAYPII010000085.1:0-9690 GCA_964410765.1 uncultured Myxococcales bacterium | reverse complement strand
AACATCCTCGCTGCTTGATGGTGCTCGAAATCGTCAAATTATTGCCGGATTAGGGTTAATCTGATTGCATGATACACGAAGAACGGTTGACCCGCTCTTCGCCCCTTTGCCCTTCCTGCCGGAGGGCGCTCGGGGGCGGCGAAAAAAACGCTTTTTTCGATTGGTCGAAAGCGAGTGCGCCAGGATGATGCCTCTCTTCCTTCAGCGATGGTGTCGTCGCGTTCCACGCCCGATCGTGTGTGGATCACGGGCTTTTCGATACAGCGGTTGAAAGCCGTCCAGATATTGTTCGATGATCTTCCGCACTTTTGTCGATGAGCGCGGAACCGAGCACATGATCAGATACGCGCGTCGGCCGACCAGGAGCATGAGCACCTTTCCGTACCGTTTTGGGCTGTCGTATGTCAGGATTCGTCCACGATAGGCATCGAGTCGAAAGGGGGTCACCGAGAGTTCTTTCCCTTCGGCGCGCTTGAGGTATTCCTCGATGATACGTTCATAGATTCGCTTGCGTCCGCCGAAGATGACGATCAGTCCCGGGATATCCGCATAGCCCGCCCCGAAGGTAACCCCCTCCGTGCGCACCACATAGCGCGTCGTCTCGATGTCGCCCACCGGCGTCTCCTCGGTCTTCTGTTCCTCCGAGGGTGTTCCCGGCAGACGGATGATGAATCGCCCTCCCGGAGGCGAGAAACGGTTCCAATCGAGCATCCGAGCATTCGCGAAAAGAGGAGCGGCAGCGGACGCGCACGCGCACGCGATCGTCAGCATGATGATCCGTCGCAGAGACAGGCGACGTCGGGAAGGGGGGCGAGAGAACTGCATCGGATGCCTCCTCAGGTCTTCTCAGCGGCGTCGACGAGGGTGGAGTCACCCCGGTGGCCATCCATCGAGACCTCTGTTCTGACGTCCCCATGGTGACGATCCTGTAGCCGGCTGTAAATGGAAAACGGGTTGTCATCTTTGCAGGGAGCGTTATCGTATGGATCGGCATCGCGTCGGAGGTCTTCTTCATCAAAAAAATCGATCCTGATGATCAGGGTGGTATATCGTACTCAACCAGAGAGGAGGCGGTATGAAGGCACGAGTCGATGCAGAAGCGTGCACGGGTTGTGGGATGTGTGTGGAGACCTGCCCGGAGGTCTTCAAGATGGAGGGGGACGTGGCCGTCGCCCACACGAATCCGGTTCCGGCGGAGGCCGAGGAGAAGTGTCGGAAGGCGTCGGAGGAGTGTCCGGTGGACGCCATTCCCCTCGAGGAATGATGTGCGGGCATACCATTCCCGCTGAAAGGAGGAAGCGATGGCCTTGATCAAGGTGTTGGAGTTGATGACCGAATCGGAGAAGGGTTGGGAGGATGCCGCGCAGCAGGCGGTCGCCGAGGCGGCCAAGACCGTGCGCAACATCCGTTCGATCTATGTGAAGGAGTTCAATGCGGTCGTGGAGAACGACAAGATCGTCCGCTATCGCGTCGATGCGAAGGTCACCTTTGCCGTCGAGAGCTGAGGGGGGAACGATGCCGGTCAAAGTGGCGAAGCAAAAGGATCGCTACCGTCTCATCGAGGCCGATTCCCGCCGCATCGCGAAGAACGCGGCGGGAACGGCTATCGACGGCGGCGGTCACCGTACGCGCAAGAAGGCGGAACAGCAGGCAAAGGCGGTCAACCGCTCCCTCAAACGGAAGGGAAAGATCTAGCCGATCTTCCTGGTGGCCATCTTCCAGGGTGAGAAGAGCAAGACGAGGACGGCGATGATCTCCAGCCGACCGAACCACATCAACAGGATCAGGGCGATCTTGGGGGTGGCGGCGAGGCCGGGGTGCGTGAGCCCGGTGGAGAGGCCGACATTGCCCAGGGCGGAGGCGCACTCGAAGAGGATCTGCACGAACGGCCGTTCCCCTTCCAGCGTCGTGAGCAGGATCAGGGAAGCGGAGAGCAGCGCGAGAATCCAGAGCAGGAGCAGGACGGCAGCGGAATGGATATTCTTCCCCGCGGCTTTGTCTCCGATTCGCTCTCCGTCGAAGAGAAACCGCCGCGGTGCGCGCTGCCCGGCGCGTATGGCATGGAATTTCGCGGCGACTCCCTTGAACAACCACGCAAGGCGGTTGAGCTTGATGCCGCCGGTCGTCGAGCCGGATGCGCCGCCGATGATCATGCCCAGGACGAGCACGAGCAGGATCGCTGGGGAGAGCGAAGCGATCGGAACCGTGCTGAACCCGCAGGTGCCGAGGGCGGAGCTCCACTGAAAGAGCATGGCGACAAAGGGCGCGCTTTGCTGCGAACGGCTCAGAAGCAGCAGGAACAAAAATCCTCCAAGGAAGAGGGCGAAGAAGAGGCGCACTTGCGTGTGTGAAAAAAGCGCATTGGCGTTGTGCTTACGGATGATCTGATAATGCAGGCGAAAGCTGAGGGCGCCCACGAGGATGAGAAAGATCGTCGAGAGTTGAATGAGGGGCGAATATCCGGCGAAGCTCTCGTCGGTGATGGTAAAGCCGCCGGTGGCGATGACCGTCATGCCGTGATTCACCGCCTCCCACCAGGGCATGCCCTCCAGCAGGTAGAGCGCGATGCTCGCGAGGGTGAAGAGAAAATAGATCCACCAAATCTGTCTGACCGTTCCCCGCATCGTTTCGGCGAAGTTCTGATTCCGGGCCTCCGCGGCGTAGAGCTGGTAGACGTCGCCTCCCGGATGCACGAGCAGGAGGGCGAGGACCACCACGCCGACGCCGCCGATCCATTCCAGGAACGAACGCCACCACTGGATCAGATGGGGGAGCTCAGACGGACGGAGTGCCACAGAGAGTCCGGTGCTGGTGATGCCGGACATCGATTCGAAGAGGGCGTTGAGCGGATGGCAAAAGGCGCGCATCGTCTCAGAGGCCTCGCCGAAAAGCAGCGCCCCTCCCCAGAAGGGAATGGCGCAGAGGATGGCGACGATCAGCCAGCTGAGGGCGACGGCGGACATGGAGGCGGATTTCGTCTGTTCCGTCTGCCGACGGAAGCAGTGGAGGAGAAATTTCCCGACGCCGACGCTGAGCAGTCCCATGGCGATAACCGGGAGGAGCAGCGCCCATTCCGCGAAGGCGATGCCAACGACGAGCGTGGGGATGGCCATGAGGGCGGGGAGCTGAATCAACGTGCCGGCAGTCGACAGGAGATATCGATTGTGTCGCTTCATCCGACGGCTCCCCGGAAAGATATGACTGGAGGATCATTCCATACCGCTGCGGCGATTGCAAAAGGAAGGCAAGGCGCTTGACGGCGCGATCCTTGTCTTTCCGGCGAAAGTTCCGTACAAATAGCGCATGCGTGCACAGACGATGCGACAGGTCTTCCTCGTCCTCCTCGCGGTGCTCACCACGGCCTTCATCGTCGTCACCTGGCCCTTCGTCCAGGCGGCCTTCGTGGCCGCGACGCTCGCGATTATCTTCTGGCCGCTACAGCGCTTTCTCGAGCGTCACGTCGGCGGCCATCGCACCCCGGCGGCGGTTCTCTCCACGCTCGCCATCGGCCTCTGCGTCATCCTCCCGCTGGCCGTCATGGGGTCGATCATCGCGACGAAGATCGGCACCTTCCTGCAGACGGTCAGCGCGCAGCTGCAGGGCGACCAGCTCTCGACGGCCGCGCGCGAGGTCGTCGTCTGGTTCCGCGACTGGATCGAGCGCTTCGGCGGCTCCGCGCCACTCGCGCAGGAGATCCAGTCTGCCCTCGTCGCCGCTCTGCGTACCGCCGGCAATCGCCTCACCGAGGCCTCGCCGCGCGTGCTCTCCGGTACGCTCCTCTTCATCGCCAACTTCTTCGTGATGTTCGTCTTCCTCTTCGTCTTCCTCGCCGAGGGGCGACGCCTCTCGACCTGGGCGGAGGAGACCGTTCCGCTCAAGAAGGCGCACTGGCGCGAGATCGCGCGCAACGTCCGCATCGCGATCACCACTTCGCTCGTGGCACTCATCGCCATCGGCGTTGTGCAGGGATCGCTGTTGGGCATTGGTTTCTGGATCGTGGGCTTTGAGTACGCCGCCGGGTGGTGGCTCGTGGCGATGATCGTCTGCATCGTGCCGGTCGTCGGCGCCGCTTCCACCTACCTCGTCGCCAGCGCTGTCCTCTATGCCACCGGTCGTCCAATCGCGGCACTCCTCTTCCTCGCCTTCGGCGTCGGCATCGTCTCGCAGGTCGATCTCCTCATCCGCTCCTTCGTCATCCGGGGGAGCTCTCGCATTCACCCGGTGCTGCTCTTCGTCACCCTCATCGGCGCGGTTCGGCTCGTCGGTCCCATTGGCGTCATCGCCGGCCCCGTCCTCCTCGTCATCTTCCTGGCTGCGCTGCGGATCTACCGTCGCGAGTTCGCGACCCCCGGCTCGTAGGGCGGGGTGGCGCCCGGCTGCTCGTGATGGCGGTCGAGGAGGCGCTTGGGCGGAATGCGCAGCGCCGCGGTCAGCATCAGCAGTGCCACCCCCGCGCTGATCGCGAAGACCCAGGAGAAGCCGTAGGTCACCCAGACGATCCCCGCGACGATCGGGCCGGTCATCGAGACGACGTGTTCGATCGCATAGCTCATCGAGATCGTCGTCGTCAGCTCGCTCTCCGAGTGGACGATCTTCGAGAGGTAGGTGGTGTGCGCGCTGCGCAGCGAGAAGAGCAGGTCGTCGATGGCGTAGAGGACGAAGAGCAGCGGCAGGGCGATCGCGCGCGCAAAGAGGTGCGGGGCGAGCCCATAGCCGGCGCAGATGACGATGAGCACGAGGGCGTCGGCGGCCAGCACACGCCGCTCGCCGAAGCGGTCGATGGCCAGCCCCAGCAGCGGCTTGCCGACGATGCCGACCGCCGCTGTGGCGAAGAGGAGCAGGGCGATCTGCGAGGTGGCCAGGCCGAAGAGGCGCACGAGCACCCAGGGAGCGAAGACCAGGAATATCTGCTTGCGCACGCCGAAGAGGACGGCGAGCGTATAAAAGAGCCCGTAGCGGCGCTTGAAGACGAGGCGCCGTCGGCGTCGGGCGGTGTGCCCCTGCTTGTGCAAAAGCGCGAAGCAGCCGGCGGCGATCGCCGAGAAGAGGGCCGCCGCCTGGAAGACGCGCGGGAATCCGAAGCCCCCGTAGCCCATCCCGATCCAGACGGTGCCGGTCCCCAGGATGTATCCCACACCGCGCATGCCGCCCACGGCGCCGAAGAGTTTTCCGCGCTTCTGCGCCGGCGCCAGTGCGACGCCGTAGCTCTGGATGAGGACGAGGTTGAGGTGCGCGCCGATCGACCAGAGGAAGATGAGCAGCACGGCCGCTGCGTAACGCGAGGGGGTCGTCCCCAGCCCCAGGAAGGCGGCGGCGATGAGCAGGGCGGCGGCGACCATGATGTACTTCTCGCGGACGATCGCCACCGCCGCGAGGAAGAGGATGGTGAGCACCCCCGGCAGTTCGCGGAAGAATTCGAGGAAGCCGCGTCCCTCCGCGTCGATCTGATAGACCTCGAAGAGGAAGTTGTTGATCGTGCTGAAGAAGATGCCGCTTGCGGCGGCCCCCATCACGACCGCGACGAAATAGAGTGGCCTCCGGCGTCGGGACATGGCGCGGGGTTGTAACAGCATCGCGGCGCGATGCAAGCGGTCCAGAAAGCGCTCGCCAAGCCGCGGCGGATGTGGTGGAAAACGGCGGATGTGTCGTCGTCTGACAATCGCGCTGCTCCTCGTGCTCCTCCTCCTGCCAGCGGCGGCGCGCGCCCAGTCGCCGTCGCTGATGATGCTCCTTGCCGCACCGGTCGGGCGCTACGGACCGCACTTCACCTACGACATGCGGGCGCTCACCGAATCCGATGTCGTCGCGCAGGGCGGGTCCTTCTCCCTGCTCGACGAGCGGCTCACCGCCGGCACGCCGCTCTGGCAGAACGATCGCGACGAGCTCTCCTTCTCCGGGATTCTCGAAGCGCAGCAGGTCGAGACGACCGCGCTGCTCCCCGACAGCGGCACCCCCTTTCCCGGAAAGCTCTGGAACGTCGGCTTCGGACCGGCTTACCGCCACCGCTTTGGAAACGGCTGGATGCTCGGGGGGAACGCCTTCGTCGGTTCCCCCAGCGACGCCCCCTTCGCCAACGCGCGCACCCTCGACATCGGCGGAAACGTCTTCCTGCGCATCCCCACGGCGGGGCGCAGCGCATGGATCGTCCTGCTCAACTACGACAGCAACCGCGAATACCTGCGCTATGTGCCGATCCCGGCTGCCGCCTACGTCATCGGCCGATCGCGCTGGGTGAAGGGGATCGTCGGCGTCCCGGTCCTGGCGCTCGAATTCCTGCACCGCGAACCGGTGTCGATCCACCTCTCCTACTTTCCGATCGTGCGGATCAAGAGCTGGCTCGAGTTTCACCTCGCCGAGACGGTGCGCCTGCACGCCGGCTTCGAGTGGTTCAACGAGCGATTCCTGCGCAAGGAGCGCGCCCAACGCAGCGACCGCCTCTTCTATTATGAGAAGCGCTTCTTCGCGGAGCTGGAGCTGGCCCCCAGGAAGTGGGCGCGGCTGCGCTTCTCCGGTGGCTTCGCCTTCGATCGCCTCTACTTCGAGGGGAAGCACTTCTGGAACGCGGATTACAATCGCATCAACATCGAGCGCGGGCCCTACGCTGCAATGGGGCTGACCTTCTACTTCGGCGGAAAGCGCCTGGATCGCATCATGCGCGGGGAGATGGAGGACGAGTAGGGCGCTTTCCCCTTTTCTTTTTGCGGCGTGACAGTATCATCGCGGCACCATCTTCGTTGGGGAAACCATGGATACCACGCTCGTCGTCGGCATCGTCCTCGCAACGGGGCTCTTCTTCGGGGAGCTCGCCTCCCTCGTCCGGCTGCCGAAGGTCACCGGCTATCTCATCGCCGGCGTCCTGCTCGATCCGCAGCTCACCCACCTGCTGCCCGAGAGCTTCGCGCAGCACACCGACTTCGTCACGAACCTGGCGCTCGCCTTCATCACCTTCTCCATCGGCGGTACGCTGCGCGCCACGGAGCTGCGCCGCCTTGGGCGCAGCATCGCCGCGATCACCCTCCTGGAGGCGGAGATCACCTTCCTCGTCGTCTCGCTCGGCGTGGCGCTGCTGCTCCCCCTCTTCGTCCATGGCGTGTCGGGAGGATTCCTGAGCACCTTCCTGCCGGTGGGGCTCATCATCGGGGCGCTCGCCTCGCCGACCGATCCGACGGGGACGCTCGCCGTGGTGCACCAGTACAAGGCGAAGGGGCGCGTTACCTCCACCATCCTCTCCGTCTCGGCCTTCGACGACGCGCTGGGACTGATCAACTTCAGTTTGGCAGCAGCCGCGGCGAATGTGATGGTGCTGCACGAGCACTTCAGCGTCGGCGGCTCCATCGGCGTGCCGCTCGCACAGATCGGCGGGGCGCTCGCGCTCGGCGCCGCCTTCGGGCTGCTCTTCAACCTGCTCACGAAGCTGCTCTGGGAGGAGACGGCGGGGGTCTTTCTCGTCATGATGTTCGCGCTGCTCGCCCTCTGCTTCGGCGTGGCGCATCTGTTCCACTGCGACGAGCTCTTGGCGACGATGACGATGGGGCTCGTCGTGACGAACTTCAATGCGCACCGCGACCGCGTCTTCGAGATCATGGAATACTATACCGAGGAGATCGTCTTCGCCCTCTTCTTCACGCTCAGCGGGATGTACCTCAACGTCGGCATCTTCGTCTCGTCGCTCGCCCTCGTCGGCCTCTACACCTTCTGGCGGACGGTCGGGAAGTTCGCTGGTGCTGCACTTGGCGCCGCGGCGACCGACGCGACGCCGGAGGTTCGCCGTTACACCGGCTTCGGGCTGATCCCCTCGGGCGGGATCATCGTGGGGTTGGCGCTGTTGCTCAAACAGAACCCGGCCTTCCATACCTTTGCCGACATCGTCCTCAACGTCATCATCGGCGCGACGGTCATCCATGAGTTCGCCGGCCCGCTCCTGGTGCAGTTTGCGCTTCGCCGCACCCGCGAGATCCACGCCTGATCTTCACGCATTCGTTCCGGCCCTTCCGGGAGCCCTGCATGAAAATCGCAACAAATCGGGGTCAGGCACTGAAAAGTTTCGATTCTCGACGGGGGAGAACGCCAGGAGTGTGCCTGCGCCGGTAGAAGGACTCCGGAAGGTCGGAACGAACCGCGAAAAGAATTATTTCGTCACGTCACCCATCCATTCGAGGTAATTGTCGGAGCCACCGAGAACGGGGAGGACGAGGAACTCGGGGACCTCGTAGCTGTGCTCCTCCTCCAAGAGATGCTGGAGCTTCGCCGCGAGCGCCTCGCGCGTCTTGATCAGCAGCAGATACTCCTGATCGTCGTGGATCGCCCCCTTCCACTCGTAGACCGAATGGATCTTCGGAACGATCTGCACGCAGGCAGCCAAGCGATCCTGCACGATGCGCGCGGCCAGCGCCTTCGCCTCGCGCTCGGTGTTCGTCGTGGTCATGGCAACGACGGCGTCCATGAATCCCCCTATCCCTGTTCCGGCAGGCGCGCGAGGAGAAAGAGGTAATCGCTCACGCGGTTGAGAAAGACGATGAGCTCTGGATTGAGCGGACCCTCCTCGGCGGCGATGGCGACGGTGCGGCGCTCGAGACGACGCGCGACGGCGCGCGCAAGATCGAGCGCGGCGGAGGCGGATGAGCTCCCCGGCACGATGAAGGCCTTCGGGAGTTCGATCTTTGCTTCGAGCTCCGCGATGCGCTGCTCCACGCGCGCGACGTGCTCCGTCGTCGTCTCCTCGGCGGCAAATTTCTTACGATCAGCCGTCGCCAGCTCCGCGCCAGCGCGGAAGAGCTCGCGCTGGAGCACCTCGACCTCGCCGGCGAGCGCCGCATCCTCGATCTCGGCGCGTGCCACCCCCAGCTGCGAGACGAGCTCATCGACCGTCCCGACCGCCTCCAGGCGCGGATTGGCCTTGGAAACCTCCTCGTCCGAGAAGAGGCGCGTCGTCCCCCGATCCCCGATCTTCGTCACGATACCCATGGTCCCTCTCTAGGCAAACCGGGCGCGTTGGTCAATGGCCAGCAGCGGCCGTCCTCTCGTTTACAGCCCCGCCGGAAAGGGGTATACTGCTTCTTTCCCATCCTTCGGAGGATACCGTGTTCGTCTTCAAGACGGTCGTCTGGGGTACGATCTTTCTCTTCGCCGCGCTCATCGCCGGCCCCTGGCTCGCCCTGCAGTTCGGCGGCAGCTTCCCGCCGCTGGAGATCGGCCCGGCGCGCCCCGTCGGCATCGCGCTCATCGTCATCGGCGCGCCGGTGGCGATCTACTGTGCCGCGCTCCTCTTCATCTCGGGCAGGAGCCGGCCGGCGCCCTACGACGCCGGCGGGGTCTTCATCATCGACGGCCCCTATCGCTACGTGCGCAACCCCTTCATGCTGGGCGTCATTCTCGCCCTCTGGGGAGAGGCGCTGCTGATCGCACACGTCGCGCTCATCGCCTACGCGGCGATCCTGACCTGGGGGATTCACTTCTGGGTGGTCTTCTTCGAGGAGCCCGCACTCCAGGAACGCTTCGGCGAGGAGTACACGGAGTACAAGCAGGCCGTCCCGCGCTGGTTTCCGCAGTTTCGCCGCTACGAACCGAAGTAATCGAGGATCAGAAGGTCATCGTTTCGACGGGTGGCGAGGCGCTCCCCTCGAGCTCCGAGCGCAGTTCGCGGATGCGCGCGCTCCACGCTTCGTCCACGCCGAGGGTCGCCTCGGCCTT
>CAYPII010000084.1:0-9704 GCA_964410765.1 uncultured Myxococcales bacterium | reverse complement strand
GAGATCCACCTGGATCGCAAGCTCATGGAGAAGCGCATCTTCCCCTGCATGGATGTGAACAAGTCTGGCACGCGCAAGGAGGAGCTGCTCCTCAACGAGGAGGAGATCTCCAAGGTCTGGATCCTGCGCAAGATGCTCCAGCCGCTCAACCAGATCGACGCGATGGAGTTCCTGCTCGACAAGCTCGGACCCTGCAAGGACAACAAGGAATTCCTGATGTCGATGAACCAGTAGCTCCGTGACACGTGACACGTAATCCGTGACCCGAAATTCGGAATGCAAAAAAGCCACCCCCATTGGGTGGCTTTTTTGTGTCACGGGTCACGTGTCACGGCTTCGGAAGGACGGCAAGGCCATTGGTGACGCGGGCGATGCCGGGGAGGTCCAGCGAGAAGCTCCCGATCTTCGCGAAGAGCTGCGAGGAGCTCCCGCCGTCGAGCGCCATTGCGTCGGGGCACTCCAACCCGCCCTCGAAGCGGGAGGCGCTCATCCGTTTGGCCAGCTGTGCGAGCGTGATGCCGTGCCCGGTCGTCATCGCGATGATGAGCTTGTCCCCCTTCGTGATCCCCACTGCCGAGCGCGCGGCGATGCCTTTTTTCAGCTTCGGGATATTTCCATCGACGGCCAGGCGCGGGCCGACCTGCAGCGCGGTCGTGATCTTCGGGGAGGGCTTGAATGCCCGCGGTGAGACGATCGCCGGTTCCCCTCCCGTGATCTGCAAAATGCTCCACCAGCTCGTGCGGTGGAGTTTGCTCACCTGCTTACCCTCCTTGATGATGAGGCCGATGGAGGTGTGCTTCGGCGTGAAGAAGCCGCCGTTGATCGCGATGAGCGCCCCGGCCTTGCGCGCCATCCGCTTGATGGAGCTTCCCGCCTCCTCGTTCTCGGCGATCAGGACATCGATGCGGTGCTCTTTCGGATCGATCTGAAAGGCGTGGATCGTCGTCCGGTCCTTCTCGCCGACGGCGAAGGAGTACATCGTGTAGCTCAACCCCTTGCCGAGGTGAATCCAGGTGTACGCGGCCTTGGGCGTGGCCGACGCGGTCGCCGGGAGGAGAAGGAAGAGGAATGCTGTGAGGCGGAGCTTCGACATGGTCATCGTCCCCAGATATCCACGACCGCGCCCTCGGTCAACTTGTCGTGTCCCTTGACGACGACGAGGTCATCCTCGCGCAGTCCCTTGGCGATCTCGACGCGGCTGCCGCGCGTTTCACTCGGGAGCACCTGGATCTTGTGGGCTGCGCCCTTGATCACCGTGAAGACGTAGTAGCGACGGCGATCGCGGATGAGCGCCTCCTCGGGGATCATATAGAGGCGCTGCTTGCGGTCGCTGCGAAATTCCATTTGGGCGGTCATCCCCGCTTTGAGATACCCCACGCGGTTGGGGACGCTCGCCTTGACCTCGAAGCGCTTCTCCGCGTCCAGCGCGCTTCCCACGGCAGTGATCCGCCCCGACATCCGCTCGCCGCCCAGGTCGGTGATGCGCAGCGAGACCGACTGGCCGGGGCGCACAGCGGTGGTCTCGTGCGAGCCCAGCCGGAAGGTGGCGATCATCGGATCGGTCGCGACGATCGTGAGGATCGGCGCGTCGGCGGCGGCGGTGGCGCCGTTGGCCACCGCGATGTTGCCGACCGTACCGGAGATCGGCGCGGTGATCGTAGGCGTCCCCTGGCGATCCTCCAGTCCGGTGATCTCCAGCTGTATCTTCTCGACCTCCGCCTCGGCGCCGTCGACCTCCGCCTCGAGGTTGTCGTACTGGTTGCGGTCGATGCGCCCCTCGTCCAGGAGGCGGTCGCGGTTGTTCAGGAAATACTGGTTCTTCTCGAGCGCCGCCTGGGCTTCCTTCAAGTCCGCGCGGAGGCGTGCCAGTTGCAGCGTGAGATCGGTCTCGGAGATCGTGAAGAGGCGATCGCCGCTCTCGACGAGGTCGCCCTCGGCGACGAGGAGGCGTTCGATCGTCGCCTCCTGCGGGAGCTTGATCACCATCTCGTCGGAGGGCTCGAGCGTGGTGGGGACATCGATCGTGCGCTGGCGTTCGACCACCGCGACGTTCGCGACGGTGACCGGGACCGCGCTCTTGCTCCCCTTCAGCAGGTTGTCGAGGATCCCGCCCCCCTCGTTCGAGCAGCTGAAGACGACCAGGATGACGGCGCCCGCGGCGATGGCGCCCCATATTCTCCAGTGGTTCACGGTGTCCCCCCTCCGATCGGGGGATTATAGGGAATGTGCTCGGCCCGGCAACCGAAAAGCCGGAGAAGGCCAGAAGGGTGCTCGATTCCGACCGGTTCCGCCCGGAAAGGCGCTTGACGACCTCGGGGGGGCATGGTAAGCGAACCGCTCCGGTAACGAATCTAACTCTTTATTTTTAAAGGGGTTTTAGAATGGTCGAGATGGACACCCTCGTATCGCTCTGCAAGCGCCGGGGCTTCATCTTTCCGTCGAGCGAGATATACGGCGGCATCAACGGCTTCTGGGACTTCGGGCCGGTCGGCTGCGAGCTCAAGCGCCGCATCCGCGACTCCTGGTGGAAGCGCGTGGTCCAGGAGCGCGACGACGTCGTCGGGATCGACACGACGATCATCGCGCATCCGCAGACCTGGATCGCCTCCGGCCACGTGGCGAGCTTCAACGACCCGATGGTCGACTGCAAGGAGTGCAAGCGCCGCTTTCGCGCCGACGACATGCCGGAGGGGAGCGTGGAGGGGAAGTGCCCCGAGTGCGGCGGCGAGCTCACGATCGCGCGCGAGTTCAACCTGATGTTCCAGACGCACGTCGGTGCCACCGACGACACCGCCTCGGTCGCGTACCTGCGCCCCGAAACCTGTCAGTCGATCTTCACGCAGTTTCGCAATGTGCAGGTGACCAGCCGCCAGAAGGTCCCCTTCGGGATCGCGCAGATCGGCAAGGCATTCCGTAACGAGATCACGCCGCGCAACTTCATCTTCCGCTCGCGCGAATTCGAACAGATGGAGATGGAGTTCTTCTGCCACGAGAGCGAGGCGGAGAAATGGCACGCGTACTGGATCCAGGAGCGCTTCGACTGGTTCCAGGCCATCGGCGTGCGCTCGGAGAACCTGCGCCTGCGTCCGCACGATCAGGGCGAGCTCGCCCACTACGCCAAGGGCTGCACCGACGTCGAGTTCCAGATGCCCTTCGGCTGGTCGGAGATGGAGGGGATCGCCAACCGCACGAACTACGATCTGACGAACCACATGGAGAGCTCGGGCAAGGACCTGACCTACTTCGACGACGCGCGCAACGAGAAGTACATCCCGCACGTCATCGAGACATCGGTCGGCGTCGACCGCACAGCACTCGCCGTCCTCGTGGACGCCTATCGCGAAGAGGAGGTCCGCGGCGAGAAGCGCGTGGTGATGGGCTTCGCCCCCTCCATTGCGCCGGTGCAGGTGGCGGTTCTGCCGCTCTCCGGGAAGCTCAAGGAGCCGGCGCAGAAACTGGAGCGCGAGGTCAAGCGCCACGTCATCAGCGAGTACGACGCTGCCGGCTCCATCGGCAAGCGCTACCGCCGCCACGACGAGATCGGCACCCCCTTCTGCGTGACCTACGACTTCGACTCCGAGAACGACGGCGCCGTCACCGTCCGCGACCGCGACTCGATGGAGCAGGAACGCGTCCCGATCGACAAACTCGTCGACCACCTGCGCAGCCATTTTGCATGAGCAACCGAACGATTTTACGGTCTGGGCAAGATTACAAGACCACAAAAAGGAGGAGTATTGTGAGCACCAAGTATGTCTACACGTTCGGCGGGGGGAAGGCCGAGGGCAACACGAAGATGAAGGAGCTCCTCGGCGGCAAGGGGGCCAACCTCGCCGAGATGAGCGGCCTGGGCGTCCCGGTTCCCGCCGGCATGACGATCACCACCGAGGTCTGCACCTCCTACTACGAGCACGACCACCAGTATCCGAAGGAGCTGGAGAAGCAGGTCGACGACGGCCTCAAGTCGATCGAGAAGGCGATGGGAACGAAGTTCGGCGATCCGAAGAACCCGCTGCTGCTCTCCGTGCGCTCCGGCGCGCGCGTCTCGATGCCGGGCATGATGGACACGGTGCTCAACCTGGGCCTCACCTCGCAGACGCTCCCGGGCTTGATCGAGAAGACCGGCAACGAGCGCTTCGTCTACGACTCCTACCGCCGCTTCATTCAGATGTACGGCGAGGTCGTCATGGGCGCGGACTCGGCGAAGTTCGAGGAGATCATCGATGAGCTCAAGGAGTCCAAGGGGGTGAAGCTCGACACGGAGCTCTCGACCGGCGACCTCAAGGAGCTCTGCGTCCGTTTCAAGGCGGAGGTCAAGCGCGAGCTGGGGCACGACTTCCCCGACGACGCGCGCGAGCAGCTCTGGGGCGGCATCGGCGCGGTCTTCCAGTCGTGGAACACGCCGCGCGCCATCGAGTACCGGCGCCTGCACGGCTACCCCGACCACTGGGGGACGGCGGTCAACATCCAGTCGATGGTCTTCGGCAATATGGGCGACGATTGCGCCACCGGCGTCGCCTTCACGCGTGATCCCTCCACCGGCGAGAACCAGTTCTACGGCGAGTACCTCGTCAACGCGCAGGGCGAGGACGTGGTGGCCGGCACGCGCACGCCGCAGCCGATCAACAACGCGGCGAAGAAGAACGCCGACGAGAAATCGCTCGAGGAGGTCATGCCGGAGATCTACCAGGAGCTCGACGCGATCTACAAGAAACTCGAGAAACACTACCGGGACATGCAGGATATCGAGTTCACCATCCAGCAGGGCAAGCTCTGGATGTTGCAGACGCGCAACGGCAAGCGCACCGCCGCGGCGGCGGTGAAGGTCGCCGTCGACATGGTGGAGGAGGGGCTCATCGACAAGCGCACCGCGGTGACGCGCGTGGAGCCCAAACAGCTCGATGGGCTCCTGCACCCGACGATCGACCCGAAGGCGAAGCGCGAGGTGATCGCCAAGGGCCTCCCCGCCTCACCGGGCGCGGCGGTCGGCAAGGTCGTCTTCAACGCCGAGGACGCCGAGGCGTGGCATGACCGCGGCGAGAAGGTCATCCTCGTCCGCCTCGAGACCTCCCCTGACGACATCAAGGGGATGGCGTTGGCGCAGGGGATCCTCACCGCGCGCGGTGGCATGACCTCGCATGCGGCGGTGGTCGCCCGCGGCATGGGCACTTGCTGCGTGGCGGGTTGCCAGGCGCTGACCATCAAGGGAAAGCAGGCGCACATCGGCGATATTACGATCGAGGAGGGCGATCCGCTCACGCTGGACGGTTCCACGGGTGAAGTGATGCTGGGCGAGATGCCGACGCAGGAGCCGGAGCTCACCGGCCAGTTCGGGACCTTCATGGGGTGGGTCGACGAATTCCGCAAACTCAAGGTCCGCACGAACGCCGACACGCCGCATGACTCCGAGGTGGCGCGCAAGTTCGGCGCCGAGGGGATCGGTCTCTGCCGCACCGAGCACATGTTCTTCGAGGGCGACCGCATCGACGCGGTGCGCGAGATGATCCTCGCCGAGAATGTCGAGGGACGGAAGAAGGCGCTCGCGAAGATCCTCCCGATGCAGAAGGGCGACTTCAAGGGCATCTTCAAGGCGATGGACGGCTATCCGGTGACGGTGCGTCTCCTCGACCCGCCGCTGCACGAGTTCCTCCCGCACACCGACGCGGAGATCGAGGAGCTCGCGGGCAAGCTGGGGGTCGCGGCCGACGAGCTCCGCGCGAAGGCGGAAGAGCTGCACGAGTTCAACCCGATGCTCGGCCACCGCGGCTGCCGCCTGGGCGTGACCTTTCCCGAGATATATGCGATGCAGGCGCAGGCGATCATGGAGGCGGCCTGCGAGCTGGCGCGCGACGAGGGCGTGGCGGCGATCCCCGAGATCGAGATCCCGCTCGTCGGCCACGTACGCGAGTTGGCACTGCTGCGCACCGTCTGCGACAAGGTCGTCCGCGAGGTGATCAACCGCACCGGCCAGCAGGTCGACTACACGATCGGCACGATGATCGAGCTGCCGCGCGCCTGCCTCACCGCCGACGAGATCGCCGGCCAGGCCGACTTCTTCAGCTTCGGGACGAACGATTTGACGCAGACGACCTTCGGCTTCTCGCGTGACGACGCGGGTACGTTCCTGCGCGAGTACGTCGAGAAGAAACTGCTCCCGACGGACCCCTTCGTCTCGATCGACGTGAACGGCGTGGGCCAGCTCATGCGCATGGCGGTCGAGAAGGGGCGCAAGGCCAACCCGAAGCTCGAGATCGGCATCTGCGGCGAGCACGGCGGTGATCCGCAGTCGGTCCTCTTCTGTCACGAGATCGGCCTGGACTTCGTCAGCTGCTCGCCCTACCGCGTGCCGATCGCGCGGTTGGCGGCGGCGCAGGCCTCGATCGCCGAGGCCGATGCCGAGAAACAGGTGGCATAAACGGAGGGACGCATGCGCAGGCGGTGGGTCCAACTGGCGGCGATGCTCGCGGTTTTCATCGCGGCGGGCTGTGCCACGAAGAGCGATGTCTTTCAGGACATCGGCTCGAACCTGGCCAGCCCCACCGCGATGTGGGTGGACGTGGCGGCGAACCGCCTCTACCTCGTCAACTCCAACAGCGAGGTCCTCTACGACTGGCGCCAGGGGAACTTTCAGGTCCTGGACATCACTGCGCCGACCGCTCCCGTCCTCCTCAATTCGCTCGAGACGCTCAGCTATTCCGGCGAGCTCTACATCCAGGGGGGGATCGCCTACACGCCCAATCGCTACAGCGACTCCGATTCGGAGACGATCGACCGCCTCTACGCGATCACGATCGACGAGGCGAGCGCGGACTACATGACGCTCACCGAGACACCGCTGGGCGAAAACCCCTTCGCGATCGCCTGCTGCTATCCGGCCGACCGCGCCTGGATCACCACCAGCGAGGCGGAGCTGCAGTACGTCGACATCGGCGGCACGCTCACGCCCGGCTCGGTGAGTTTGGTGACGACGCTCGACACCGGCCAGACGGTGACGCAGACGGAGGCCTCGCACGTGGCGCTGCTGAACAACCAGGCCTTCGTCGTGCGCTACGAGAGCGGGATCATGGTCGTGAACCTCGACGAGGTCGGCGTGGCGGGGACGGTGCCGGTCGATTACATGATCACCGACATCGACCGCCCGCGCGGGATCGCCACCGACGGCAACTTCCTCTACGTCGCCGGCGAGGGGAACGAGGATGGCTGGAAGCGCTTTCTCCTGGTCCTCGATCCCAGCTCGCTCACGCCGCGCACCGACAACACCGACACGATGAACATCGACAAGGACGACGACGGCATCCTCGTCGCGCTTATCGAGGTGGAGAACGGGCCGCAGGAGGTGCTCGTCACCGACGCCTACGTCTTCGTCAGCAACCAGGACAGCGACTCCGTCTCGGTTATCGACCGCAACACGCTGGCGCTCGCGACCACCATCGCGGTGGGCGAGGAACCCTTCTCGCTGGCCCTCTACGAGGGGGCGGACGGGACCGACCGCTACGTCTACGTCGGCAACGTCGTCGACGACACGATCTCCATCATCGACATCGCCTCGCTCGCCGTCGTCGCGACGTATCCGTGATTCGGCGGCAGCGTCGGGATAATCACGACCACAAGATGTAGTTATCCACAGGTCCGCATCCCCCTATATTTAGCGTTTTTCGATTGCTTCCCGCGATGGGAGTGTGCTAAAATCCGCTGAAATTTCACGGGGTTCAACTGTTCCCTGAGGGGTTCAGCCGAGATCCCGAAAAAGAGGGGCTTTTTGGAGCAACCTCTTCGGCGTTGAACCGATAAGAGGCCGTCCGGGCTTGTGCGTGCCGTCGGCCCCGAACCCGAGATCGAACCTATGCGCATCAAATCCCTGGAGATGAGCGGCTTCAAGTCCTTCGTCGACCGGACGGTCGTGCAGTTCGAGGAGGGCATCACCGGCGTCGTCGGCCCAAACGGCTGCGGGAAGTGTGTCCATGGTGACACACTCGTTCCCCTCGCCGATGGCAGCGTCGTCACTATTCGTGCGCTGGTTGAAGAAGCTCTTGATCGCGCCGAGTCAGTCGAGGCGATGGATGATGGTTCATACACCTACGATAATCCCGACGACCTTCGCGTTCTCTCCCTGGATCGTGATTCCCTCAAGATGACATCGCGTCCGGTCCTCGCCTTTGTTCGCCGCGAGAGTCCGGAGCAACTCCTCAGGATCACGACGCGCTCAGGTCGGAGCGTGACAGCGACGGAGTACCATCCGCTTTTCATTCAGGAGAACGGTTTTGCCCGTGCCGCGCGCGCCGATGAGCTCGAGGTCGGCCAGTGTATCGCAGCGCCGCGGCATCTCCCGGTCGAAGCGGGTCGGGAGCACTTCGCTGCAGTGGGGGCTGACGACGAAGTCGGAGGCACGGAGCTCGTCGCCGTCGATAATATGCTCATGACGGCATCAAAGCGTACGAAGCCGCTGAGCGTCGTGACAAAGCTCACGCCGGAGTGGGGACGTTTTCTTGGCTACGTGATCTCGGAAGGGCAGAACAGCGGATGGACCGATCAGGTGCGCTTCGTCAATGCCGATAAGGATGTCGTCGAGGACTATTGCCGTACGGCCAAGGCGCTCTTTGGCCGTGAGCCGGTGCGCAAGCAGTACAAGGAGAGCGCGGAGGACTGCCTCCTTTTCTCAAGCATCCTGTGCGATATGCTCGGTCGTTCCTTTGGGATCAAGCGGGGAGGTCACTCCTCGACGAAGCATGTTCCGGCCCTCATCTTCGGTGCCGATGACGAGGTGGTGCGGGCATTTCTCTCGGCGCTCATCGAGGGCGATGGCTGCATCCGCCTCGATCGTTCGCAGGGCAAGCGCGGTGCATATTTTGAGTATGCGACAGCGAGCGAGGAGCTGGCGCGCGGTGTCGCGACGCTGCTCCTTCGCTTCGGCATCCGTGCGCTTATTCGTGAGAAGTCCAAGCGCGCGACGAACAGCGATGGTGAGGCACGATCCTACTTTTCCGTCTATGTCTACGGGGTTGAGAATCTCCGGCGCCTGAACAATCTGGTCCATCTGGTAAGCGACAAGCGCAGAAAGCTTCAGGAGGCCGTGGCGCATGAGGAGAGCTCAAACGCGCTCGATACGCTTCCCAATGTGGCGCCGATGTTTGCGGAGCTCTGGAGGGAGTCCGGCGCTTCGGTTCGGAAAGAGCATCCTCTCCGTGGTCGCATCGAGGCCTATCGAGCGGGGCGCTGCCGTCCGACGCGCGAGGGCCTGTCGGAAGCCCTCGACTACATTCGTGGACAAGCCGATTCCCTGAATGAGCGTGCGGAGAAGCTTGCCGGTGACCTGGATCGTCTGACGGCATCCGACATCTACTGGGATGAGATCACCTCAATTGAGAAGATCGAGGGTGAGGAATGGGTCTACGACCTCTGCGTCGAGAAGGATCATAACTTCGTCGCGAACGATCTCATCGTTCATAACAGCAACATCGTCGATGCCATCCGCTGGGTGATGGGCGAGATGAGCGCGAAGCACCTGCGTGGCTCCGCCATGGAGGACGTGATCTTCAACGGCTGCTCGACGCGCCAGCCCACCGGCATGGCGCAGGTCTTCCTCACCTTCGACAACTCCGACGGTCGCGCCCCCGCCGACTACGCGCAGTACAGCGAGATCCAGGTCGGTCGCCGCCTCTATCGCTCCGGTGAGAGCGAGTACTTCATCAATAAGACCCCCTGCC
>CAYPII010000083.1:0-9726 GCA_964410765.1 uncultured Myxococcales bacterium | reverse complement strand
GAGGTCAAGGAGGCAGCCGCGGTCATCGCTGCGCTGGACCCGAAGCCGGGACGCCCCTTCAACCAGGAGTCCCCGCACTACATCACGCCGGACGTCTACGTCCGCCAGGTTGGCGACAAGTATGTCGTCACGCTCAACGAGGACGGCCTGCCGAAGTTGCGCATCAGCGATTTCTATCGCCGCGCCCTCATGCGCGGTTCGAAGGTGGGCGATCAGACGAAGGAGTATATCCAGGATCGGATGCGCGCCGCCGTCTGGCTCATCAAGAGCATCCATCAGCGCCAGCGCACGCTCTACAAGGTGGCCTCCAGCATCATCAAGTTTCAGCGCGACTTCTTCGACAAGGGCATCGAGCAGCTCAAGCCGCTCGTCCTCAAGGAGGTCGCCGACGACATCGAGATGCACGAATCGACGATCAGCCGTGTGACGACGAACAAGTACATGCACACGCCGCGCGGCATCTTCGAACTGAAGTTCTTCTTCAACAGCGGTATCGACCGCATCGAGGGAGGCGGGGTCGCTTCGGAGGCGGTCAAGCTCATGGTCAAGCGCATCATCGAGGAGGAGGACGCGAAGAAGCCGCGCTCGGACCAGGAGATCGCGAACATCCTGAAGAAACACAACATCAACATCGCCCGGCGGACGGTGGCGAAGTACCGCGAGACACTCGGCATCCTCTCCTCCTCGCGTCGCCGTCGGTCGGAATAGCACAGCGGAAGGGAAGGTTCCTATGAACAACACGTTGGAAACGACGTTCACGTTTCGCAACATGGATGCGACGGATGCGCTGCGCAACCATGCCCTCGAAAAGCTCGACAAGCTGCACAAATTCCTCCTCAACCCGGCGGCAGCGCATGTCATCTTCAACGTCGAGGGGGGCGGGCAACACATGGCGGAGATCACGATCACGGCGAAGGGAGGCCGCTACGTCGGCCATCAGACGAGCAACGACATGTATACCTCGATCGATGCCGCCATCGACAAGATCAAGCGCCAACTCGCCCGCGAGAAGGAACGCAAAAAGGGCCATAAGGGCGAATAGCGCCGCCCTCCCCGCCCAGATTGCCCTTGCTTTTTCCCGGCGCCTGGGATAGAGCCCAGCACCCTAACCTCTTGATCTCTCAAGGGAATAGACGATGAAGCTCGTAGATATCCTGCGATCCGACATGATCTGGCCCGCGCTCGAGGCGCACACCAAGCCAGAGGTGATCCGCGAGCTCGCCGATCACATCGCGTCGCACGAACCGGAGTTGGACGCCCATCGCATCGCCGAGATCCTGATGGAGCGCGAGCGGCTCGGCAGCACCGGCATTCAGGATGGCATCGCGATCCCGCACGGAAAGGTGCCGGGGCTGGACCACATCGTCATCGGCTGCGGTCGCTGTCCCTCCGGCATCGACTTCGACGCCCACGACGGGCAGCCCACGCAGCTCTTCTTCGTCCTCCTGGCGCCCGAGTCCGCCGCCGGTCAGCACCTCAAGGCGCTCGCGCGCCTCTCGCGACTGCTCAAGGATGGCCAGGTGCGCCAGCGCCTGCTCGACGCCGACAGCGCGCAGGACATGTACGACGCCATTCGCGATGAGGATGCAAAGCTCTGATGCTCACGATTCCGATCATCAAGCTCCACCGCGATAAGCAGCACCGTCTGCACCTGGAGCTCCTCGCCGGCAAGGAGGGGCTCGGCAAGAAGCTGACGATCCCGCGCATCCAGAAACCGGGCCTGGCGCTCACCGGCGACACGACGAATCTCCACCCGGGGCGCCTGCAGATCTTCGGCCGGGCCGAGATGAAGTACATCGCTTCGCTGACGCCGGCGAAGCGCCGGAAGATCGTCGAGCGCCTCTTCGCTGTCGACATCGCCTGCATCATCGTCACGCGCGGCGCCGAGGTTCCCCGACCGCTCATCACCGTCTGCAACAAGCACGACGTCCCGCTGATGCGGACGAAACTGCTCACCTCGACCTTCGTCAATCGGGCGACCCGTTTCCTCGAGGAGAGCCTCGCGGCGACCACCTGCCTACACGGCGTCCTCCTCGACGTCTTCGGCGTGGGCGTGCTCATCATCGGCAAGAGCGGCATCGGCAAGAGCGAGTGCGCGCTCGACCTCGTCCTGCGCGGCCACCGCCTTGTCGCCGACGACATCGTCAACATTCGCAAGCGCCCCCCCTCCACGCTCGTCGGCGGGGGCTCCGAGATCATCAAGCACCACATGGAGATTCGCGGGCTGGGCATCATCAACATCCGCGATCTCTTCGGCATCTCCGCCGTGCGCGACCGCAAGGTCGTCGAGATCGTCGTGGAGCTCTCCGAGTGGGACCCGGAGATCGAATATGACCGGCTCGGCATCGATGAGCAGCGCCACAACATCCTCGACGTCAGTCTGCCCCTCATCCAGATTCCGGTCCGTCCCGGCCGCAACCTCTCGGCGATCATCGAGGTGGCGGCCCGCAACCACCTGCTCAAACTCGGCGGCCACCACTCGGCGCGCGAGTTTCAGGAACAACTCACCGCTGCGATCTTCTCCGAGGAGAAGCGCAAGGACCTGTGGGGGGATCTGGAGTAACCCCCGCGACATGAGGACGTTATCCCTATGATCGGCATCGTCGTCGTCGCACATGGCAACATCGGCTGTGAAATGGTCAACGCCGTCCGACGCATCATCCCAGAGTCCACCCACCTCGTGGGCGTCGCGGTGGAGTCGGACGACCCGCCCGAGTCGATTCGCTCGCAGATCCTCGGAGCGATGGAGATCATCGATCACCGTGACGGAACGCTCATCCTCACCGACATGTTCGGCGGCACTCCCTCGAACATCTGTCTCTCCTTTCTCGAGCCGAATGCGGTGGAGGTCGTCTCCGGCTTCAACCTCCCGATGCTCATCAAGCTGGCGAACCTCAAGCCGAATGCGGATTTTCAGCAGACGATCGCCTTTATCCAGGAATACGGCCGGCGCAACATCGTCATCGCGAGCAAGGTACTCGACGGGCAGGAGTGCACATAACCACGGGTGTCAACGATGCGGACGTTTACAATTCAAAATGCACTGGGATTGCACGCACGGGCGGCCGCGGCCTTCGTCAAGGTCGCGAACCGCTTTCAGAGCGACATCACGGTCTCGAAGGACGGCGTCGCGGTCAACGGCAAGAGCATCATGGGAGTTCTCATGCTCGCGGCGGCACAGGGGTCGAAGATCGACGTCGAAGTCCAGGGGGAGGACGCGCCGCAGGCGCTCGACGCCCTCGGGAAGTTGATCGACGATAAATTCGGAGAGGAATAGTTTCGTCAGATCGTGAATCGTGAGATCGTGAGGTCGTTCAAGCGAAACCACGAGACCACGAGACCACGATCAACGAGACCACGAGTCATGAAGACCCGTCGCTTTCACTCACACGCGACCTCCCCCGGAATCGCCATCGGGCGGGCCTACCGCGTTCACAATCGCGGCACGCCCTCGCTGCGCACCTGGATCCGCGACGGCGACGTTGAGGGGGAGGTGCTGCGCTTCCGCGAGGCGGTCCAGAGCGCGAAGGAGCAGCTCGACCGCATCCAGGCGAAGATGTGCCGCTACCAGGGGCAGGACCAGATCAAGATCATCGAGTCCTATCGCCTCTTCCTACAGGACGACATGCTCGTCGCCACAACGATCGACCACATCCGCCGCTTCAAGATCAACGCGGAGTGGGCGCTGGACAAGACGCTCGCGCACCTGAAACTCTCCTTCCTCAACGTCGACGAGGACTACTTCAAGGAGCGTCAGCAGGACATCGACTACGTCGGCCGCCGCGTGATGGACAACCTCGTCGGCACGCCGGAACTGCACCTGACGGAGCTCCCCGAGGGCGACGCGGTCCTCATCGCCCACGACATCTCGCCGGCGGAGGTCGCCACCCTCCCCCGCAACCGCATCAAGGGATTCGTCATGGAGATGGGGGGCGAGACCTCCCACAGCGCGATCATCTCGCGCGCCCTGGAGATCCCCGCCGTCTTCGGCGTCAAGAACATCTTCGAGCTGATCGACGACGAGGAGCTCGTCATCGTCGACGGGATGAAGGGACTGATCATCGCCTCCCCCTCCAAGCGCGAGCTCGAGCAGTACCGTTCCATCCAGAGCCGCTACGCAGCGCTCGAACAGATCCTGCTGCAGGACATTCACGTCCCCGCCGAGACGCGCGACGGCAAGCGCATCCGCATCGAGGCGAACATGGAGCTCGTCGAAGAGATCCCCTCCCTCTTCGATCATGGCGCGGAGGGCATCGGCCTCTACCGCACGGAGTACCTCTTCCTCAACCGCCTCGACGAGCCCTCCGAGGAGGAGCAGCTCGAAAACTACATCTCCGTCCTCGAGCAGTTCGCCCCGCGCCCGGTGACGATCCGCACGATCGACCTCGGCGGCGACAAGCTCCCGATCGCCTCGCAGGCCTATGACGCGCAGGCCAATCCGGCGCTGGGCATGCGGGCCATCCGCCTCTGCCTGCGCGAGCTGCCGATGTTCAAGACGCAGCTGCGCGCCATCCTCCGCGCCTCGACCCATGGCGAGCCACGCATCCTCCTGCCGATGATCTCGCACCTCGAGGAGCTTCGCGCCGCCAAGCGCATCATCGACGACGTGAAGCGCGAGCTGACCGAGCGCGGGCAGCCCTTCCGCGACGACATCCCGCTGGGCATCATGATCGAGGTCCCCTCGGCGGTCTTCATCGCCGACGAGCTCGCCGCAGAGGTCGACTTCTTCTCGATCGGTACGAACGACCTCATTCAGTACGGACTGGCGATCGACCGCGTCAACGAACACGTCTCGCACCTCTACACCCCCTACCACCCCGCCGTCCTGCGCATGATCCGCCACACGGTCGAAGCGGCCAAGCGGGCCGGGATCGGCGTCTCGCTCTGCGGCGAGATGGCGGGCGACCCGCTGGCCATCGCCCTGCTCGTGGCGATGGAGCTCGACGCCCTCTCCATGAACGCCATCTCCATCCCGCGCGTGAAGAAGATACTCCGGTCGCTCACCCGCGATCAGGCGGGCGAGCTGCTGGGCAAAATCCTCGCGCTCGCGACGGCGGAGGAGGTCGAAGCGCAACTGAAGCGGAGTGCCTCCCACCTCCTGCCGGGCGAGGTCCGAAAGCTCGGCGCGCTGGCCGACGAGAGCCCCCCGGCCAAGCGTTCAAAAAGTTCCGAAAGGACGAAACGCTAACGTTTTTCAGTACTTGACAGACTCCCCTCGCGCCAGTACAGTCTCGCGCTCAATTCCCAAAACGGCAGTCCCGTACACGAAAGGAAAGCACATGCGTCCGACATCCTATCTCTTCACCTCCGAGTCCGTCACCGCCGGCCACCCCGACAAGGTCGCCGACCAGGTCTCCGATTCGATCCTCGACGCCATCCTCACGCAGGATCCGAATGCCCGCGTCGCCTGCGAAACGCTGGTGACCACCGGCATGGCCTTCGTCGCCGGCGAGATCACGACGACGGCGAACGTCGCCTACCCGGATGTCGTGCGCAACACGATCAAGGAGATCGGCTACAACCACCACTCGATGGGCTTCGACTGGGAGACCTGCGGCGTGGTCATTTCGCTCGACAAGCAGTCGCCCGACATCTCGCAGGGCGTCACCGAGGGCAAAGGCCTCTACGATGAACAGGGCGCGGGCGATCAGGGGCTGATGTTCGGCTTCGCCTGCACCGACACCGAGGAATTGATGCCGATGCCGATCGTCCTGGCGCACCGCCTGACCGACCGCCTGACCGAGGCACGCGACGCGGGCGAGCTCGACTTCCTGCGCCCCGACGGCAAGTCGCAGGTTACGATCCGTTACGAAAACCGGAAGCCGGTCCACGTCGACACGGTCGTGGTCTCCACGCAGCACAGCCCCGAGGTCTCCCACGAGGAGCTGCAGCGGCAGGTGATCGAGAAGGTCGTGAAGCCGGTCGTCCCGGGCCACCTCATGGACGACCAGACGCGCCTGCTCATCAACCCGACCGGTCGCTTCGTCCTGGGCGGCCCGCACGCCGACTGTGGACTGACCGGCCGCAAGATCATCGTCGACACCTACGGCGGCGTGGGGAGCCACGGCGGCGGCGCCTTCTCGGGCAAGGACCCCTCGAAGGTCGACCGGAGCGCCTCCTACATGGCGCGCTACATCGCGAAGAACGTCGTCGCGGCCGGCATCGCCGACCGCTGCGAGGTTCAGATCGCCTACGCCATCGGCTATCCGGAGCCGGTCTCGATCATGGTCAACGGCTTCGGCACCGGCAAGGTCGAGCACGACAAGCTCGAGGCCGCGGTTCGGGAGATCTTCCCGCTCCGCCCGGCGCAGATCATCAAGCACCTCGACCTCAAGCGGCCGATCTTTGCCAAGACGGCTTCCGGCGGCCACTTCGGCCGCACCCTCCCCGAGTTCACGTGGGAGCGGACCGACAAGGCCCAGGATCTCCGTCGCGTGCTGGGCCTCTGAGGGAAAGGGCACCCGTGGCAATGCGAAAGCACCGCAAGCGGCCGCGCTACATCCTGCTCGTCGAGGACAACGTCCATCATGCGGAGCTCCTCACCGAGCTGCTCGACCGCCACTTCGCTCCGGTCATCATTCACACCGTCGATACGATCGCCGATGGGGTCGAGTTCGCCCGCAAGGGGAGCTACGACCTGATCCTCACCGACGCCATCGTGGGCGATGCACCGGTGACCGACGACCTCCCCACGCTCATCGAACACGCCGGCACCGCGCCGATCGTCGTCATCAGCGGTCATGGAGATGAGCGGCTGGCCGCGGAGCTCATCCGGGCAGGCGCCGCCGAATACCTCGTCAAATCCCGCGAGACGCTCGAGCACCTGCCGCTGACGATCGAGAAGCACCTCAGTGCGAAGAAGCACAGCAGCAGCAGCAGCCGCAAGCGGCCGCAGTCCAAGGGGAAGGAGGCCCCTCCCACCCCGGCCGAGATCATGCACGAGATGGACCGCCTCACACAGCAGGCGCTTGCGATCGCCCATCCGCGCCGTCGAAACAAGCGCGGCCAGGCGGGTGACTCCGCGCAGCTCGAGCGGCTGCTCAACCAGATCCGCCGCCTGCGCAACATGGCCGAGAAGCTCACCGGCGAGCAATAGCTGGGGCGTCGAGTTCCCGACGCGGCGCCACGAGACCGCATTTTTGCAATACTTCCGCGCTCCCGACGAAAAGGCCTCAACGCGCAAACCCACCGAAATTCCTGTCCCCTTTCCCATGCGCCCCCTCGCCGGGAGATGCTGGCAAACCTTTTGCATACCGTATGCCCGGATCCCTCCCCATCGTGGGGAGCCGAACGAGGAGGCATGCGATGTCGACGGAAAAGACAAACGCCGCGAGCGAGATCTCGATCCTGCAGGTCATCCAGGAGCTGGAGCGCGGAAACGCCGCCCCGCTCCCGGAACAGCCCAAGGTCTCGGCGGAATCGACGGAGGTCGCGCAGGCGCAGGAGCTCAAGACCTCGCTCGAGCGCAAGCGCGAGCTGGTTCGGCTGCTGAACGGCTACACCGATGTGGGGGATATTTCGCAGAAGATCAATGTCGCGCTCGCGGAGCTCGACGCGATCATCAACGCATAAGCGACGGGAATCTATGGCAAAGACGGAATTCAGCTCGAAGGTCACCACGATCCGCCCGGAAGAGCGCGCGCCGGAGCCCGTAAAGACAAAGGCCTCCCGCGTCGACCCGGGGATCCTCGACGACTACGAGGAGGCCTCCTCGAGCGCCTACCACGGCCTGCTCGAGGGGAAGGCGCAGACCGCCTTCGGCGCCCTCACCGACGCCGTCGCCACTCCCACCGGACGCCCTGCGGACCCGATCCAGTCACTCTTGGGGAATCTGATGGTGGGGGGGCCGACGCACGAGATCGATCCGACGCTGCTGGGGCACGAACTGCCGACCGTCCCGGACTGCCAGCGCGAGATCCTCAAGGACATCCCGGATCAGAAGTTTCACATGCAGCCGGTCATCGACAACTATGTCGGCCTGGAGAAGGTCATCCTGACGCTGATGGAGCAGACTGAGCAGAAGCTCAAACCGCATATGATGGCGCGATTGACCACCCAGGAGATCGCGACGCTGCGCGAATACAAGCGCCAGCTCGCCTCCCAGCTCTGGGAATGCCGCGAACAGCTGCGCATCGCCCGCATCTTCGACGGGTGGGCGGAGCAGGAGCTGGCCCTCCAGGAAGAGCTCGACGCTGAAGGGTCCTGACCGCCGAATACGGCGTGGTGACTCAACCCCCCAAAAAGGGTCCTCCCCCCACAGAATCGCGATGCAGGACGCTTGAATGCAGCGGCACGACCCTGAAATATCTCTTTTATTTCAATAGACTAAAGCTTTTTTCTCCAAGCCGATGATTGGCAATGATCTTGCATAATCATGCGGCGGGGGGAGCCCCCTGAGGAGACTTATGAGCATCTCGGGTATCAACTTCAAAGTGAGCACGGTCGGCAAGGGTCAGTCCTCCGACGTCGTCGACGAGCAGCAGCAAAACCAGAACCAGCAGATCGACGACTACTTCGAGGACGCCTTCAGCAACCCGGCCGGCGGGAGCAGCGCCAGCGGCAGCCAGGCGGCCTCCGCCGACCCGCTCGACAGCTACACGACGGGCGATGTCGCCGGCGGCGCGGTCACCGACGACCCCTATGCGAGCGGCAGCAGCTGGATGCACGACTTTCCGCCCTCGCTCGAGCAGGTCGTGGCGGGCAACGAGACGGCGATGCAGTACCTCGACCTCGTCGCCGCGCGCTACGAGCAGGCCAAGAGCGATCTGCACGAACTCATCGCCAGCTACGAGGCGGCGATCCCGACCGCAACGGACTCCCAGAAGGAGCTCCTCATCCAGCGCATCGAGCTCGCGACGCGCGCGATCGGCCGCTGCGACGAGGAGCTGGCCAAGATCGACGGGAAGATGAGCCAGCAGGCGGAGATCTACGTCTCCGAGAAGCGCCAGATGAAGGACCTCAACAACGACGGCTGGATCGGACGCCCCTTCTTCGAGGATTCCTTCTACTGCCAGTACAACGACGACGGGACGATCACCTACCTCGACCCGGTCACGCGGCGCGCCGTCCCCTGCCCGATCATGGATCCGGACTACAGCGCGGAGCTGACGAGCAACGACAACCTCCGGAAGATCGACGCGAGCCAGGCGATGGACGATTCCGAGGGGAACGTCTACGACATGTACCTGCAGCTGACGGAGGCGGCCCTGTCGAACGTGGGCGAGAGCAACTTCAACTGCCCGATCGACATCGGCATCCCCGAGTATATCTGGGTCGAGCGCGATGAGACGCGCCAGAACGGCCTCGGCTGGGCGACCGATTTCGACAACGGGCAGGACAAGGCGCGCATCTACGACGAGTGGGAGACCGGCGGCGGCATCCGGCAGAAGGTCCCCGCGGATCTGGCGGGTTACGTCCAGGTGCAGATCACCGGCGTCGACGTCAAGTCGGTCCCCTCCGGCCTCACCGTCGACGGTGATCCCGACCAGCCGCTCTACCACCACGTCATCGAGTTCAAGAACGGCGACAACGTCATCGCCCGCATCCGCGTCGAAGGATTCGAGACCTCGAACTACCCGCCGGTCGCGGTCGATACCGACGCCGGGAGCACCTACGTGGCGGCCTCCTCGGTCGGCATCGCGCTCAACGGCGATCTGCGGGCGAGCCCGGTCGAGCTCAACGCCTCCGGCCTGATGTCGACCGGCCGGCACGTCGTCGACGGCCTCG
>CAYPII010000082.1:3227-9882 GCA_964410765.1 uncultured Myxococcales bacterium | reverse complement strand
GTACATAAAAAGGAATTCTGAACTCATTTAAAAGTTAACCGGACACTACTGATCCGAACTGTTGAATTGCTACTCGTAAATCCCGCGCTGATCCGCGACCTTCAGGAGTTCGCCTGGATGTGGGACCGCAACATCGAGGCCCTATAGGGTTCCCCATCAAAACAGGACCACTGGAAAAGCAGCAGGAAAGGAGCTAGGGATATGGAAGCAGCGGCGCTGAGACCAGTGGAGGCGATCATGGCGAAGGCCGGCACCCGGACCGAGCAGCTCTGGGCGAAGAAGCACATCGCCGACATTGAGGCGAGCGAGGGGCGCAACAATCGCGCGCGCGCCCGGGAGCTTTACCAGGAGATCCTCGACGAGGCCTGCTGCGACCCGGAGCTGGTGCAGTGGTGCCTCCTCGACCTCGACCGCCTCCGCAAAAAACGCGATGATCTGTAAAGTCATTTAAAAACAAATAATTGTGATGTTTCCGGCTTACACTTTATATCCAGATATATGATTTTTTAGTGTAAAATCTTGCCTTTGCGGCTCATCGAAATTACACTCATAATAAGATATCTTGGATAATTGGTGTAAACATGGAAGCGATCATCTCAGCGTTGGAAGAGGAGAGGCGGGAGGCGGAAAAGCTCGTGGCCCGGTATGAGTGCGAGCTCGATCGTCTGCCCAAGGGGTCGTTTTTTGTGCGGACTCTCGGGAACGGGCAGTACGGATATATGACCCGGAGCGTCGACGGCAAGGTTCAACAGGAATATCTCGGGAAGCTGAGCGAGGCACAGATCAAGAAGTATCGGGCTCAGATGGAGCGGGTGGCAAAAGTGAAGGCGTTGCTCAAATCGGCGAAGGAGAATGTGAATTTTCTGAAGAAAGCACTCCGGCATGCTGACGCGAAAGGCAAGAGAGGTTCTTGAAGCCCTGCAAAGAGAGGGGATTCTCGAACGGCTGATCCTCGTGGGGAGCTGGTGCGTCCATTTCTATGCCGCCTATTTCGGGCGTCGCAAACACATCTTGGCGATCAAAACGCTCGACATGGATTTTCTGATCCCGAATCCGAGGAGCGTTTCAAAGCCAAAACAGGACGTGGAGGAACTCCTCAGGCCTTTGGATTTTGAGCCCGCATTTACGGCGTCGGGATGGCTCCGCTTCGTTCATCCCGACCTCCGCGTTGAATTCTTGGTGCCGCGCAAGGGGCCGACGGCGGATGAGCCGGTCAAAGTCGCGGCGCTCAAGATCGTGGCCATGCCCCTGCGCCACACGGACGCCTTGACCAAACATGTGGTTACAATTGAGCACGATGGTTTCGCCGTGAAGGTTCCGCATCCCGTCGCCTTCGCCCTGCATAAGCTCTTCGTCTCAAAACGGCGGAAGGACAAGGGGAAGGCCGCAAGGGATCGCGCGCAGGCGTTTCGCATCCTCGAGCTGGCGCTGCGTAGCGGGGAGGGGGGGATGCCGAACGGATCTGGGCATCCTTTACCAAGAAGGAGCGGCAGGATATCGTCGAGACCTTTTCTGCATACGAACGAGTCGACCTGATGGAGAAACTTCAACTGCCATCGTAGCGTGCCCCGGAAAGGCCTGCTGCGACCAGGAGCTGGTGCAGTGGTGCCTCCTCGACCTCGACCGCCTCCGGAAGAAGCTGCGTCCTTCGGAGGTTTGCGTTGGGAATGTGATGAAGCGTGGGGCTTCAACCGGGGAGACGATACGCCATCCTCCGGACGGCGTATCATGTCCCCCGATGCGTTCAGCGTCGCGGTGTGAAGCGCTTCGCGACCTCGTCGACGATCTGCAGGTAGGGGATGCCGCGGCCGCCGTTGGAGCCGACATACTGCATCGGATCGTACTGCTTGATCCGCCGCTCAATCACCTGCACCGCTTGACGGTGCTTCTCCCGCGGGACGCCGCGCAGATTGAGGTGGACCCCCAGCTCCTCGTAAAACGGAAAATCGAAGGTGACGTAGTGCTCCCGATAGAGCTCCTGCAGGTATCCGTCGGTTCTGCCCGGCGAGCGCGGTGCGGCGCGCTCAGAGAGGGCATGAAATTGCCAGGAGAGACTCTCCAATTCGAGATAGGCCTGTGCGACGTCATCGTCGAGGGCGAGGAGGACGTCGGTGCGGTTCATGTTCCCCAGGCGTTCCGAAAAGGCGCGCTTGATGTGCCACATGTTCTCGATCGTCAGCAGATCGGGGCGCTCTTTCCGAAAATCGCTCCAGCGAACGGCATTCGCGACGCGCAGCCGGTGAATGTAGTAGCGGAAGAGGGGGAGGAACCACTGGCGGTCCTGCTGTGTGGCGCTCGTTCGCCGCGCGAGCGGTGTGGCGCGGCGGCGATAGCAGCGGTGTTTGTAACCGGTGCTCGCGCCCCCCGGCGGACCGCCGCGGAAGCGATCGTCGCCACGCGGGACGTAGTGGCGGTCGATCGCCAACATCGCGCCGCGCAACGGCACGGCCTCGTAGGGATAGTCGTGCGACCAGCCGCCGCGGTGAAAGACGAGTCCGCCGAGCAGGGCGATCGCCGCGTGCGCCCCTGCGCTGTAGGTGGAGGGATGGCGCTCGTAGACGACGACCGTTCCCGGCGGCGGTGCCTCGCCGCAGGCCGGCATCGGCTCGTAGTCGCGTTTGAGATAGTAGCGGAACTCATCGGGGGCGACATGCCGATGTCCCAGATGCGCGTAGCCGGCGCTCTCCAGAGCGGTCGCGTAGCAGTTGGGGCCGAGTCCGTCGCGCGTCCCGTTGCGCTGCACGATATTCGGTGGAAAGGCGGCGCTGACATCATACCATCGCGCGTTCGGCACCGGCGGTAGGCCGGGGGTCGACGCGGCGAGGCGGCTGAGCTGCGCCGAGGGATGCATCAGCCAGCGGCGGATGCGCGCCGTGTCGTGCGCCGTCGCGAGCGGCGGGTCGGCGTGCACGCCGAGGAGAAACGCCCCCCCGGCCTGCTTCGGGACGCAGAAGGTGTATTCGCTCGTGGCGGCACAGGTGAAGGGATTGGGGTTGCTGCTCTTGATGGGATCGGCCATCGGCTCCTCCGAGCCCCCGCGGAAGACCTTATTCCACAGGGCTTTGCCCGTCAAGGGGGTCACGGAGCCGGCGGTTGCACTTTCACGGAACTCTGCGATAAAGGGGAATACGGCAAGGGGGAACCATGATCGACATCATCCGTGGCATCACCGTTGAATCGCTCGATCTCTTCGTGCGCATGAGCCCCTATCTCCTCTTCGGCTTTTTCTTTGCGGGGCTACTGCACGCCTTCATCTCGCTCGACTGGATTGCGCGCCACCTGGGGCGCTCCAGCATCGGCTCGGTTCTCAAGGCGGTGCTGCTGGGCATTCCGCTCCCGCTCTGTTCCTGCGGCGTCATCCCCGCCGCGATCGCCCTGCGCAAGAAGGGGGCGAGCCGCGGGGCGACGATCAGCTTCCTCATCGCCACGCCGATCACCGGCGTCGACTCGATCCTCGCCACCTACTCGCTGCTGGGGCTCCTCTTCACGGTCTTTCGCGTTATCGCCTCATCGCTCACCGCGATCGTCGCCGGTCTGTTCGCGAACGCCTTCGTCAAACACGAACACCTCGACGAGGCGGGGGAACCGATCCCCGAGGAGGTCTGCCATCACTGCCATCCGCCGATGCCGCGGACGGCCGAAGGTAAGCCGCTGCGCGGAAAGCTCTGGGAGCTCTTTCACTACGCCTTTGTCGAGCTGCTGGGCGACATCTGGAAGTGGCTGCTCGTCGGCGTCCTCATCGGCGGGGCGATCGCGCACCTGATTCCCGAGGCCTTTATCGAGCAGTACCTGGGCGTCGGCTGGCTCGCGATGCTCTTGATGCTCGTCATCGGCATTCCGATGTACGTCTGTTCCACCGGGTCGATCCCGATCGCCGCGGCACTCATGTTCAAGGGACTCAGCCCCGGCGCGGCGCTCGTCTTTCTGCTTGCCGGCCCGGCGACGAACGCGGTGACGATCACGGTCGTCGGACGTGAGCTGGGTCGCCGTGCGACGATCCTCTACGTCGGATCGATCGCTGTGATGAGCGTCCTCATGGGGATGCTGCTCAACGTCCTGTGGGCGCAGATCAGTGGCCTCGTCCCGGAGGCGCTCACGCCGATGGAGATGTTGCCGCATGGGGTGATGGTGAGCTCCGCGATCGTGTTGGCGGCGCTAATCCTCGTCGCGATCGTGATGGGGCGCAGGGGGCATATGCATAGAGGAGGGCACGATCATGCCTGATCCGTTCACGTCGATCGATGGGCAGTGCATCACCACCATCCGCATGCTTGCCGCCGACATGGTGGAGCAGGCGAACTCCGGGCACCCCGGCCTGCCGCTGGGCGCGGCGCCGATGGCCTACGTCCTCTGGACGCGCTTTCTCAAGCACAACCCGGCCGATCCGGCGTGGCCGAACCGCGACCGCTTTCTGCTCTCGGCGGGGCATGGTTCCGCGCTCCTCTACGCGATGCTGCACCTGGCCGGCTACGAGCTGCCGCTGGAGGAGCTCAAGCACTTCCGGCAGTGGGAGAGCATGACGCCGGGGCATCCGGAGGCCGACTGCGCCCCCGGCGTGGAGGTCACCACCGGACCGCTCGGCCAGGGGTTTGCGATGGGGGTGGGGATGGCGATCGCCGAGCGCCATCTCGCCACGCGCTATGCGGAGCACGCGCCGGGGCTCGTCGATCATTATACGTATGCGATCTGTTCCGACGGCGATCTGATGGAGGGGGTCGCCTCGGAGGCGGCGTCACTCGCGGGGCACCTCAAGCTCGGCAAACTCGTGTATCTCTACGACGACAACCACATCTCGATCGACGGGAGCACGGAGCTCGCCTTCACCGAGGAGGTCGGTCGGCGCTTTGAGTCCTACGGCTGGCAGGTGCTGCGCGTCGAAGACGGCAACGACCTCGCCGCGATCGAGGCGGCGATCCGCGAGGCACGCGAGGAGAGCGGGCGTCCCTCACTCATCGCCGTGCGCACGCACATCGGCTTCGGCAGCCCCAAGCAGGACGACGCGGGCGTGCACGGCGCCCCGCTCGGGGCCGAGGCGCTGAAGGCCACGAAGGAGTTTTACGGCTGGCCGCAGGAGCCGCGCTTTCATGTCCCCGACGAGGTGCGCGCGCACTTCGCGGCGATGCAGGAGCGCTGGCAGGAGGCGGAGGAGGGGTGGCTGGCCCTCTTCGAGGAGTTCAAGCTCTCGCAGCCAGACCGCGCTGAGGCCTACGAACTGGAGATCGAAGGGCGCCACCCCGACGACTGGGAGGAGGCGATCCCGATTTTTTCGCCGGGCGAGGCGATGGCCACGCGCAAGGCCTCGGGCACGGTGATCAACGCGATCGCACCGGTCCTGCCAAACTTCATGGGGGGCTCGGCGGATCTCGCGCCCTCGAACAACACACTCATCCGCGAAAGCGCCGATTTCGAGGCGGCGACGCCCGCGGGGCGCAACATCCGCTTCGGCGTGCGCGAGCATGCGATGGGGGGCATCGTCAACGGGATGGCGCGCCACGGCGGGATGCTCCCCTATGGGGCGACCTTCCTCATCTTCTCCGACTATATGCGCCCGGCGATTCGTATCGCGGCACTGATGCGCGCACGTTCGGTCTTCATCTTCACGCACGACTCGGTGGGGCTCGGCGAGGATGGTCCGACGCACCAGCCGATCGAACAGCTGGCGAGTTTGCGTGCGATGCCGAACCTCACGGTACTCCGCCCCGCGGACGCGAACGAGACCGCCGCGGCGTGGCATGTGGCGCTGGAGCGCGAGGGGCCGACGGCCCTTGCGCTCACCCGCCAGGGGGTGCCGGTCCTCGATCCGGAGCGTTTCCCACTCTTCGACGGCGTTCGCCGCGGGGCGTATGTCCTCTCCGACTGCGAGGGCGCTCCCGAACTGCTCCTCATCGGGACTGGTTCCGAGGTGCACCTGTTGCTCATGGCGCAGGAGCGCCTCGCGGGCGAGGGGATCGCCGCGCGCGTCGTCTCGATGCCCAGCTGGGAGCTCTTCGCCGAGCAGTCGCCGGAATACCGCGATGCGGTCCTGCCACCGTCGTGCACGGCGCGGCTCGCCGTCGAGGCGGGGACGACCTTTGGCTGGGAGCGCTGGGTCGGCGACCGGGGGGTGACCATCGGCATCGATCGCTTCGGTGCCTCGGCGCCCGGCGAGACGGTCCTCGCGGAGTTCGGCTTCGCCGTCGAACACATCTGCGAACGGGTCCGCGCCCTGCTGCGCTGAGGCGTCAGAATATTGCCGCTCTGTCGTGATATTGACGTATTTCCCCCTCGTATCCCTTCGTTGAGTTCAAATGAAAACGTTATTTTTCATGAGGATAACTCGTTTTCCGGGGCCCTGCCACGATGGTCCATTCCTTGCACAAAAAAAGAGTCCAAGGGGGCGATCATGAAGGCATTCCTGTATGCCCTGGTGGTGTCTGGAGCGGCGCTCCTCCTCGCGGGATGTTCGGCGGGGATCGAGGTCGACCCGGGGGGCGGGGGGACCTCGTCGGTGACGGTGAGCATCGTGCCGACCTCGACGAATGCGGCGGCCGACGTCGCGGTGACCGCGACCTTCAGTGGGGCGATCACCGAACCCGCCAGCGCCTCGGGGTGGCTTGCGAGCTTTGCGCTCCGCGCGGTCGAGGGGAGAGCCGCGACCGGCCTCTCGCAGTGCACC
>CAYPII010000082.1:0-3217 GCA_964410765.1 uncultured Myxococcales bacterium | reverse complement strand
TGCGTCGACGCTGACCGCGACCTGCCAGCATGCGGCGCTCGAGAACGGCACGACCTACGAGGCCTCGGTCTACGGCGTCTTCGATGCCGCGGAATTGCTCATCAGCGGGAGCGAGCAGCAGTTCACGACGGTCTCGGCGCCGAGCGCGGTCGCGAAGACATCGGTCGCGACGGCGGAGGACGGCGCCGGCGAACTCTCCTTTCTCCTCACCTTCGATGCCACGGCGGCGAGCGTCGCGCGCGCGCCGTCGGCCGATGCGGTCGTGGCGATGAGCATCGTGCGCCCCGACGGCAGCGGCGAACAGGAGGTGGAGTGCGTGCGTTCGGATGCAGGAACGCTCTACACCTGTACGTTCACGGGGCTGAGCGGCTGCACGACTGTGGATACCTATGATGCGACATTGACGATCGACGGCGTTGTGTCGGAGAGCTATCGCTTCAGTACGGCGGACGACGAGTTCGACGATTCCGCGACGCTCGAGTTCTGCTGGGGCGTGGCAAATTATATCAGCCCGGAGGGGGCTTCGCCCGATATCTCGCAGGTCATCGACGAAGAGGAGGGGCTCCTCGTGACGACGATTGCGTCGGCGGATGCACGGTTTGCGGCACGATGGCGGAGCAAGACGTTCACGGAGTCCGAGGATGTGGCGATGTCGTTGAGTATCGCCGCAAATGATTATCCGGGAGAAGCTCAATTTGAGTCTCTCTCCCTTTATTTCTGGGACGGGGATATAGAAGGGAGCGGAGACGGGCAGATCATCGGAGAGGGGCAGAGCCTGAGCACGGTCCGGAATTGGTGGTTGCAGGGGGGGGAGGGAGGAGTGGGATGGTTCGGTACCCCCATCGCTGCGATCGAGCGGAGTTATCCGGCGCTGCCCACCGATTTCTGCATCGTTCAGCAGGCGGACGTCGCGCGGGCATTCGTTCGATTCATCGATTCCGACTGGCTTGCGTTGGACAGCGACATCCTTACCTGTCTGACGGGCGACTGCGGTGACTACGCGGTTTCGACGGCGGATTTGCCCGCACTCATCGGTTCGATCTTCGTCATGGTCGGCGACGAGGCCGCGCCGGATGTGACCTATGTCACGGAGGTGGATTCCATGCGCTTCAGCACTGACGTCGTCGCGGGTGACGCCTCCGACTGCCCGGAGCTCTGATCGGATAGAGTGGAAAAAAAGCCCCGGGTCGATCCCGGGGCTTTTTGTTTTTCGTTTCGATCATTCAGTAGGCGTATCCCAGGCCGCCGGCCAGCGAGAGGTAGCTCTTTTCCTCGAGAAGCGTGTTGTAGCTCCCCTCGGCGAAGAGAAAGACGCCGCTGTCGGCGATGTTCGCGACGCTCAGCCGGTCGCTGAGGCGCATCTCGCCGTTGAGCTTGTCGAGATTGCCGTTGTATTCCATGTGCACGACGTTGCGCAGGAAGGTCTCCTTGTCGAGACCGACGCCGACGCCGAAGGCGCCGCTGACCCACGTGACGGCGAAGATCTGGTCGTCGCCGCCCATCCGGTTCTGCCCGATCATCAGGTCGAACGCTTCGACTTCGAAGAGGAGCTCGAAGGCGATCTCGTCGGCGAGCGAGAAGTGGTGGATGTCGAAGTGCGCGGGGCGGAAGTGACCGCTGAGGCGTTCGACATCGAGCAGCGCGTCCGTTTCGTAGCGCATCCCCAGCGTGCCCACTTCGAAGTTGACGTTGCCCGTTCCTCTCCCGCTCTCGTTGAGCTCGACGATAGTCAGGGGGGAGGTTTGTGCCGCGATGCGGTCCGCGCGCATGTTCTTGATGTCCATGGTGCCCTTGGCCTTGACCTCCGGCTTCATCATGAAAAGGCAGGGGTGGCCGTAATCCATCAGACAAAATTCTTACTCGCCTCAAACTCCGCGGTGGCGCCGATCCCCCCTTTATCGTTCGCGTAGGCCCCTGCCCCCGCTCGGATTTTATAGTCTTTCTGCTCGGGGATCCCATCGTGATTCCGGACCTCCTGAATGGTGTAGTCGGCATCGGTCGTCGCCGGCGCGTGCCGCTCCTCCGAGCTTGAATTGGTCACGATGGTCTGTACCAGCGAAGTGAGGGCGGTGATAGTGCTCATATTCCGTTCCTTTCCGTTCAAGAGGGAGGAGGGTCTCCTTCGTGTTTATTGACAGCGCTTTTCGCCGCAGGTGGGCGTCGGCTTGTCATCCGCATCCTGCTCGAGCTTGATGAGCGCCTGCTGGGCCTTGCGCCGCATCCAGGCGGCCTCGTCCTTGATGGTGATGAAGCGCAGCTGTTCGAGGACACCCTTCGATGCCGTCCCACGCGCGACGACGTAGTCGATGGCGATGTTGCGCAGGTCGACGTTGGCGTTGTAGCGGTAATCGAGGTGCTTCACGACCGATGTCGCGACCTTCGGGGAGAAGGCCTCGAGCTTGATCAACGCCTTGATTGATTCCAACGCGACGTTTGCGCTGGGGTCGTGTGCTGCGATGTGCAGGAGGTCGACATGTTCCACCGCCCCCGCGTCGCCCAGGCCGAATGCCGCCCACTCCTGCTTGCGGTTGGAGCCGTGCTTCAGCTTCTGCACCAGTTCGGCGACGAACTGCTTCCGCGGCATGATCCCTTTCAGGGCCCCGAGGCAAGAGTCCTTGTGGGTATCAATCGTGCCCCAAAGAACGGCGATCAGCATCGGTGTCGGCGCAAGGTGTGTGATTCGTCCGTCGGCGATGGCTCTGGGATAAAAGCTGCCAGGATATTGGCTCTTCGCTATCTTCGCTGCGAGAAAATCGGAACGCTTTTCCGGATCGATCGACTTTCCATAGGTGCTCTGCAAGAGCGCGATCTTCTTGCCAGTATCGTTGAGCGATGCGACCTTTTCGAGGAACGCCTCCGGCGTCATCCGAGCGGGGTTTGCGTCAGCGAAGCGTTTGAAGGCATCGATGCGAAAGTCCTCGGTGAAGAAACGCATGTCGACTCTGAGATAAGCCCCATACCAACTGTTCTCCTGCACGAAGATGCTCTCGCAATCCTCGAATGCTTGCGGGACGCCGCAGGCATTGACGGCCGCGTGGCATTCACCCCCCGTGACCTGGAGGTCGTTTTCGTAGGCCGCTTTCATCATCTTATCGATGTCGGCACCGCGTTTTTGACATCCGGGCACCTCTAAAAACCTCGTCGTGAATTTACAATTGCATGACATTTGATAGAATGCGCTCTGCACAACACGAGGAGGAGAGCACAATGATACAGG
>CAYPII010000081.1:2253-10297 GCA_964410765.1 uncultured Myxococcales bacterium | reverse complement strand
CTCGGCGTCTACGATCATCCGAAGGAGGGGATCTTCTACGTGCAGCTCGTCGGCGAGGCGGTGTCCGGTCCCAACGGCGAGGAGGAGACCGGCGCGGGCTCCGCGACCTGTACGCCGGGCGGCGGCGTCGCCTGCTACACCGGCGGCTTTGCGATCGACATCCCGCAGCTCGCCCCGGGCGGCCCGAAGCCGCTCGAGATCACCGGCCCGGTCCGCATGGGCATCAGCGGCGGCGCGGCGACGATGGTCATGGACGATTTCCCGTACGTCATCTTCCACCTCCGCAGCGAGGAGATTCCGCAGCTCCCCTCCGGCGTGAGCGCGACGCTCGTCCTCTCCGGCGTCCCCGGCGTGGAGGCGACCGGCACCTTCGACGGCGCGCGCCTGACGTTCGAGGGGGTCGCCTTCCGGGTGCGCGTGGCGCTGGGCGATCTCTCCACGGAGCAGGTCCAGCAGGGGATGTCGGCGCTGGTCGACTTCGACCTGACCGATCTCACGATCACGACGACGAGCCCGCTGACCGACGGCGAGATCACGCTCCACATGGAGACGACGATCCCGAACAATCCATCGGGGAACGAGCTCTTCGATCAGTTCCTCTCGGGCGCACAGGTGATTGCCTACATGGAGGGCGAACTCGCCCTCTGATCGTTCAGAGGGGACATCCTGTCCCCGATCTTCTCTGCATTCGCGATGGGCGCTGGGGGTCGCCCCTTCGTCGCTGGGCGCGCTCGCCACGCTATTCCTCACGAATGCTTCGTTGGCCTCAGAGACGTGGTGGCTTCCCGCTGTCAGCCCCCACGTCTCGACGCCAAGGGAAGCATTCGATCGTCATACGCTCGGTCTCGCTCAGCCATCCCCACAGAACGGGGAAGGTCGGGAGCGCCTTGAGTATCCTCCGGGGCGACCCCCATCGCTCGTTGCGAACGCAGAGAGACATGAAGCGGTATGACAGAGGGGGCGCAGGGGCTGTTCCGCGAGGAGACTCGATGAGCGCCGGATCCAAGCCGAAAGATGCCCGGTGCGAAGAGTGTCAGGCGGCGGAGGCGGCGCTGAGCCGAGCCGCCGATCCGAGCGGGACAGGCCCGAAAGCCACCGTCACACCGCTGTACACGAATTTCGGGAACAGGGATCAGCGCACTGGCAATAGAGAACAGGGATCAGAACCGTATCCCCTGATCCCCGTCCCCTCACTTCTTATTGAGGTACTCCTTCGTCAGCTTCTTTCCCAGCTCCACCCCCGGCTGGTCGAAGGGATCGAAGCCGTAGAGCGCGCCGGCGAAGGCGGTGGCGGTCTCGTAGAGGAAGAAGAACTCCCCCAGGTGTTTCGCCGTGATCTCCGGAAAGGTGATCGAGAGGTTCGGACGCAGCGCCTTGGTGAGCGCCGCGGTCGTCGCGCGCTGCTCGGCGTGCAGGATCGCCCCCAGGTCGTGCCCGGCGAGATAGGCGAAGGCCTCCGGGACGTCGTTCACGCGCGTGGCCTCCGCGGAGGCGCGGAAGCGCTCGACGCCGACCACCGTGAAGACCTTGTCGGCCGGCCCCTCCATGTAGAGCTGCACCTGGGAGTGCTGGTCGGTCGTGCCCAGTGCGCGCACCGGCGTGGCGCCGCACCCCTCCTTGCCCAAACTCTCCGCCCAGAGCTGCGCGTACCACTCCGCCGTCGTCGCCAGCGCGTCGGCGTAGGTGAAGAGGACGTTGATGTTCTCGCCCTTCTTCGCGTTGAGCCAGTAGTGCATCCCCCCCAGGCGATAGGCGGGATTCGTCGCCCAATCGTCCGTCTCGCAGCGCGATCGCATCGCACGCGCCCCGGCGACCAGTCCCTCCACGTCGATGCCGCAGCAGGCGGCGGGGAAGAGGCCGACCGGCGAGAGGACGGAGAAGCGGCCGCCGAGCTTTTGCGGGATGGCAAAACTCGCGAGTCCTTCGGTGGTGACCATCGGGCGCAGCTCGCCTCCCTCCGGGTCGGTGATGATGACGACATGCTCGCGCCATGCATCGCCCAGCGCCTTCTGCAGCCGCTCGCGGACGACGAAGAACTGCGCGGCGGTCTCCGCGGTGCGCCCCGACTTGCTGATGACGGTGAAGCAGGTCTCTGTGAGCGGGAGCTGATCGAGGAGGGCGGCGAAGCTCTCCGGGTCGATGTTGTCGCAGACGAAGAGCTGCGGCCGGCCGTTGCGCCCCGCGCGATCGCGCAGGTTCCAGTGGGGGGGGAGGAGTGCCGCGGCGGCGGCGCGCAGACCCAGCGCGGAGCCGCCGATGCCCAGGACCACCAGGTGATCGAAGCGTTCGGCGACCTGGGCCGCCTTCTCCGGGATGCCGGCGAGAATTCCGTCGTCGACGATGACGTCGAAGAAGCAGGCGTCCTTGCTCTCGCGCCATCGCTGAAGCGTGTCATGCGCCGCGGGCGCACGGGAGGCGAGTTGCTCCAGGTCGTCCTGTGTCAGGCCATTGTCGCCGACCCGGTCGGCGAGGAGGTTATCGAGGTGCAGTTCGATCATCGTGTGGCTCCTTTGTCATCTGCGATCAGTTCGCGAACGACCGCGATCAGGTCGAGCATCGCCATCTTCATCGTCGAGAAATCCTGCATGGGATGTCCCTTGGCGGTGAGCGCCTGCTCGATCCGATCGAGGCGTTCCTGCAGCGTATCGTGTTCCATCGCGTGCTCCTATCGCCAGATCGATGTGCGTTCCGCGAGGAGCGCGTCGATTCGGCGTTGAATGCGGGTGCGGACGCGTTCGGCCTCCGTCGCGACGAACGCCTCGTTGCGTGCTTGGACTGGATGGCGCCCCAGGCGCACCGGGCGGCCGAAGTGGATGCGCCACTTGCTCGGCAGCGGGACGAGTCCCAGCGGCCCCAGCCAGGGGAAGGTCGGCGTAAAGGGGACGAAGGGGACGCCCAGCGGCTCCGCGAGCACCTCCGACTTCCAGACGATCGGGTGGATCTCCTCCGAGCCGACGATCGAGACCGGGACGATCGGTGCGCCGGTCTTGAGCGCCAGCCGCACGAAACCGGCGTGCACGAAGGGACGCAGCCGGTAGCGCTCGTCGAAGGCCTTCCCGACGCCCTCAACCCCCTCGGGAAAGATCACGACGAGTTCGCCCATGCGCAGCAGCTGCATCGCGTTGTCGAAGGTGGCGGGGACGCCGCCGGTGCGCTCGATGAAGCGCGCCAGCGGGGGGACGCGGAAGACGAAGTCGTCGACGAGGAAACGGACGTTGCGCGGACGGCGCGGGTGTTCGTTCGAGACCGCGAGGTGAACCATCGTCCCGTCGTAGGGGAGTGCGCCCGCGTGGTTGGCGACGAGGATCGCCGGTCCGCGCACAGGGACGTGGCCCACCCCCTCGGCGGTGACGCGGAAGTAGGTCGCGTAGAGGAAGTGGAAGAGGGGGCGCAGCGATTCGACGAAGGCCGGGTCGAGGCCGAAGGGATCGAGGTCGGTGGCGCGCGGTGCGGGCCGCTGCCACCACCCCTGAAGCGCGCCGAGCGCAAGCCGCACCGGGCCGCAGGAGGAGAGGCGGGCGAGCAGCGCCGGATCGATCGATTTCACGGCTTGCCCCGCGAGGTCGGCAGCCAGCGCGCCGACGGCACCGCGCGCAAGCTCCCAGAGCGAGGGGGTGGCCGCGCGTTGATCGGCGGTGCGCTTCACGCGCTTCGGCACACGCCGCTTCACCGTCGCCCGCGGGGTCGCCCGTGGACGGCGCGCGCGCTTCGCGTCGGTGCTGGGTTTATGTCCGGCTGTTGATCGCGCTCGCATACATTCGCCAGGTCAGCAGGAAGAGGGTGCCGTCGACGATACCGCCGACCAGATAGATGAAGTGCGGTGCATCCAGGAGGAGGCAGAGGAAGAAGCCGACCCCGGAGATGAATTTGGAGAAGATCACCGGCCGGGCATAGCCGGCGTTGCGCAGGAAGTTCTGCTGCACGAGGAAACAGAGATAGGCGAGCGTCAACACGTGAGCGATCGCCAGCACCAGCCAGAAGCGCTCGCCGCCGAGGACCAGCGGCGTGGCACGCCAGCCGAAGAGCCCGCCCCCCACCTCCGTGAAGTAGGTGAGGATGACGTCGGGGAGGAAGATGAAGACGAGTCCGGTCCCCAACAGGAGGACCGCGAGGATCCGCATGAGCGCGATGAAGGAGCGCTCCTGTTTTGTGAAGCCGGCGTTTCGCATGGGGCCGGATCGTGACAAAAATGTCCTGGGACGTCAATGCGGGAGCGATGCGATCAGCGCTGGACGGTCATCCGGGCCAGGCGCGCGAAGGCCGAGGGGGCACCCCAGCGGCCGACCTGCCGGCTGCGCCAGAGGGCGTGGTGTTTGGCGATGCGCGCGCTCATCGCCGTGAGACAGCGCGTCGGGAGCGACTGGGGATGCTTGTTCACCACCGGCTTGCCCATGATGATCGAGCTCTGCACGTACCAGTTGTGCGGAACCCAGCCGGAGAAGAAGAGCTTGATCCGCCCGCGCCACTCCTGGTTCGCTCGGCGCCAGAGCTGCTGGAAGGCGACGACGGCGTGGTCGCGGTTGCGCGCCCGGTTGATCACCAGGTGGACGCTCGCCGCGCCCACCGTCTCGGCGAGCATCCGCAGCGTCGCCATCACATCCGCCTGGGCGGTCGCCTCGTGGTTCGAGACGAGGATGATGTCGTGGGCCGCGTTCAAAAAGCGCACGACCTGCGGGGTGATGCCGGCCGCGAGGTCGACGAGGATGATGTCGGCATGCGCGTCGAGCGGGGCGAGCTGGAGGGCGAGCTCGCCGATGTCGGCGTCGCCCATCATCGCCAGGTCGGTACGTCCGGAGCCGCCGGCGATGAGCTGAACGCCGTCGGGCCCCGGCGTGATCGTCTGCTGGAGCGTGCGCTCCCCGCGCAAGAGGTGCGAGAGATCGGCGCGCGGTTCGGTGCCCAGCAGCAGGTGCGCGTTGGCGAGCCCCAGGTCCGCATCGAGGAGGGTGACGCGCAGCCCCTGGCGGGCGAGCAGGACGGCGAGGTTGCAGGCGACCATCGTCTTGCCCGTGCCCCCCTTGCCGCTCGCGATGCAGATCATCTGCGCACGAGCGGGCACGACCTCCTGCCCCGGGGTCGCCCGGCGGCGGGTCTCCTCCCGCTCCGCCCGGATCCCCGAGAGGACCTCGGTCGCACGTCGCGATATGTTCTGTTGCTCGCTGGACATACACGCGCCCCCACGTGTTAGCTGCCAGAAAGAGAACCGTTCCTTGAGGTATTATCGGAAGAGCACCTTAGAAAGTTGCCGTTTTTGTTCAACCAAAAAGCGTCGGAGCCCCCCTCGAAAACAAGAATGTCCTTTTGAAACACCTCTCAAATAACTGATATTTATAAAGGATCGTCACTTTTTTCCTGTAAATGGTCATATCTTTCGCATGTTCCGCATGGGGCAGAATTTCGGCCCGCACATCGTACAGGCGCTCTCCCCCTCCTCGTCCGCACAGCCGGCGTTGGGGCGGGCCTCCTGCCAGTACTCCCGGGCGCGTTTCGGGTCGAGGAGGAGCGGAAACTGCGCCTCCCAGTCCAGCGCCATGCGGGCGCGGGAGAGGGCGTCGTCGTGCGCGCGCGCCCCGGGCCGTCCGCGCGCGATGTCGGCGGCGTGCGCGGCGATCCGGTGGGCGACCACGCCGGTGCGCACGTCCTCGGCGTCGGGCAGGCCCAGATGCTCCTTGGGGGTGACGTAGCAGAGCATCGCCGCCCCCGCGGTGGCGGCCATCGTTCCGCCGATGGCGGAGGCGATGTGGTCGTAGCCGGCGGCGATGTCGGTGACCAGCGGGCCCAGGACGTAGAAGGGGGCGCGGTCGCAGAGCTCGATCTGCTTCTGCACGTTCATCTCGATCTCGTGGAAGGGGATGTGGCCGGGGCCCTCGACCATCACCTGCACGTCGGCGGCGCGCGCGCGGCGCACGAGTTCGCCCAGGACCGTGAGTTCGGCGAACTGCGCCGTGTCGGAGGCGTCGGCGAGCGAGCCGGGGCGCAGGCCGTCGCCCAAGCTCAGTGCCATGTCGACGCGGCGGCAGATCTCGAGCAGACGATCGAATTCCGTGTAGAGCGGATTCTCCCGATCGTGCGTCTGCATCCACCGGGCGATGAGCCCGCCCCCGCGGCTGACGATGCCGGTGAGGCGTCGACGGGCGAAGGGGAGCTGTTCGCGCAAGAGCCCGCAGTGCACCGTGATGAAGTCGACCCCCTGTTCGGCGTGCCGCTCGATGACGCGGAAGAGCCCGTCGACGGTGAGCTCCTCGATCCGGTCGACCTCCTCGGCCGCCTCGTAGAGCGGGACGGTGCCGACCGGCACAGTGCTGTGCCGCACGATCGTGCGGCGGATGCGGTCGATCTCCGGGCCGGTCGAGAGGTCCATCACCGCGTCGGCGCCGTACTCCACCGCGATGCGCAGCTTCTCCAACTCCCCCTCCAGGCCGGAGGCGTGCGCGGAGTTGCCGATGTTCGCGTTGATCTTGCAGCGCAGCGGTTCCCCGATGCCGATCGGGACGAGGTTCGGGTGATGGATGTTCGCCGGGATGATGAGCCGCCCGGCGGCGAGGTCCAGGCGCAGGAGCTCCGGTTGCATCCGCTCCCGTTCGGCGACGAAGCGCATCTCCTCGGTGACGATTCCCTGTTTCGCATACCAGAGCTGCGTCGGCGTTTGGTCTTCGGTCCGTTTCGTGATCCAGGATGTTCTCATGATCTCCCCTTCGGTGTCGTGTATCGTTCTCCACCCCTCAGCAGAGATGCGAATCCCAGTCCTTCCAGACCGGATCGTAGCCGGCCTCCGTGAGCATCGCCGCGATCGCATCGGGCGTGCGCGTATCCTCCAGGTGAAACTGTTCGCCCCCGCCCCCCTGCAGCGCGGTGTGTCCGCCGGGGCTCGTCACCGAGCCGGCGCTCATCTGCGTCACACCCAGCGGGAGCAGCCGGTCGCGGAGTGTCGCCGGCTCGCGCGTCGAGAGAACGATCCCCGCGTCGGGGAGGGCGAGCCGCAGGCAGCAGATCATCTGCGCGAGGTCGCGGTCGGCGACCGGGTGCGGCATCGCGAAGCCGGCGGCGCTGTCGCGGATGCGCGGGACGCTGATCGTGATCGCCGAGCGCCAATGTCGCTGCATCAGCTCCCGCGCGTGCACGATCAGCGCGCGCGTCTCGGCGCGCCAGTCGGCGAGCCCCAGTAGGGCGCCGAGCCCCAAAAAGCGCATCCCCGCCCGCCCCGCGGCGTCGATCGCCTCCCGGCGCGAACCGAAGCGGCGCTTGGGGCCGGTGGGGTGGACGCGCGCGTAGGTCTCCTCATCGTAGGTCTCCTGGTAGAGCGTGACGCCGTCGACCCCCGCCGCGGCGAGTGCGCGATAGCCCGCCTCGTCGAAGGGCTGCACCTCGATGGCTAGCCCCGCAGCGCGCGGCCGGATCGCGCGCGCGATCGCGGCGATGCGCTCCAGTGGGAGGGCGTGCGGGTCCTCGCCCGCGACGAGCAACATGTGGCGGTGGCCCTTGGCGAGCACCGCCTCCGCCTCGGCGATCGCCTCCGCCTCGGTCAGCGTCCGACGCGAAAGGTCGCTCTTCGCATTGAAGCCGCAGTAGCGGCAGCCGTTGATGCAGCTGTTCGAGAGGTAGATCGGCGCGTAGAGCTTGACCGTTCGGCCGAAGCGCTGGCGGGTCAGCGCCTGGGCGCGGCGCGCCATCGCCTCGAGACCCGCGTCGCTCTGTTCGGCGAGGAGTTCCTCGATCTCGCGTAGTGTCGGCAACCGATCGTCCATCATCCCTCAGTCGTGGAGAAATCCGGTGAGCGGGCTCGATGCCTCCGCGGTGTCGCGTTCCCCGCCGGCGCCCGCTTTGAAGGCAGCGCGTCCCGCGACGACGCCGTCGCGGAAAGCGCGCGCCATCGTGCAGGGGTCGGCGGCGACGGCGATGGCGGTGTTCACCAGCACCGCATCCGCGCCGAGCTCCATCGCCTCGGCGGCGTGCGAGGGGAGGCCCAGCCCCGCGTCGACGACGACCGGCACGCGCGCCTGTTCGACGATGATCCGCACCGCGTCGCGCGTCTTCAGTCCCCGGT
>CAYPII010000081.1:0-2243 GCA_964410765.1 uncultured Myxococcales bacterium | reverse complement strand
GGAACCGATGGGGCTCCCCATCGGCATCACCGTGGCGCAGCCGACCTCGGCCAGGCGCTGCGCGAGGATCGGGTCGGCGCCCATGTAGGGGAGGACCGTGAAGCCGTCGCGCACGAGGACCTCGGCGGCGCGCAGCGTCTCGACCGGATCGGGGAGGAGGTAGCGCGGCTCGGGGACGACCTCGAGCTTGACCCAGTTGCCCAGCCCCGCTTCGCGCGCGAGGCGCGCCAGCGTCACCGCCTCGTTGGCGTCGCGTGCCCCCGAGGTGTTGGGCAGAAGTGTGACGTGCTCCCGGTCGATGAAGGCGAGGACATCCTCCTGGGGCTTGGTCAGGTCGACGCGGCGAAGCGCCACGGTGATGATCTGTGCGTTCGAGGCCTCGAGTGCCGCGCGCATCAGCGCGTGCGAGGAGAACTTGCCGGTTCCGAGCATGAGGCGTGATGTGAATCTCCTGCCTGCTATCGTGAGATGTTCGCTCATGGGTCCTCCGTGTGCGTGAGGAGTGAGCACGACTGGTGGTGTTTCCTGATCCCCGATCCCTGATCCCCAGTTCATCCTCCACCAATCGCTCGAATGACCTCCACGCGATCATCGTGGCGGATCATCGTCGAAGCATAGTCGTCGCGCGGGACGATCGCGCTGTTGACCGCCACCGCCGTTCCCGCCGCGGGCGTCTCGAGTTGTTCAAGGAGTTCCGCGACGGTTCCCTCGCGCTCGAGTTCGTGTTTCTCTCCATTGAGGATGATGCGCATTGCGTTCGTCCTTCCGAAAACAAAAACGCGTCCCGAGGGGACGCGCTGAGAACGTTTTACCTGCCATCGCTTCCCTGCGCCGGCGTTATCCGGATCAGGTTCGGAGGGTACCCCCAGCAGGGAGGTTCTCAGCGCGTCGTGCACCCCTAGCGATATCCGTCCGCTATCAGAGGGCGGGAGCGGAGACAACCCTTTTTAGGAGATAATCAGGCGCTCCTGACCTGCGCGGCGGCGGGGAGCGCGTAGCGCTGTCCCGGTTTGAGGAGGTGGATGCGCTCGGCCAGGTCCAGGCGCGTGAGCAGGATGTTCTCCAGCCACTCCGCCGGCGCGTTGGGGCGTTCGCACGAGAGGCGAAAGGTGCCGTGGTGGATCGGGATCATCTGCTGCGCCTGCAGGTCCTCGAAGGCCTGCACCGCCTCGCCCGGCGTCATGTGGCGGTTCCTCATGAACCAGCGTGGCTCGTAGCCGCCGATCGGCAAGAGCGCCAGGTCGATCGCGCCGAGCTTGCCGGTTTCGCGGAAGTGGGAGCCGTAGGCGGAATCGCCGCAGAAGAAGACGCGGCCCTCGTCGTTCGGCCGGCTGATCAGGTAGTTGTTCGCGTTGCGAAAGCGAAAGCGCGAGAGCTGTCCGCTGCCGTGCTCCGTCGGGAGGGCGAGTATCTCGGTGCCGTCGGTGAGCTCGTGCGTCGCGAAGGGGGAGAGCTCGATCACCGGGTTGGAGAGGTACTGGCCGACCGCGCGCTCGCAGCCCTCGGGGACGATGATCGGCACGCCGCAGGAGAGGTACTTGTAGCTCGCGATGTGGAGGTGGTCGAAGTGGGCGTGACTGAGCAGGACCGCCTGCGGCTCCGGTAGCGTTTCCGGGGTGATCGGCAGGGGATGGCGCCGCCGGACCAGCAGTGTGCGCGGGCCGAAGTGTGGGTCGGTCAGCAGATGCGTCTCCCCCATCTCGATGAGGGTGGTTGCGTGTCCGATGTAGGTGCAGGCAATCCGTTTCATAGGGGCGCGCATCATTAGCGAGCGCTTCGGGGGGATGCAACCGCAATCTGATGTGGCGCCGAAGCCCCCATCGATAAGGTTTTGACAAGGCCCCGGGCGGCTGTTAGAGAGCGATCCACTAATCACCTGAAAAAACTGAAGAAATTACATGCCTCCCCCTGCCGAACAACCGCGCTTCCGTCAGACCTGGGCGACGATCGACCTCGATGCCCTCGTGCACAACGCGGGCCTGATCGAGAAGCGCCTCGCGGCCTGCCTCCCGCAGCGCGTCTCGGGCTCGGGGATGGGGCTGATGGCGATGGTCAAGGCGGATGCCTACGGCCACGGTGCCGTCCCGGTGAGCCGCGCGCTGGAGCGCTGCGGCATCGCGGCGCTCGGCGTGGCGACGGTGGAGGAGGGGGTGGAGCTGCGCGATGCGGGGGTGGCCGCGCCGATCCTCGTGATGGGCGGGATGATGGGGGTGGGCGCCCCTGCCTCCGAGCGAATGGTGGAG
>CAYPII010000080.1:0-10656 GCA_964410765.1 uncultured Myxococcales bacterium | reverse complement strand
TTGCTTCTCAAGCCGCGACGCCAGTTTTCGGTATTCGACTTTGTTGACGACGATCCATCCCCAGTTGCGATGCTCATCGATGCGTTCGAGACGGCGGCCGTCGGCCTTCATACTCCGGGATCTCGGATCCGGCTTCTCGAGCTCGGCAATCCCGTGGTGGATGATTTTCAGCGGGATCCCCGTGCGCCGGGATATGGCCTCCGGCGTCATGTCCAGGATGCCGAGATCATCTGAAAGGATTATGCACTGCTGGAAAACGACCATCGTTTTCCAGTCCTGGCACACCGTTGAGTTGTAGATCTGCTCGAATATTTTTCCGTACATCATCCCCCCTTTTTTACGCCCGACGACTTCACGTACTCTATCCCACGATCGAATTTCGCCCTGCCGACCTCACGCAATTTTTTGTGCGCCAATAGAACTGCCGCGACACAACCCTTCGCCTTCGCGACTGTAAACCCACAAGAGGCCTCGCATACACACCAAAGGCCCTCACCTTCGTTGCGATTGTGGCTTTGCAGCGTAATGAAAAAAGCGACATCCTCGAAGCCCGGCAGCACGATCGTCAGCGGCCATCCTTCGACGGCGACCCATTTGACCACTAGGCCGTCGAGCCCCACCGATCCACCACTGATTGCCGCATAGAATCGCATCGTCCTGAATCTAAACTGTGAACGGTAGGCTCTCAATATATCTCGGTCTTTCTGAGCACAATGTGGGCAATCTTCATCAATAAGGTCAACCTCATCGCAACGATGGACCATCTCTCACCTCCTATTCCTCGGCTCCACCCACGGAATCTTGAGAAACTCGAAAACGTCTTTCTCCTCGCGCAGCGGTATGGGATCGCCGAGGGTGCCCTCGTAGTGATCGACTACCGGATGCAGCATGCCGCCCTTGCTCTGATAGCCCTGGCGCACCCACTCGCAGGCGATGCGCTTGACGTAGTCGGCGCTGCCCGTCCTGATGAAGAATAGATTTCCCCAGTTGTCGGGCGTGGCGAAGAAGAGATCGAGCTGGATGCCCTCGGGGAGCACGCGCGCCGTGTATTTGCCATCGACTCGCCCGCGTATTCGCGGCCACTGATTCACGATGTCGGCGAACTGATAGATCTTCGACGCGTCGCGGATGGCGACGATCTCGATGTCGTTGCACTCCCCGCACTCGCGGCGCACGCTGCCGCCGATCTCGATGCGCTTCACAAATGGGCGCAGGAGCTCGACATACTTGTCGGCGATCCGCTTTGCGTCGGTGTAGTTCATTTCAACATCTCCGGGTTTTCGTAGATGTTACCGATGATGTCGTCGCAGCCATCGGAGTCATACATTTTCGTGTATTTCCACCCGGCAGCTTCTATCTCTCCAGTCTCAGTGTTCTCGTGCTCGATTTGATACCACCTGTAGAACCACCCACACTCACACCATTCGACAACCGAAAACCCTTTCCCGATCTGGGTGATAAAACCACTCTGATGTCGGACAATATCCCCCTCATAAATCTCCCGGCCGTTCTTGTCCTTGAGGCCCGTGTATTGCATCAGTTCATAAAATTCTGATACATCTGACTCGTCTTCCTGGAAATTTAATATCAGACCACCCCCCAGTGACACAGAGACACAATCGACATCGTAAAATATTTTCTTTTTTTGTTTATCCCAAACTCTGAATTTTATATCCCTCATCTCATCCTCCAATCTCAAGAGCGTGGGCGGCTCATGGGAAAGGTAGAAATAACGGTCGCCATCCGTCAGCCCCACGATATCGCGATAGCTACACCGCACCGCCCGGCATCGGACTGAGCATTCAAATGGCCCCCCATTAACGCATTTGCGTTCAACCTGCATACGCCTCCCAAATTACAGCCATACGACCACTTTTCGTTTTTCTTCTTCGACCACTATCGTGGACTAAACCCAATTTCTGGCACTCGACTCTGCGCGGTCGGACCGTTGACCCACAGAGTCCAGTCCTTGTTTCGATCTCCTGATCTGTCATCCCAAGCGGGGCTGATCTGATAGCTTCAAGAACCCGCGCGCGCATGGTGTCGGCCGATCCCGCGACCCTCTCCGCGGCCTCGCGTGAGGTCGGGCTGTGCCGCTGGAAATTTATCGCCACTTGATCCATGTCTCCCTTAGAGGGGCGGGCCGGACGGGGAGAAGGGGGCCACTCCCCGCCCAGGTAGGGGCCCGCCCGTTATCCTTCCTCGCCAGGTTCCCTCTCTGATTTGCAATCAGCGAGACCGCCGCCGCTCTCGAACCACGAACAAATGGCGTCGTAATCGCCACGCTTGATGTCGCGCGAGTGCTCGATGCCGTACTCCTGCACGAGATGGTCTTTGATCTGCGCGTCTGAAAATCCCGCGCCCTTGGCGACGGTGAAGAGCCGAGTTTGCTGGGCGGGGGTTATCTTTGTGGGGTCTGGCTTCGGTGGCGTCTTCCCCTTGGGGGGGTGTGCTGGCGGCTTTTTCGCGCCCTTGGAGGCACCCGCGCCGTTGCCATCATCATCCTCTTCTGCGGCAACGCCGATGATCGCGGAAAAGGAATACCGCCTCATGTATGTGACGATGGAGCCGACAGCCTGTGGCGCGAGTCCCGTGAGCTGCATCGGCATCGTCGAGCGGATCCACTCACCGGAGGAGTGGGCGAGCGTCGTGTGCATCATCGAGGGGCTGCCGGGCTCGAAGGTCTGTATCACTGCGAGCCCGTTTTTCGACAGCGGGGCCTGAGCGGCGGCGATGAGTCCGGCGAGGTCCGCATATTTGTAGGAGTAACTGCCTCCGTTCTTCGTGGGAATGGTCGCGGTCTTCGTCGCTTTCGGAGAGAAGATCTCCGCCTGTGCCTTCGCCAGCGCGTCGGCGAGTTTGCCGATACCCGAGCTCTGGTTTTTGACCTCGCCGATCTCCCCGATCTGGGGGTTGACAACTTCCGGCATTGCTCCCCCTTATGCGGTTGTGTATTGTTCCGCGCGTGCGCGCGTGATCAACATCAGAAGTGCGGCGAGCTGCATGGCCTCGCGGTGATACGCGATCTCGTCCTCGTACTGAGCGCCCGCGACAATGAGCATCCTCATCCGGCGGTCGGCCTCGGACTCACCGACGGGCTCGTCGGCGACGTTCCACTGCTCGGTTTTTCCGTTGATTCTCCGGCCCCACGACTTGAGCTCTGCCATGTCCCCCCCCCTTTGGTTGCAGTTACTGCTGCGCGTCTCCGTGCGGAAGCGCCCAGTCCTTTTGAGCGTAATCGTTTTCGAGTTTCGCCACCCTGGCGTCGAAGCAGATGCTGCACAGCGGCTCGAAGTCGTCGGCGTGCGGTGACGCGGTGTCGTACCAGAACCGCACCTGCTTCGGTTCGAGGTGAGCCCCGCATTCCGTGCATTTCGTGATGTCTGTGGTCATGGTTGACCTCCGATCCCAATCCTGCTTAACTACCTTTTTTCAAAGGTTCTTTATGACTTTCACCGTCACCGCCATTCACCTCATCGCCGCTGTCGCCACCATCGTCCTCGCCATCGTGGGCTTCGTCTCCTGGGCCGTGCACCTTTGGTTGCGCATCAAGCACGTCGAGGAATCCGTCCAGCGCTTGGAGGTTGCGGACAAAGAGCGCCGCCACCGGCTCGAGGAGTTCGACAAAACAGCGCATGTCGTCGCCGCGCTTGCCCAGCGCGTTGAGGAACTCGATCGCGGAGCGGTTCATTTCCCAGATGATCGCGAGTTTCGCTTTGTTGACGGGGTGTACGTATATGTCGGCAAGGGCCGCGAAGGCGTGCTCCAAGGCGTTCTCTGTCCGCGGTGCCTTGAGGATGTTCCCCACGTCGCTCGGCACTTGGCTGAGTCCCGGCCCGGGCTCCTGTGGTGCGCGTCCTGCAAAACCAGTTTTCGTCATGGTCCCCAACCTCCCCCGAAGCCGCCGCGGCCATCGCCGCATTGGCACAAATGACCTCACATCGATTGCCGACCCGGTTGCTGAATGTCCTTCAAGATCAGCCGCCACACCTTCTCGCGGAGGTCATCGAGAAATAGAAAATTTATCATCGCCTGATGAACGATCTGGCGCTGCCGCTGTCCCGGGATCTTCGCCCCGTTTTTCCATGAATTGACTTGCTGCGGAGAAACGTGAATTGCGGCGCTCCATTCCTTTGGACATGAAAGCTGACGCAGCGCATCTCGGGCCGTAGTTTCTAAATCGAAAGTGGAATTGAAATGTTTCGGGTCCTCTTTCGGATCTGAAATTTCGCGCTCAACTGCATTATGCGACCATTTAGTCATGATGCTTTCTCCGCTTGCCGGGCATCGAAGGTGCCGTCGGCGAGCTCCCGCTCACGGATCGGCACCAGCACACGCATGCCCACGCGCCGGGCCTCGCTGCCGAATTGCGCGCGGCACTTATCCGAACAAAACCGCTGCCAATAGCAGCCGCTGCTCCCGATTGGTGCACCGCATTGCAGGCAGCGACTCGTTTTTGGCTCGGGCACAGAAATGCCCTCTCCTGTGGCCGCCACTGTGCCTTCCTCACGTCTTTCCATCTGTCTTGACCTCCTGCCCCCCTTCGGCTATTTGGTGCCGTGCACGGTTCGTCTCGGTCGTTGCAAGACCGCGCACGCCGCATCATGACGCCGAAGCGTTTGAATCTTCAGGGGGTTTCAATGAGCGATCTGCAAAGCGCCAACAGAAGGCTGCTCGTCATCATCCAGATGCTTGTGCGCCTCCTCGATCATCACCGGATTCAAGTCCCGCCTCTGGCGCGGACCCTTGCAAAGCGTCGAGGGCGGACCCCAGCTCCGACGCCTTCACCTGTACGTACACGCACCCGCGGAGGAGGTCGCTGATGTCCTCGGCGCTTAAAACGAAGTCCTCGGCAAAATCGTCCACAACACAATCGAGGGCCCGCGAAATCGCGTGAACACGAGTATTTAGGAGGTTGGCAATCCTGGAAATGTTGCGGAAGACATCGAAATCGACTGCGTATAGAGTTGTCATGTTGCCCCCTTGCTTGTTCGATGCCGTGCGCGGTCGGTGGATGTTAATATGTGATGCAATGCCGAGGTTAACACCGGTATTAATACCGGTCAACTAAAATTGGTTGATGTGAAGAAAAAAAATACCTTATTGAAATTGGTGGCTTTCAATATCGACCCTGAAGTGGCGTCGAGGTTTGAGAAGTTTTGCGCGAAACATCCGGGCGATCCGAAGGCGAGTTTGGCAGAATTTGCACTTGATTGGGTGTCTCATCTCTCCGACTCCGACTTTCGCCGCCTCTACGAGCCCTTTTATCAGTGGCGGAGCATGCGGAAGCGCGAGATCAAGCTCGAATTGGCGAAGCAGAGGGACAGCGAAAAACCGAAGAAATAACGCAACTTCGGGGGGCGGAGTGACGATAATCAGAGTGACAGAGAAATTTCTGTTGACCGTGCACGGAAGGTGCTATACTGGCTGTGCTACTGACAATATGCGCCGTTTTTCCAGCGTGAAGAACGGTAATTCATGGGACGCGGAAGGTCCTGTGACGGGTAAATCCCGGGTTAACGTGATTCGCTCCCCTCGGGGAGAAATCATAAGCGTCTTCTGAAGACGCCGTCCCCGGGGGCCGTCACAGGGCCTTTCGCTTTTTATTATGCTGATTTACATCGACGAAAGCGGAGACCCGGGATGGAAATTCGAGAAACCCTTCATGCGAGGAGGGTCAAGTCGATATCTCACTATCGCCGCGTTGGTCACCCCCTCGTCGAAGAAAGACCTCTCCAAGAGAATAGTGAGGAAAATGTACAAGCGTCACGGCTGGGACACCGCGGAAGAGAAAAAAGCCGCAGATATGAACGTCACCGAGAAGCTGGATTTTTGTTCACGTGCGGTGCAACTTATGGCCGGCAACAATGAGCTTTCCATCTACGCGATCACGGTAAAAAAAGAAAATGTCCTCGATCACATTCGCCGCGACTCCAATAAGCTCTATAACTACATGCTGCGGCTTGCGCTTCTCGATGAGATGGCGCGGCACCCCGTGGTCACTATTATCCCCGACGAGCGGTCGATAAAGGTCAAGAGCGGCAACAGCCTCGTCGATTACCTGCAGACCAGCCTCTGGTTTGAGAAAAACGCGCCGACGCGACTGCATTGCACTCCAGGGCTCAGCCACAAGGTCCTGAATCTGCAGTTCATTGATACCATTGCTCACTGCATCTGGCGGCGGTATGAGTTTGGCGATGTTGCGTTCTATCGCACGCTGAGACCGCATTTGCGGGAGAAAAGGTTGTTTTTTTAACGTGGGCCGCTGAGTGAGGCGGCCCATTTATTTGAAAGGGGGAAGTATGCCATATTTTTTCGCAGTAACTCTCATGCTGGCGCTGGCGGCGTTCTTGTTGGGGATGATCAATCCATCGATCGTGGTGCACTGGGGAGCAAAACGCGGGCGCGATAGCGTCTGGATTGTCTATGGGACCGCTACCGTGCTTTCATTCATCATGATCGCCGTGACAGCACCCGATACCCACAAAGCCACGTCCCCACGCGGCGAGGTATCCACCGCCCAGCCCGCAACCACGATCACGCAGCCACAACCGGAACCGAAAAACGAGAGCCAGACAATAACCCTGCCTTCAACTGAAGTAGAATTCGCGAAGGCTCTCTTCGAATATACTGACGATTACGAGGCGGCCCCGAACGAGCTCAAGAAGTCGGCCGTCCGCAGCGAGAGAAAACAGGCGATCCGCCAGGCGTTGAAAGGCAACACTTCTGTGAGTGGCTGGATCGGCAGAATTTACGAGATGGGGACAACCGGCGAGGGCGAGGCATATATCTCGATCAAGCTCGGTGATAGCGATTTACAGATCAAGACGTGGAATAATTCATTTTCTGACATCAGTGATCACACACTCATAAAACACGGCACGTCGTTGTATAACGCGCTTTCGGAACTGGACAAAGGGACATTGGTCGAGTTCAGCGGCCGATTTCTTAAGGATTCGCGCGATTTTGTGAAGGAGGGAAGCCTAACCGAAGAAGGGTCGATGACCGACCCCGAGTTTCTGTTTCGCTTTTCCGAAGTCAAAGCACTTTGAACCTCCACGCCCGATAGTTCGGCAAGCATTGTGACAAGGGGGTAACATGACAAAGAAATCGAAGGTAAAGCACAAGCCATCAGCAGATGCGATGAGACAGCGGGGCTTTGGTGGATCGCTGGAAAAGTCGGAGACTCCGCCACCTGATCGGCCACGGCCGAACACGGATCACATCAAGATCAGGAAGCAACCACCCAAAGCGCGACGCAGTAAGTGACAATTCCAGCGATGGGCGAGAGCGCCATCAGTCGGAGCGCGGTTTTCAGGTGGCAAGCGTCTCTGCTCCCGTCCTCCGCGTTTTTGCAGATCATGCCCTGGTAGTTTTCGCATTGGCAAATGAGAGCGGCAACGAGTTGCTCTTTCCCAGAATGCTGCACAAATTCAGGCAGCATGAGCTTCGCGGGTTCAGCGCCTGGGAACCTCTCGGCGCGTGGTCGGAAGATGCGCGCGCAGAGGATCGCAGACACGGATAGAAGAGCAAGGGCGATGCCAACCGCCAAAGAGAAAGGATCGCCGGGCTTGAGAGAACCATCAAAGAACTTTTGCACGACGAACCCCGCGGAGGCAACGCCAACCGCCACGAGCAACGTCATGAGATTGAAGGCCTTGCCAGTGATGAACTCACGCGCAGCATTGTCGCTGGCGAGAGACTTCCCGGCTTCCTCGAAGAAGAAGCGGGCGGTATCGGGCTCGATGGCTTGCCATTTTTCGATCGGGCATTTCCATTCGGTGTTTTGCATACGACCTCCGTCGTTTGGGTGGAAATTATAGTAGCACGGCAAGACGATAAATCAAGGCTGCGCTGAAATACCGCCATGCGAGTTTGAGGTGCAGGCGCCAGAGGTAGCGGCAATCGGCGGGGTCGAGGATGATGGGATCGCGGTCGTGCGCGGGCATGGGGGCCTCTGCTCTCTCCCCCTGAGATCACCTGGCACGTGGGAAACAATAGCGAAGAGGCAGCGGATGGGCAAGGGGTTGAAGCGGAAAAAAGAGGGGAGGGGCGCCGGAGGCGGTGCAGCGCGCACCGAATCCGGGACACCGTGCACCAAAAACGGCGCAGCGTTCCCGGCGGGCTTCACCGCGCACCAGTTCCGGCAGTATCGCCGCGCACGAGGCGCACTGCTTCGGGCGATGAGGGAGAAGCGCAAGCTCCCCCAGGACTCCCTCGGCCTCAGCCGCCGCACCGTGCAGCGCCGTGGAGGGGATTTAGGTTTTGCGTTTCAGCCAGCGCTTGCGGATGTTTTTTCGCGCCGCGCAGGTCTTGGCCTCAGATTTCGCGCGGCCACCCTTGGCACCGAGAGTCGCGGCGGCAAAATGCGGATCGCCGATCATCACTCCGAGATTGCCCAGCCATTTTTTGAGCGCCTCGATCTCATCCTCGGAGGCGCTCAGAACCTGATAGCCCATCAGCACCCACGACTGGGGATCCAGCGCCTCGCCGTCGGGGAGCACAATTACCGGCTGGCCATAGCTCGATGCCGGGTGATCCGTGGTGATCTCGGCCTCGATCTCGTGTAGCTCGCCATCGCCCACGATATCGCGATATTGCAGTTTCAGTTTCATTGCGGCCCCCCTTTCCACGCTTCCATGCACGGGATTTTCTCCACGCGCCGCCAGTGGCATTTGCGTTCGAGGGATTTGTGGAGGCGGCCATCTTTGAGCGTGTAGACGTACAGCACCCACTCCCGCCCCGCCTCCGGCATCGCGGGGAGCGCGTCGAACGACTCCGGCGCGAGGTGCAGCGCATACGGCGCATCACTGTAATCCTCGAACATGATCTCCACGGCCTCCGCGAGACTCATCATCGGCCGCGGGCCCCGCGACAGGATGCAGTATTTGGAGCCGCGCATCTCCGTGAGATCGCGCCAGCGCGACGGAGGGAGCAGCAAACGGATCGCGCCCGCGTTGACGCTGCAATAGATTTTGCCCGCCGCAGGGAGGTCGGACTCGTAGTAATTCGTGCGCTCGATCAGCGGGCCGTGGTTTTGGATTGTGATAATTTTACCCATTGGCGGCCCCGATTATCTCCGCCACCGGTCGGCCCTCAAATCCGATGTGGTATCCGCGGCCTCGCGCGGCCCTGGCTGGATCGGTATCGCCAGCGAGCGCCAGCCATCGCTCGTGTTCCTCCGGCGTTCCGAATTTCGCGCCGTGATAGTGCCGCCGCAGCCCGCGCAGGTAGCCCATGAAAATCTCCGCGCCCTGTGAGATGCGTCGCAACGATTCCGCAGCGCGAGCATTGCTCTCAAACGTTGTCTGATCCATATTCCCCTCCCCGTTGTGTTGGCCGCGCCCCGTCTGAGGGAGCGCGGAAATAACGAATTACACGCGGGAAATTGTGACGTTTTTACAGCGCGTCACAGATTCGTTTCCCCTCGTCCCGAGAAATCCAGCGCTCGCTGACGAAATCAGCGATAAATTTCTCTCTGGAGTCGCGCCCGTAATGCCCGTCAGAATCCCACAAACGCTGCGCTGCACGTCTCCACAGATCCCGCTGCATTTTTTCCTGCGTATAGAGATTGAAAATCAAACAGGTCAGCCCCGCGCGCTGCCAGCGCGGCGGTTGTTGCCAATCTCCGTTCCTGGTCACGAGGGGCTCTCCGAGCGCAGCCGATAACAATGATGCCGCCCAGATGTTGTTCACGTTTGTTGCGGGGTATTCGTCGTCGGGATCGCTGCCCGCGTGCCGGTCGAAAATCAGCGGCGGGATTGTGAGCGCCGCCTCATACCGGATCTCCTCAATGCGTTTCACCATTTTGTCAGTTATTTTTTCCATTTTTTCCTCCTGGCCCCGAGGCGGGGATTTTGTCCGGCGGGATTGCCGGATCATCTATATCTCAAATTGCCAACCTACAACATCATTATATACCAATCGGTTGGTATGCGCAAGGGAAAAAAAAAGGATCCATGTACGATTGTTTTGGGGTTTAAGGGGTGTTCTGGCGATTATAGCGGGGGCGGGCGAAATCAGGGGTTTCCGTGGGCGGGCAGGGGGTCGGGGTTGGCCCAGGCGGAGGACGTGCGGAGGCGGAGGATCGCGTCCTTGAGGGCGGCATCGTTGCGCAGCAAGGGATCGCGCTCGATCTCGCAGTAGGTCGCGCCGGCGATCGCGCGGCACGACAGCACGCGCACGGGCTCGAGGTCAGGACGGGGGCCGAGGCGGGGTTTGATCCGGCCATGTTTGCAGCAGCTCGCCGACGCGATGAGGATCAGCGACACCGCCAGCGATCTCGCGATCACGCGCGCGAGCGATCCGCTCGCGCTCCTGTTGTCGCAGTTGTTCATCGGCGAGATCCTCCGCGCTGCGGGCGAGGGCGTCGCGCTGCTCGTCGGCGCGACCCCTGCGATACGCGAGCCAGATGATGAGTCCGGCGGCGAGCGCGACGGCCCCGCCTACCGCCAGCCCGATGATCTGCGTTAGGCTCATAGGAATATCCGGTCGATGCCCATAACGAGCAGATAGACGAGCGCCGCGTAGAGCGGCAGCGGCGTGATGACGGCTTTCCAAAATCCATCGGCGAGTCCGTCTATTGGTCCCGAGTCATGCCGACACGCGATGTCCTCGACCGTGAGCCCCCGGCCCGTGGCGACGAACGCGCAGACC
>CAYPII010000079.1:0-10720 GCA_964410765.1 uncultured Myxococcales bacterium | reverse complement strand
ACATCCCCTCGGATCCGGCCTTCGTAAGGGATGCGTCGCCGATGGCGAATCCGGCGTGGACGAGGACGTAGTCCCCGACGCGCGGCTCCGGGAGAAGGGCGACGCTCACCTCGCGGCGCGTTCCCGCGACGGCGACGGTCGCCATCGCACCGTCGATCGATTCGATCTTCATGGGGACTGCCAAACACATACCCTATCCCTCCTCTTTTCCACAGGTGTCGGACACTTTTTAAAAAAGTGTCCGACACCTGTGGAAAGATCAGCAGATGTGTGCTGCTCGGTGGGCGGCGACGACCGCCTGCCCGAGCGCGATCCCCCCGTCGTTCGGGGGGACGAGCGCGTGCGTATAGACCGCAAATCCTTGATCCTCAAGCTTTTTCTCCAGCCCTGCCGCGAGGCGGGCGTTTTGGAAACAACCGCCGGAAAAACAAACACGTGATTCGTGATTCGTGATTCGTGATCCGTCACGAATGCGTTGACAGCTCTCGGTGAGGGCTTCGATCAGCGTGTTGTGAAATCTTGCGGCAATGATGGATTGGGGGGTGTTCGATGAAATATCAGTGATGATCTGCTCGATCATGGGGGCGAAGTGTATCTGAGCGTTCTCGATCGCGTACCCGTACGCTTCGTCGCACGCTTCATCGCAGATCTGCTCGAACTCCATCGCCGCCTGCCCCTCGAAGGCGTTGACCGTGCGCAGGCCGACGAGCGCCGCGACCGCGTCGAAGAGGCGACCGCAGCTCGAGGTCGTCGGACAGTTGATCCCTTTCTCGAGCATCTGGAGGACGAGATCGCGCTGCTCCCGCGGGATGCCGTCGAAGCAGTCGGCGGCTGTTTCACCGGCGTATGCCAGCGCCATGCGCCAGGGTTCCCGCGCGGCCTTATCGCCGCCGGGCATCGGCACTGGTGCCAAGTGTGCTGCGCGCGTAAAGCCGGCGTAGTCAGCGACAAGGAGTTCGCCCCCCCAGATCGTGCCGTCGATGCCGAGCCCCGTTCCGTCGAGCGCGATGCCGATCACCGGTTCGTTCGGCAGGTCGTTCTCCGCCATGCAGCTGGCGATGTGCGCGTGGTGGTGTTGGACAGCCGTGATTCGTGATTCGTGATTCGTGATTCGCTTGGAAAAAAGGTGAGCAAATCGCGTGCTGGTGTAGTCGGGATGGAGGTCGCAGGCGATGATCTCGGGGGTGACATCGAAGAGGGTGAGCAGGTGCTGCGTCGTCTCCTCGAGGGAACGCGCCGCGGCGGCGTGTTCGAGATCGCCCAGGTGCTGCGAGAGGATCGCGTTGCGTCCCGCGGCGACGCAGAGCGCGCCCTTCATGTCGGCGCCGGCGGCGAAGAGCGGCGGGAGTTCGAAGGAGAGGTGGATCGGCTCCGGGACGAAGCCGCGGGCGCGGCGGAGGATCAGCGGCGCGCCATCCATCTCGCGCACGATCGAGTCGTCGATGCGCACGTGGATCCCGCGGTCGTGCGTCAGGAAGGCGTCGGCGATATTCTTCAGTCGATCGAACGCCTCGTCGTCTTCGTAGGCAATGGGTTCATCCGAGATGTTGCCCGATGTCATGACCAAGGCCCGTGACCCGTGACCCGTGACACGTGACCCGGAAAAGAGCAGGTGGTGCAGCGGCGAGGAGGGGAGCATGATGCCGAGGTTGCGGTTTCCGGGGGCGACGCCCGCGGCGATCGGGGCGTCGGCGCGCCGGTGTGCCAGGACGATCGGCCGCTGCGGCGAGGCGAGCAGGCGCGCCTCCGCTTCGGAGAGGTGGCAGAGGGCGCGCGCGGCGTCGAGGTCGCCGACCATCACGGCGAGCGGCTTCTCGTCGCGCTGTTTGCGGCGGCGCAGCTCCGCCACCGCCGCCTCGTCGTTTGCATCGCACGCCAGGTGATAGCCCCCGACCCCCTTGATCGCGACGATCCTTCCCTCCGCGAGCGTCGAGAGCGCATCATCGAGAGGGTTTCCCGAGACTCCGATTTCACGAGACGACGAGGCCACAAACTCGAGCTTCGGCCCGCATTCGGCACACGCGTTCGGCTGGGCGTGGAAGCGCCGATCGAGCGCGTCCTCGTATTCGGTGCGGCAGGCGGGGCAGAGCATAAACGCTCGCATCGTCGTCTTCGGACGGTCGTAGGGGACCCCTGCGATGATCGAGTAGCGCGGCCCGCAGTTGGTGCAGTTGATGAAGGGATAGTCGTGGCGTCGGTCGTCGGTGTCGTCGAGTTCGGCGAGGCACTCCGCGCACGGGGCGATGTCGGGCGAGATGAGCGTCCCGCCGCCGGCGCCCCGGCTCGAACGGATCTGGAAGCCGGTGAGTCCGGTCGGGGACTCCTCGCGGCAGTCGATCCGCTGGATGCGGGCGAGCGGCGGGGGATCTGATTCGAGCGCGCGGCGAAAGGCGGCGAGCGCTTCGTCGCTTCCCTCGAGCGCGATCGTCACGCCGTGCGGCGTGTTACAGACCTCGCCGGCGAGGCCGAGCTGCGCCGCCGTTCGGGCCACGAACGGACGGAAGCCGACCCCCTGGACGGTCCCTTCGACCAGGAGCTGCCATTGCCGGGAATTGCGCATGGGGCGGCACTCTACGGGGCTTCGGTCGAACCTGTCAAGCGCTCCTTAGGATCCTTCGATCGAGACGAGTTCGAGCTCCTGGCCCTGCGTGATGGTCACCTGCTTTGCACCGCAGGTCGGGCAGGCGGGCGGTTCATAGAGACCCGGCGCGTGTGCGACGTGGTGGGCGAAGTCGAAGTCGTTGAAGCGCTCGTCGGTGAAGGTCGCGTTGCAGGCGCTGCAGGTGAGCGCCACCGGGACCGCCTCGATCTCGAAGGCGACGCCCTGCATCGCTCCGCCCTGGTAGGTTTTGAGGCAGAGCTCCAGGTTCGAGCGCTCGAAGGCCTGCATGCGTCCGACGCGCAGGTGGGCCTTCGCCACATGCGCGATCCCCTGCGCCTTCGCCTGGTCCGCGATCACCTTGAGGATCGTCTCCCCGATCGCCATCTCGTGCATGGTCTGCTCCTTTGCCGGCTGCTCCTGAAAAAGTTTCTGTTGCGGGACAGCAAAACGGGGGACACAAAATTTTTTTGCGAGAGGAAAAAATTCTTTCAAGGGAAGACACAGATCGCAAAAAAGTATTGTGTCCCCGGATCTCATAGCCGCTTGACAGGACCTTTTCAAGCCCTAGATTACGGGCATCTCCGGGGGTTCCATGAACAAGCGCACCGTCCTCGTCGTTGTCCTGGCTCTCGCCGTCATCCTCATCGCTGCCTTTTTCCTCCTGCGGCCGAAGCGCTATCAGGCGACCTTCACGCCGATGGGGGATATCCCCTTCACCGTCATCGTCGACGGGCGCAACATGCTCCAGTTCGACGACGATTTCGAGGCGGTGGAGGAGGGGACCGCGCATCTCGTGCGCGTCTTCAACCGCCACGATTCCGACAGCGAGCTCTCGCGCATGAACGAGCTCGCATTCCTCGATTCCTTCGCGGCAAGCCCCGCCATGCGAGAGGCGCTGGCCCTCTCCAAGCGCTGGGTCGAGGCCAGCGGCGGCGCCTTCGATCCGAGCGTCGAACCGCTGATCGCCCTCTGGGAGGAGGCGGGGCGGGCGGGTGCGCTGCCGACCGCCGCCGCCATCACCGCCGAACGCGAGCGCGTGGGATTTCTGCGCGTCGTCACCGTCGAGAAGGGGCAGGTGCGCTTCACGGTGCCGGGCGCGGCCCTCGACTTTGGGGCGATCGCAAAGGGGCTGATCGTCGATCATGCGGCGTCGGCCCTGCGTGATCGCGGGGTGGAGCGCGCCATCCTCGAGGTGGGGGGCGACGCGATCGCCTTCGGTCCGGGGACCTTCACCTTCGGCATCCAGGACCCGACCGACCGGACGAAGCTCTTGGGAACCGTCGCGGTGGAGGGGGGGGCGGTCGTGACCTCCGGTAACTACGAGCGCTTCGTCGAGATCGATGGAAAGCGCTTTTCGCACATCATCGACCCGCGCACCGGGCGCCCGGAGGAGAACGGGCTGGTGAGTGTCACGATCGTCGGCGGGCGCGCGGCGGCGGCCGACGCGATCGCCACGGCGGTGATGGTCATGGGCCGCGAGGCGGGGGCGGCCTTCCTTTCGGGGTTGGACGACGTCGCCGCGGTCCTGGTGGAGCGCACGCCGGAGGGCTTCGTCGTCTGGGTCTCGGAATCGCTGGGCGAGCGGCTCACGCTCGATCCTCCCTGGGGAGCCGACCGCCGCCCCCTCTAAACCCCAATATTCCTTGATATCCTTCATCTTTCCTGTATAGGGATGCTCCCCCGCTCGGGGGGGGAATGCCGACACGGCGAGGGTTTTTCGATGGTTTCCATGGCATCGCTCAGGCGCGAGTTCGTCAAGGGGCTCTTCAGGGAGAACCCGGTCCTCGTCCTCATGCTGGGGCTCTGCCCCTTCCTGGCGGTCTCCGTCACCCTCCAGAACGCGGTGGGGATGGGGGCGGCGGCGACCTTCGTCCTGCTCTGCTCCAACGCCATCATTGCGCTCTTCGGCCGCTTCTTTCCGTCGAAGATCCGCATCCCCTGCTACATCGTCGTCATCGCCACATTCGTGACGATCGTGGAGATGGTGATGGGGGCGTGGCTGCCGGCGCTCAATGAATCGCTCGGCATCTTCATCCCGCTTATCGTCGTCAACTGCATCATCCTGGGGCGCGCCGAGGCCTTCGCCTCGCGGCACGGCTTCCTTGCCTCGGTGATGGACGGCCTGGGGATGGGGGCGGGATTTACGCTCGCGCTCCTGCTCATCTCGCTCATCCGCGAGGTGACCGGGTCGGGGACCTTCTGGAGCATCACGATCAGCTCCCTCTATTCGCCGGAGGGGATCGTCCAGCCGGCGGCCGTCATGGTGATGGCGCCGGGGGCCTTCGTCGTCATCGGGCTGATCATCGGATACACGAACTGGAGCAAGGCGCGGAAGCTTGCGCGGCCGGTTCGGGAGGATGCATAGCGCATGCAGGAATACCTCCTCCTCTTCATCTCGATCGCGCTGGTCAACAACTTCGTCCTGGCGAAGTTCCTGGGGCTCTGTCCCTTCATCGGCGTCTCCAAGCGCATCAACCAGGCGGTGGGGATGGGGGGCGCGGTCATCTTCGTCATGACGATGGCGTCGATGGTGACCTGGGTCGTCAACCACTGGCTGCTCGCCCCCTCGTCGGCGAACCTCTTCCACCGTCTCTGGGGCGGCGACATCGCGGCGTACGACTACACCTTTCTCAAGACCGTCGTCTTCATCCTGGTCATCGCTACGCTCGTGCAGCTCGTGGAGATGTTCCTGATGAAGGTCATCCCGCCGCTCTATGAGGCGTTGGGGATCTACCTCCCGCTGATCACGACGAACTGCGCGGTGATGGGCGTGGCGCTGCTCAACATCAAGGACTTCGGGATGCTGCATGCCGCCGGCGAGAGCTTCGCGAAGACGGTCCTGCAGGGTTTCGGCGCCGGCGTGGGATTCATGCTCGTGATCTTCCTCATGAGCGGCATCCGCGAACGGTTGGACAAGACCGAGGTGCCCGGGGCGCTCAAGGGGGCGCCGATCGCCTTCATCTGCGCCGGCCTGATGGCGCTGGCCTTCATGGGATTTGCAGGATTGGGGCACTGATGCTGCCACCGCTTCTCATCCTGGGTTCGCTGGGGCTTCTCTTCGGCCTCGGCCTCTTCGTCGCTTCGCGCGTCTTCCGCGTGCATATCGATCCACGCGTGGCGCGTATCGAGCATGCGCTGCCCGGTTCCAACTGCGGCGCCTGCGGGCTCGCCGGCTGCTCGGGGCTCGCGAAGGCGATCGTCCACGGTTCCGCCGAGGTGACCGCCTGCATCCCCGGCGGGGAAGAGGTCGCGGAGCTCATCGCCGACGTCATGGGCGTGGAGGCGCATGCCACCGAGAAGCGCGTGGCGATCCTCCGCTGTCAGGGTCGGGAGGTCGTCGACCGCTACGTCTACGAGGGCGTGCGCACCTGCGCCGCGGCTACGCTCCTCCACGGTGGGCCGAAGGCCTGCCTCTACGGCTGCATCGGCTACGGCGACTGCGAGAAGCTCTGTCCCTTCGACGCGATTCACATGGTCGACGGCCTTCCGGTCGTCGACGAGGCGAAGTGCACGGCGTGTGGCAAGTGCGTGACGGGGTGCCCCAAGGGGCTCTTCGAACTCCTGCCGCTCTCCTGCCTCGTGCACGTGCGCTGCGTCTCGCGCGACAAGGGCAAGGTCGTGCGCCAGGTCTGCGAGGTGGGGTGCATCGCCTGCAAGAAGTGCGAGCGCGTCTGCAAGTTCGACGCCGTGCACATCGAGGGGAATCTGGCGGTCTTCGACTACGAGAAGTGCACCTCGTGCGGGATGTGCGTGAAGGAGTGCCCGACGGGGACGATTCAGAACTATCGGCCGGGGCGCAAGAAGCGGGGGCTCTGGCCCGTGAAGAAGAAGCAAGAGGAAACGGAAGGGCCTTCGGCTGAAGGCTGAGGGCTGAGAGCGACAGACGTGATGAAATCGTTTAAGACCGGTGGCGTCCATCCTCCCGAGATGAAGGAACTCTCCTCGGGGAAGGCGCTCGAGCGCGTGGAGATCCCGCCGCGGATCGTCCTGCCGGTGGCGCAGCACATCGGTGCGCCGGCGAAGGCGATCGTTGCGGCCGGCGATACGGTGCGCAAGGGACAGGTCGTCGCCGAGGCGAACGGCTTCGTCTCCGTGCCGGTGCACGCCTCGGTCTGTGGGACGGTCGTCGCGGTCGAGAGCCGGATGACCGCGCTCGGCCGCCCCTGCGACCACATCGTCATCGAACCGGACGGCGACGATCGCTGGGCGGAGGGCGCCAACGAACAGCACGACTTCGCCGACGACGGCGTCGATCGCCTCAAGGGGATGATTCGCGATGCGGGCGTCGTCGGCATGGGGGGCGCGGCCTTCCCGACGCACGTGAAGCTCTCGCCGCCGAAGGAGAAACCGATCGACACGGTGGTCCTCAACGGCGTCGAATGCGAACCCTACCTCACCTGCGACGAGCGCCTGATGCTCGAGCACGCCAAGGGGATTGGCGAGGGGCTCAAGATCATCATGCGGGTGCTGGGTGTCGACCGCGCGATCATCGGCATCGAGGCGAACAAGCGCGCGGCCTTCGAACAGATGCGCGATTCGCTCTGGGCCGACGATCGCGTCTCGGTGCAGCTGCTGAGCGTCAAATACCCGCAGGGCGCCGAGAAACAGCTCATCGAGGCGTTGTTGGATCGCGAGGTGCCGCCGGGGCGCTTGCCGCTGGATGTCGGCGTCGTCGTCCAGAACGTCGCGACCGCCTACGCGGTCTATGAGGCGGTGGCGTGGAAGCGTCCGCTCGTCGAGCGCGCGCTCACCGTCACCGGCGACGGCGTGGCGCGGCCCGCCAACCTCGTCGTGCCGCTCGGGACCTCCATCCGCTGGCTGCTCGAGCGCCAGGGGATCGACCCGAAGACGAAGAAGATCGTCATGGGCGGCCCGATGATGGGCGTCGCCGTTCCCACCGCCGACTTTCCCGTTGTGAAGGGGACCAGCGGCGTGCTGGCGCTGAAGAAGCTGCCGAGCTTCCTGCCGGGGCCGTGCATCCGCTGTGGGCGCTGCGTGCAGGTCTGCCCGCTGCGCGGCGTCGCCGCCGAGATGGTCGCCGCGATCGAGGCGGGAGAGGTGGAGAAGTACGAGCAGCTGCACGTCCTCGACTGCATGGAGTGTGGCACCTGCACGTATGCCTGCCCGTCGCACCGGCCGCTCGTGCACTACGTGAAGCGGGCGAAGGCGGAGCTCGCGGCCTGGAAGGCGGAGAGGGATCACCAGAAGGGTACATCGTGATGGCGGAGACACTCTTTCCGAACAAGCTCATCGTCGGTCCCGCACCGCACCTCGGCACGCCCGATTCGGTGCCGCGGATCATGTGGAGCGTGGCGCTGGCGCTCGTGCCGGCACTCGTGGCGGCGGCGGTCGTCTTCGGCTGGTACGCGCTCGCGGTCGTCGCGGTCTCCGCGGCCGCGGCGGTCGTCACCGAGGCGGCGGTGCAGGCCTTCCGCGGCGTACCGGTCACGGTGCGCGACGGATCGGCGGTCGTCACCGGCGTGCTGTTGGCGATGACGCTCCCGCCCAACGTCCCGCTCTACGTCCCGGCGGTCGGCAGCGTCTTCGCCATCGCCATCGCCAAGCACGCCTTCGGGGGGTTGGGCTGCAACATCTGGAACCCGGCGCTGGCGGGGCGCGCCTTTCTGCTGGCGGCCTACTCCGGCTCCATCGTGATGACGAAGTGGCCGATCCTCAAGGCCTTCGGCTTCGGCACGATCACGGGCCCGGACGCGGTGACGCGCGCCACGCCCTGCGCGGTCCTCAAGAACGCGCCGCTGACCTTTTTCGAGCACTACTCGCTGGGCGACCTCCTCTTCGGGACGATCCCGGGATCGATCGGCGAGACCTCGGCGATCGCGCTGATCGTCGGCGGCCTCTTCCTCATCATCAAGAAGTACGTCAACTGGCGGTTGCCGCTGGCGTATGTGCTCACCCTCTTCGTCATGGTCCTCATCCTCCCGGTGCGCGACGGCCACGGCGGATGGCTCGCCCTCTGGAACATCGACTGGGCGCTGCAGGGCGAAGCGCTCCTGCTGCGCGCGATCGCGCACTGCCTGGCCGGCGGACTGATGATCGGCGCCTTCTTCATGGCGACCGACATGGTGACGAGCCCGCTCTCCGATCGCGGGCAGGTTTTCTTCGGCATCGGCTGCGGCGTGCTCGTGGCGCTCATTCGCCTCTACGGCGGCTACCCCGAGGGGGTCTGTTATTCGATTCTCATCATGAACACCGCGGTCTGGCTGATCGACCGACACACGGTGCCGCGCTTCTTCGGCCTCAAGCGGGGGGAGGTGGGCCGTGCCGCATAAGCGCCTTCCCGACTGGCTCCTCTTTCCGATCGTCCTCGTGATCGTCACGGTCATCTCGGCGGCGAGTCTCACCGCGCTCAAGGGGGTGACCGATCCCTACCGCGCGCGCATCCAGGCACAGCTCACCGAAGCGGCGCTGGGTGTGGTCATGCCCGAGGCGACGAGCTTCGCGGTGCAGCAGACCGCCGTCGACGGCAAGCCCTTTTCCTATCGCGTCGCGAAGAAGGGGGAGGAGACGATCGGCTACGTCGCGGAGGGACACGCCACCGGATATTCGAGCGTGATCCGCGTGATGGTCGGCGTCGACACGGACTTCGCGATCCAGGGGATCAAGGTCCTCTCGCAGAAGGAGACGCCGGGGCTCGGCGACAAGATCATGGAGGTCCGCTCGAAGCGCACCTGGGGGACGGTGCTCACGGGCACGAGCCCCGACGAGCGGGGGCTGCGCCCCTGGTTTCAAACACAGTTCGATGGATTGCGCGCGCCGGTGCAGGTCGACAAGGATGGCGGGACAATCGACGCCATCACCGGCGCGACGATCACCTCCCGCGCGGTCTGCACCGCGGTCGACAGCGCTGTCGCGGAGCTCCGTGCGGCGCTTGGTCGCTGAAGCCGTCGTCCTTTTCCCTTCAGATGCTGAGGATCCATGAGAGGGAGCCGACCGGATGCGAATCCCGGGGCGCCCTCCTTTGTGGTGTCAACGCAATGGCGGAAGGGGTATTTTTCCACGATTCGCTAGATTTTATACGACGTATCCGTTTCCCCGCTCTGTAGAATAATGTTTATCTTTCAACAAGTTGTATCCCCCACAGAACAAACCCTCCAGCTGGCATGCAAATTGCGACACATTTACATTGCTATTTTTCGTCGGGTTCACGTCTTGGAAGGAGGGTTCCATGGGACGCATCAAGAGAATGATGATGATGACGAGCACCGTGCTGTGTCTTTTTCTCTCGGTGCTCCTCCTCTGTCGGTGCGGAGGGAGCGATGGCGCCTCGGATGTCGTTACCGTGGGCGTGCTCGAGGCAGGGAATCCGATCGCGGTGAACAGCACCTTTCGATACGATTTCTCCCGCATCGTGAACATCGGTACGGTGAATGCGGAGACGTTCTTCCTCGTTCCGTCGACGGCGCAGGCATCGCTCGCGGCGATGACCAAGGAGGCGTTCGATGCGGAGACCTGTGATGCATCCGCAGCGCTTCCCGGATCGATCACCTGTCCGTCGCTGTGGAGTTGTATGATGAGTCCCTCCACACCCCTTGAGTACAACACGGAGTATACGGTCTGCCTGACGACCGATATCCAATACGCCGACGGATCGGCGTTCGAGGGGTATTCGAAGAATTTTCTGACGGCGTCGGGGGGCATTTTCTCCATCGGTGGCACGGTCTCCGGTTTGGACGCCGGGGAGACGCTGGTAGTGCAAAACAACGGCGCGGACGATCTCTCCCTCACGGAGAACGGTTCCTTCGTGTTCGCGACGGCCGTCGCCGACGGCGCGACCTATGCGGTGACCGTCTCCGGTGCTCCCGAGGGGAAGACCTGTACCGTCAACAATGGTTCGGGAATCGTTGTTGGCGATGATGTGACGGATATCGCGGTAGTGTGCTCGGTGGACACCTTCAGCGTCGGGGGGACGGTGACGGGGCTGACGGCGGGTGACGTCGTCGTGCTGCAGAACAACGACGCGGATGATCTCTCCCTCACGGAGGACGGTTCCTTCGTGTTCGCGACGGCCGTCGCCGACGGTGCGGCATATGCGGTTGCCGTCTCGTGTTCCGTCCCACTAACCCGAGCCGGGTTTTGAGGGTGTAAATCCCACCTATC
>CAYPII010000078.1:0-10724 GCA_964410765.1 uncultured Myxococcales bacterium | reverse complement strand
GGTGCACCGGAGTTTCGCGCGCTCGCCGGCGTCCACTACCGCCGCATCCATGAGCCGCCGCCACCTCCGCCGGTGGAGGTCGAGGCGATCGTCGAGGAGAAGATCGTCATCACGCAGAAGATTCACTTCGAGTTCGATAAGGCGGTCATCCGGCCGATTTCCTATCCGATCGTCGATGACGTCGCCTACCTGCTCAAGCGCAACCCGCAGATTCAGCGCATCCGCGTAGAGGGGCACACCGACTGGATCGGATCGGAGGCCTACAACCAGCAGCTCTCCGAGCGCCGCGCGAACGCCGTGCGCGATTACCTCATCCGGAAGGGGATCGAGCCCGATCGCCTGGTGGCGGTGGGCTTCGGCGAGTCGCGTCCGGTGGCCGACAACAATACCGTCCAGGGGCGCGCGCGCAACCGCCGGACCGAGTTTACGGTCATGGAGGTCGGCGCCTACTGACCGGGTGAAAGCATGAGGAGGAGGGGGAGCGCGGGCTCCCCCTTTTTTATTTGTGCCCGGAGGGCGTGAATAGTACGGAAGAGGACGCTATGCAGCAACGAGCACCAGAGCGGCATCCGCTGGCCACCCCCGTCCAGTACGTGAAGGGGGTCGGCCCGGCGGTGGCGGCGAAGCTCTCCCGGATGGGAATCCTCACCGTCGGCGACCTGCTCGCGACGACGCCGATTCGCTACATCGACCGACGTCAGGTCCTGGGCATCGGGGAGCTCGCTCCCGGCAAGGATCGCACGACCTCGGGGGTCGTCGCGCGTGCCGGGGTCTCCTTCATGGGGCGGCGGCGCAAGCGCATCTTCGAGGTCGTTCTCGAGGATGGCTCCGGGCGCGTCTCGATCAAATTCTTTCACTTTCGCGAACAGTTCCACCGGCAGAAGTATCCGGTCGGTACGCGATTGCTCGTCTCCGGGGACGTCACCGAATACCGCAACACCCTGCAGTTCATCCATCCGGAGGTGGAGGTCCTCACCGACGAAACGGAACAGGGGACGATGGCCGGGCGGATCGTGCCGGTCTATCCGCTCACCGAGGGCCTCTACCAGAAGACGATGCGCACGATCGTGCGCAACGCCTGGGACCGCTACAACGAACACATCCAGCCGATCTTTCCCGAGACCTTCGCGGAGATGCACCATCTGCAGGACCCCTGGAAGTGCCTGCAGGAGATCCACTTCCCCGCGCCCGACATCGATCCGGAGCTCCTCGAGATCGGTCGCTCTGCCGCGCACCGCACACTCATCTTCGACGAGTTCTTCTTCCTCGAACTGGGGCTTGCGATGCGCCGTCGCAAGCAGACGGCGCGGCCGGGGATCGCCGCTCCCCGCGACGAGGCAGGGCACGCGCGCTTTCGCGCGGCGCTCCCCTTTACGCTCACCGGCGCGCAGGATCGCGCCATCGCCGAAATCTTCGCCGACATGGAGCGGGCCACACCGATGAACCGCCTCCTGCAGGGGGACGTCGGAAGCGGGAAGACGGTCGTGGCGCTGGCGGCGGCGCTCAAGGCGATCGCCGGCGGCTGCCAGGCGGCGCTGATGGCGCCCACCGAGATTCTCGCGGAGCAGCACTTCCACACGATCCAACAGCTCGTTGAACCGCTGGGCGTACGCCACGCGCTGCTCACCGGCTCGATCAAGGGGGCCGAGCGGCGGGCGATCCTGGCGGGCCTCTCCGACGGCTCGCTCCCGCTCATCGTCGGAACGCACGCCCTCATTCAGGAGGGGGTCGCCTTCCGACGCCTGGGGCTGATCGTCGTCGACGAACAGCATCGCTTCGGCGTCCTGCAGCGCGCCGCGATCCGCGAGAAGGGCGCGCCCGGTTCGAATGCTGACGGCTGGCCCGACGTCCTGATCACGACGGCGACGCCGATCCCGCGCACGCTCGCGATGACGCTCTACGGCGACCTCGATATCTCGATCATCGACGAGCTGCCCGCCGGAAGGCTGCCGATCGTCACGCGGCTCTACGAGGAGCACAAGCGCGCGAAGCTCTACGACGGTATGCGCCAGGAGCTTGCGCGCGGCCGCCAGGCCTACGTCGTCTACCCGCTCATCGACGAGAGCGAGAAGATCGATCTGAAGAACGCCACTGCGATGTGCGAGGAGCTGGCAAACGTCTTCGCCCCCGACTTTCGCGTGGAGCTGCTGCACGGGCGAATGAGCGGCGAGGAGAAGGACCGGATCATGGAGGCCTTCAAGCGACGCGCCATCCATGTCCTCACCGCGACATCGGTGGTGGAGGTGGGCGTCGATGTCCCCAACGCCTCCGTCATGGTCATCGAACACGCGGAACGATTCGGCCTCTCGCAGCTTCATCAGCTGCGCGGCCGGGTGGGGCGCAGCCACCACCAGTCCTACTGCATCCTGATGGCCGATTACCGCCGCTCCGAAGACGCCAAGCGTCGCCTCGGCGTGATGGTGGAGACGACCGACGGTTTCCGGATCGCCGAGGAGGACCTGAGCATCCGCGGACCGGGGGAGTTTCTCGGGACGCGCCAGTCGGGACTCCCCCCCTTCCGGATCGGAAATCTCGCGCGCGACGTCGGGATACTGGCAAAGGCCCGGCAAGCCGCCTTCCAACTCGTGGAGGCCGATCCGACGCTGGAACGCCCCGAAAACGCCCGCATCCGGGAGGTCCTCCTCGCACGCTGGGCCGGACGGCTCAACCTGGCGGAGATCAGCTGATGCCGCGCATTGACCGCAGCGAGCTTTTTGATACTCCTCGCGCCATGATGAAGCATGCTGAGCGGAGAGGCGGGCGCCTTCCCCCCTGGCTGCGCAAGCCGGGGGCGATGTCCGGCGCGACGCATGCCATGAAACAGCGCCTCCGCGCCGGGGGGCTTGCCACCGTCTGCGAGGGGGCACGCTGTCCCAACCGCGGGGAGTGCTTCGCCGCCGGCACTGCTACCTTTCTGCTCATGGGGCCGCATTGTACCCGCAACTGCCGTTTTTGCGCCATCTCCCACGAGCTCCCGGCACCGCTCGACCCCGATGATCCCCGCCGCGTGGCGGAGGCGGTCGCCGAAATGGGCCTCTCGCACGCGGTCGTCACCTCCGTGACGCGCGATGACCTCCCCGATGGCGGGGCGGGGCACTTTGCTGCCTGCGTCGCGGCCATCCGCGAACGGATGCCGAAGACGACGATCGAACTCCTCGTCCCCGACTTCGGGGGTTCGTCGTCGGCGCTCGAAGATATCTGTGCGGCGGCACCGGAGGTCCTCAATCACAACATCGAGACGGTCCGGCGCCTGACCCCTGTGGTCCGCAGCCGGGCGACATACGAGTGCTCGATCGAGCTCCTGCGACGAGCCCGGTCGCTCCAGGAGGGGCGCCTCGTCAAGTCGGGGCTGATGATCGGGGTGGGGGAGGAGCTCGCTGAGGTCGAGGAGACGCTGGCGAATCTCGCAGGTGCCGGTTGCGACATCGTCACGATCGGCCAGTACCTCCAGCCGGAACGCAACTGCCTCCCGGTTGAACGCTACTGGGAACCTCATGTTTTTGTTGAACTTCAAGAAAAGGGTTTAAAGTATGGTTTGAGAGCGGTACTCTCCGGCCCGTACGTGCGCAGTTCCTATCACGCCCGCGAGGTGCTGAAATGCGGCGGAGAGGGAGGAGAGCATGGATAAGAATCTGGCGCTGGAGATGGTGCGTGTGACCGAGGCGGCGGCCCTGGCGGCATCGCGACAGATGGGGCGCGGCTCCTCGACGAACGCCGATCAGGTGGCCGTAGACGCTATGCGCACAGCGCTCAACACGATGAGCATCGCCGGGCGGGTCGTCATCGGCGAGGGGGAGCGGGACGAGGCGCCGATGCTCTACATCGGTGAGGAGGTCGGCACCGGCGAGGGTCCGGAGGTTGACATCGCCCTCGATCCGCTGGAGGGGACGACGGTCTGCGCCACCGGCAAGGAGAACTCGCTGGCGGTCGTGGCGATCGCCGACAAGGGAAATTTCCTCCACGCGCCGGATACCTACATGTGGAAGATCGCCGTCGGCCCCGACTGCCGCGGCGTCATCGACCTACGCCGGAGCGCGACGCAGAACCTCGTCGCGATCGCCGAGGCGAAGGGGTGCGAAATCGGTGATCTGACCGCGATCATCCTCAATCGGCCGCGACACGAGAAGCTGATCGCCGAGGTCCGGCAGGCCGGCGCGCGCATTCGCCTGATCGACGACGGCGATATCTCGGCCGCGATCGCCACCTGCCAGCCCGATTCGGGCGTCGACGTCCTGATGGGCAGCGGCGGGGCACCGGAGGGGGTGCTGGCGGCGGCGGCGCTGCGTTGCCTGGGCGGCGACCTGCAGGGGAAGCTGATGTGGCGCAACGAGGAGGAGAAGGCGCGCGCTCGGGAGATGGGGGTGACCGATCTGGAGAAGATCTACGGGCTCGAAGAACTCGCGCGCGGAAACGTGATGTTCGCCGCCACCGGCGTGACCAACGGCGCTTTCCTCAAGGGGGTGCGCTTCTACGGGGGCGGGGCGAGCACGCACTCGGTGGTGATGCGCTCCGAGACCGGGACGGTCCGCTTCATCGAGGCGACACATGACTTCAAGCGCAAGCCATTCTATACGACGCCGGACGGGAAGATCTATCTGCACGTGGCTGCGAGCCGCGAGCGCGAACCATCATGACGGGAGGGGGCATGCCGCAGGTCGAACACGAAATCGTCATCAAGGCCACGCCGGAGCGCGTCTTTCGGACGGTCGCCGACTTCGGGCACTATCCGGAAATGCAGCCGGAGGTGACCGAGGCGCTGATCCTCAAGGAGACGAAGACGACCGCCGAGGTCGCCTTCACGATGAAGCTCATCGCCGAGGTCAACTACACGCTGAAGTTCAAGTTCAAGAAGCCGACGAAAATCAGCTGGACGATGTCCAAGGGCGACAGCATGCTCAAGAAGAACGAGGGGGAGTGGACGATCGCCAAGCACGGGAAGTCCCAGTCCAAGCTCGGCTGCCGAATGGAGGTCGAGTTCGGTGGCTGGATCCCCGGCGGGATCATCCGCGATCTGATGGGGACCCACCTGCCCGCCATGATGGAGCGCTTCAAGGAAGCCGCCGAGGCGTAGTCCCTCTTCATTCTCGACAGCGTTCGTATCGTCGTGGCGCCCGCACCAAGCCGTCCAGGGTCGACGGCGGGCGTAACAGCCGGATTTCGATGCTATCCCGTCCGCCTTTCAGGCGCATCCAGTTGAATATATTGATAATTTCGAAAATATGCAACTTTTCAGGGCCTGACCCCGATTTGTTGACTCTTTTCCTGCGGGGCCTCTGGAAGGTCCGGAACGAACGGAGAGAATCGGGTGGTCAGAGGACGCCGAGGGCCCGCTGATAGCGCGCCAACGCCAACAGCGGAAAGAAGTGCCGGTAGCCGTGGTAGCGGAGGTAGAAGTGCCCCGGGAAGCCGGTGCCGGTATAGTCGCGCTCCTCCCAGACTCCCTGGGCGTTCCGCGTGTTGAAGAGGTACTCCGCCGCCAGGCGCGCATGGGCGCTCTCGGCGCGACCGCCGGCGACCAGCCCCATCAGGGCCCAGGCGGTCTGCGAGGGGACGCTCTCGCCCAGCGGGACGTAGCGCTTCTCGTTGTAGCTCAGCGGCGATTCGCTGAAGCCCCCGTCGCCGTGCTGCACGGAGATGAGCCACCGCACCGCCGATTCCACGCGCGGGTCATCGCGATCCCAGCCGAGTGCTGCAAGTCCTGTGAGGACGCACCAGGTTCCGTAGAGGTAGTTGATCCCCCAGCGCGCCCACCAGCCGCCGAAGCGCGCCTGCGTCCGCCAGCAGTAGTCGAGCGCATGCCGCACGGGCGGATCCTCGCGGGTGAAGCCGCGGCGCGCCAAGAGCTCGATCATCCGGCCGGTGATATCGGGCGAAGAGGGGTCGAGGCAGGCCCCGTGGTCGGAGAAGGGGATCCGGTTGACCCAGAGCTGCGTCTGGTTCCGGTCGAAGGCCCCCCAGCCGCCGTCGTCGTTCTGCATCGAGAGAAGCCAGTCGAGGCCGCGCTTGATGCTGCGTGCCTTCTCCTCCTCGGGGATTGCGAGCTCCGAGAGGACGGCGACGATCTGGATCGTGTCGTCGACGTCGGGGAAGTAGTCGTTCTCGAACTCGAAGGCCCAGCCGCCGGGCGCCCCGTGCGGGTTCTTCACCGCCCAGTCGCCGCGAACGTCGGTCACCTGCTTGGCGATGAGCCAGCGGCCTGCGCGCAGGAGATCGCGATCATTCGAGGGGACCCCGGCATCGAGCAGGGCGGTCATCGCCCAGGGGGTATCCCAGCAGGGGGAGATGCAACATTGTTGATGAATCGCGAGACGCTCCTCGTCGTTCGTCGCCTGCCCTGAGCGAAGTCGAAGGGTTCGTCGTCCGCACCCCACGCGCGGATCGACCCCGAGTTCTCGCAGCTCAGAAACACGCGTTTTGCCGTCGTCTCGAAGCTCGTCTGGAAGCGCGGGGACGTCACATGTCGCATAACGCTGTTGGAACATCTTGAGCGCCTCGAAGGGCTTTCGGATCCGCGGGTCGTCGTTCTCATATCCGGCCGCCTTGAACGCCAACGCGCAGTACGCCAGCGCCGGATAGATGTCCTCGACGCGCTGAACGTGCTTCCAAGTCCATTCTAATGCCTTATTTATCGAGTATTTACGAAGTGGCTTCAGAGGTATCTTCTCATGTATCTTCAAGCATTTGTCGATAAAGAGGAAGAAACTCTCAAGGGAAAAAAAACTTTTCAGCGTCTTCAGTCGAAAGTCGCGCTGCTCAGGCTGATTCGAGAAGAGCTCATCCAACGTCACGCCATTTGGGAGCTTTTGCACCTTCCGGATCGACATGAAGACCAGGAGCGGGACGATCGTCGCGCGCGCCCAGCTGGAGAAGGCGTAGATGCTGACTGGGAGCCATTTCGGAAAGAGAAAGAATTCCGAAGGCATTGACGGACAGGAGCTCCAGGGGACGATTCCGAACATGGCGAGGTGGATCTTCGTGAAGACGCGCGCCTTCTCGATACCGCCGTTTGCCAGGATAAAGCCCCGCGCACGGGCCATATCGGGGTGACTGGGATACATCCCTGCGAGTTTTAAAGCGAAATAGCACTCGATCGTCTGGGAGAGATCAGCCGGTCCATCATTATAGAGGGCCCAGGTCCCATCCTTGCGCTGGACGTCCTTGATGCGACGGGCGATGCCGCCCATGATCTCGCCGTCGACGTCGCCGAGGTAGTGCATCAGGAAGATGAACTCGGCGCCGATCGACTCGTTGGCTTCCAGGGCATACCACCAGTATCCGTCGGTGCGCTGATGCGTTCGCAGGGTGGCGATCGTCTGCTGGAGGATCGAGACCTCGAGCTCTAGTTGCGGAGAGGCGACGACGGCCGTCGGACGGCTTTCGGGAGAGGTCTGCTCGAATTCCTGATGCTCAGCGCGTTTCATGGATCACCATATAACGTCGGATAAGATATATTATGTTAACTACCAACTCGGTCTCAATTCAAGCTCAAAGAGCCCTCATTCCCCCATCGTCTGGATGCTCTCGGGGCCGATCCCCTGCTCCTCGAAGTAGTTCTTCAGACGCCCGATGAGGCGCCCCTCGATCTGGCGGACGCGCTCCTTCGAGATGCCGTACTCGTCCGCGATCTCCTGGAGGGTCAGCGGCAGCTCCGAGAGCAGCCGCTCCTGAAAGATGGTGCGCTCGCGTTCGCCCAGCCCCTCGGCAAACTCCCGGAACTTCTCCTCGAGCAGGTCCTTGGACTGGGCGGCAGCGAGCTGCTCATCGGCCGGCGTCCCGTCGACCGCCAGGAAGTCCTGCAGGATCGCGCCCCCCTCCTCGCCCCCCTGCACCGGCGCATGGAGGCCGTATTCCGGTAGCTGGAGGCGCTGCTGCATCTCGCGCACCTCCTCCTCGCCGACGCCGAGGCGCTTGGAGAGCTCCAGCGGCGTCGCATAATAGCCCATTGTCTCGATGCGCTCCTTCTCGCGCATGAGGTTGTAGAAGAGCTTCTTCTGCTGCTTCGTTGTCCCCACCTTGATCAGGCGGAAGTTGTCGAGGATGTACTTGAGGATGTAGGACTTGATCCACCAGGTGGCGTAGGTCGAGAGACGCGCCCCCTTGTCGGGATCGAAGTGGGCGACCGCCTGCATCAGCCCCAGGTTCCCCTCCTGGATGAGGTCGAGGACGTTGTGATAGGCATTGCGGTACTCGGCGGCGATCCGTGCCACCAGGCGCAGGTGCGTGGAGACGAGCTGCTTGGCCGCCTCCACATCCCCCTCCTCGCGATAGCGGCGCGCGAGCTCACGCTCCTCTTCGCGGGTGAGCATCGGATAGCGGTGGACCTCCTGCAGGTACTGCTGCAGGGGATCGCGGATCGCGATCGCCTTCTCGCTCGAGCCCTTCTTGACGAGGTTCTTCTGGATCATGCGCAGATCGCTCCCTCCGCGAAGACGCTTCGTCCGCCGACGATCGTCCGCTGTACCCGCCCGCAGAGCTCCCCGCCGGCGAAGGGGGTGTTGCGCCCCTTCGACTGAAACTGCTCCGGATCGACCCGCCAGCGTGCCTGCGGATCGATGAGGACGATATCCGCCGCGGCGCCCGCCGCGAGCGTGCCCGCTTCAAGATGCAACGCCCGTGCCGGACCGATCGTGAAAAGCTCCACGAGGCGTTCGAGCGGCAGCGTGCCGTTCATCACCAGGCGGTCGTGACAGAGGGCGAAGGCGGTCTCGAGTCCCACGATCCCGAAGGCCGCGTTCGCCAGCGCCCCCTTCTCGTCCGCCGCGTGGGGCGCGTGGTCTGTGGCGATCGCGTCGACCGTTCCGTCCAGGAGCCCCGCGACGAGTGCCTCGCAATCCGCCGGGGTGCGCAGTGGTGGATTCATCTTCGCCTGCGCGCCCAGTCGCTCCACCGCCTCCTCGTTCAACAGCAAGTGGTGCGGCGTCACCTCGCAGGTGACGGGAAGACCCTCGGCCTTCGCCGCGCGCATCGCCGCGATCCCCTCGGCCGTGCTCACGTGCGCCAGGTGCAGGCGCGCGCCGGTCTCGCGGGCGAGTGTGATGTCGCGCGCGATCATCTCGTTCTCCCACGCGCGCGGGATGCCGGAAACACCCAACCGATCGGCCAGTGCGCCCGCGTTCATCACCCCCTGCGCGTCCGCCGGTTTTGCCTCACAGTGGCTGATGACGACGAGCCCAGCGGCCTTTGCCGCATGGAGCGCCTCGCGCATCAGTGCATCGTCTTGCACGCCGAAGCCGTCGTCGGAGAGCGCCACCGCCCCCGCCGTTGCGAGTGCTGCGACCGGGGCGAGCGATTTGCCGCCGAGTGCTCTGCTGATCGCCGCCACGGGCCGCACGCGCACCAATCCCACCTCTTCCGCACGGGCGAGGATCGCGCGCGTCGTCTCCGGCGCATCGTTCGCCGGCCGCGTGTTGGGCATGCAGCAGATCGTCGTGAAGCCCCCGGCCGCCGCCGCGCGGGAGCCGCTCGCGATGTCCTCCTTGTACTCGAAGCCCGGCTCGCGCAGGTGGACGTGGACGTCGACGAAGCCGGGCGCCACCAGGAGGCCTGTGGCGTCGATCGTCTCGTCGCCCCCCTCCGGCGTGCGTTCGCCGACCTCGGCGATGCATCCTCCGTCGAGGACGACGGAACGCGGGGCGAAAATTCCCGTAGCCGGTTCGATGACGGTGCCGTTGGCGATGACGAGCACGCCCTACCCTCCGTACGGTTCGGTGATATCGCGGTGGACGTCGAAGACGCGGGCGATGAGCGCCACGCGCGTCCACATCCCGTTGCGTTCCTGGCGCCAGTACTTCGCGCGCGGGTCGTCGTCGACGCGCACGTCGATCTCTCCGCGCCGCGGCAGCGGGTGCATGATGACCGCGTGGTCGCGCAGACGCGGGAGGTGCTCGGCGGTGAGGCCGAAGCGCCCGTAGTCGATCCCCTTCGACTCGCCCTGCGCGTCGTGTTCGTCCTGGATGCGGGTCATGTAGATGGCGTCGACCTCCGGGAGGACCTCCTCGAACGCCGCCGTTTCCGTGAAGGGGACGTCGTGCTCGGTGAGATAGCCGCGCAGGTCGTCGGCGATGCGCAGTTCCTCGGGCGAGACGAAGACGAGCTCGACGCCGTCGAAGTGGCGCATCAGGCGCGCGAGGGAGCGCACGGTGCGGCCGCGCAGCACATCCCCCACCAGCGCGATGCGTTTCCCCTCCAGCCCGCCAACCGTCTTGAAGGAGCGCCGCAGCGTGTAGACGTCGAGGATCGCCTGCGTGGGGTGCTCGTCCTTGCCCGAGCCGCCGTTGAACACCGGCACGCGGCGCGGTGTGCGGTCGAGCAGTTCCGCGATGCGTTCGGCCTGTCCCGCCGTGGGCGAGCGCATGATGATGAGGTCGACGTAGCTCGAAAAGGTGCGGATGGCATCCTCGGGCGTCTCCCCCTTCATCTCCGAGGAGGTGTTCGGATCGCGGATCTCGGAGGTCTGCATGCCCAGGATCTGGCAGGCGTTGAGGAAGGAGAGGAAGGTGCGCGTCGAGGGTTGCGTAAAGTAGAGCATCGCCCGTCGGTCGGAGAGCAGCGTGCGCAGGTAATCGCGGCCGCGCTTGCTGCGCGCCACCTGCCGCAGGCGGTTGGTGATCTCGTAGATCTCGTCGAGCATCGGCCGATCGAACTGATCGGAACGCAGCACGTGATAGAGTTCCATCATCATCCCTTCACCAAGACTTCGTTGGCGCCGTCGGTCTCGTCGAAGC
>CAYPII010000077.1:0-10782 GCA_964410765.1 uncultured Myxococcales bacterium | reverse complement strand
CACATCAAGGTGGTCGAGGATGTCTACACGGGGGCGGCCGACGCGGGCGCCACCTTCCACGCGCAGCCCTCGCTGGCCGGCGTCGAGCGCGATGCGCGCGCCGAGCTGCTGAAGAAATACCCGGACGTCATGGCGCGCGTGAAGATCGTCGCCCTCACCGACGAGATCCCCACCGGGCCGATCGCGGTGCGCAAGGAGCTCCCCGACGAGATCGCGCAGAAGCTCTCCGATGCGCTGACGCAATTCGCCGGTACGGCCAACGGCCGCCGCACGCTCATGGAGCTCTACAACATCACCGGCTTCACGCCGGCGACCGACACCGATTACGATGCGGTCCAGAAGACGATCAAGAGCGTGTGCAAGAAGATCCAACAGCTCGTCCCCGGCGGTGCGCCCTACTACCGCACCTACATCGTCCCCGGGCTCGAGTAGCGCTCCCCGCGCATCGGGAGGAAGAGTCGCAGTCGTCATGAGGAGAACCGCATGAATCAAACCATTCAGAAATCGTGGCTTCAGGAGAAACTCGCGGTCTTCGGCATCGCCGCCCTCTGCTTCGGCTACTTCGCCGCCTACGTCCCCTACTCGATGATGACGAAGATGGTCACGCGCGGCCTCTTCGCCGGGATGCACGGCGAGGGCTTCACCGGCTTTCAGATCCAACCGGTCGCCGTCTTCGCGAGCACGGTGGGCATGCTCACCTTCATCACGCTCGCGGGCTGGTGGAAGCACTGCACGCACTCGAAGGTGCTGGGGCTCTCGCTCCCCCGGCCGCAGTGGTTCACCTTCATCTCGGGGCTCTGCACCGCCGTGCAGATCATCACGACCACGCTCGCCTACACCTTCACCGGTATCTCCATCGTCTTCGCGATGCTGCTCATGCGCGGCGGCGTGCTGGTGATGGCACCGGTCGTCGACACGGTCGCCCGCCGCCGCAAGCGCCACATCTACTGGCCCTCGTGGGTCGCCGCACTCCTCTCGCTGGGCGCGCTGATCGTCGCCTTCGCCGGCAAGGCGGGCACGGCGATGACCGTCATCGCGGCGATCGACATCGGCTTCTACCTCTTCGGCTACTTCTTCCGGCTGCTCTTCATGAGCAACCGCGCGAAGGGCGACGATCCGGTCGAGCGGCGCCGCTATTTCGCCGAGGAGCAACTCACCGCGAACATCGTCCTCTTCTCGGCGCTGATCATCATCGGGGTCGTCGGGAGCACCATGGTCGCCGATTCGATTCCGGGGCAGATATGGTACGGCTTCAACGTCGTGCCGAAGTCGGGCTACCTCGTGCACATCCTGCTCATCGGCATCTTCTCCTACGGAACCGGCCTCTTCGGCTCACTGATCTACCTCGATCCGCGCGAGAACACCTTTACCGTCCCGGCCAACCGCAGCTCGAGCATTATCGCCGGTGTCATCGCCACCTACCTGCTGGCGATCTTCTTCGGCCAGAGCTATCCCAGCGCGAACCAGCTTTTGGGCGTGGCGCTCATCATCGGCGCGATCGTCTTTTTGACCTGGCGCGCCTCGATCCAGAAGCGCAAGGCCGCGGCGCCGGCGAAGGGCGCCAAGCGATCGGCCGCGAAGAAGAAGTAGAGGAAACCATGGATACACACGCGCGGCTCGCCGCCCTCGAGGAGAACATCCGACGGGTCTTCGTGGGAAAGCCGGCCGTCGTGCGCCAGGTGATCGTCACCCTCCTTTCCGCGGGGCACCTGCTCATCGAGGATGTCCCGGGCATCGGCAAAACGCTCTTGGGCATCGCGCTGGCGCGCTCGATCGCGGCGTCGTTCAAGCGCATCCAGTTCACCAACGACCTGCTCCCCTCCGACATCCTGGGCGTCTCCACCTTCGATCCCGAGGAGCGCTCCTTCGAGTTCCGCCCCGGCCCGATCTTCTCCAACATCGTGCTCGCCGACGAGATCAACCGCGCGACGCCCAAGACGCAGAGCGCGCTGCTGGAGGCGATGAACGACCTGCAGGTCACGGTCGACGGGCACACGCATCATCTGGAGCAGCCCTTCATGGTGATCGCGACGCAGAACCCGGTGGAATACCACGGCACCTTCCCGCTGCCGGAGGCGCAGCTCGACCGCTTCCTGCTCCGTGTGCGCATCGGTTACCCGACGGCGGAAGACGAGAAGGCAATCGTACAGGGGCAGGACCTCTATCGTCTGGCCGGCGAGCTGAAACCCGTGCTCACGCACGAGGAGGTGCGGGGGCTGCAGCAGGAGGCGGCGGCGGTGCGGGTGGACGAGGCGCTGCTCGAGTACATCGTCCAGCTGGCCGACGCCACCCGCCGCGAGCCGCGCATCCGGCTGGGCATCAGCCCGCGCGGCGCGCTCTTCCTCTTCCGCGCGGCGCAGGCCGAGGCCCTCATGGCCGGCCGCTCCTACGTCACCCCCGACGACATCCGCGCGGTCGTGGTTCCCGCCTTCTCGCACCGCATCGTCATCGAATCGAACCTCTACGGATTGGCGCGGATCGACGCCTCCGAACAGATCGTGGAGGAGGCCATCGCGTCGGTCGCGGTGCCACTCTGAAGAACGATATCGATCCGATAGTTCGATAGTCCGATAGTCCGTTGGTACAATCGATTCTCTCTCGTGGACTGACGAACCGACGGACTGACGGACCGACGGACTGACATGCGGCTCACCACACCCGGAAAATACGCGCTCTTCCTCCTCTTCCTCGCACTCTGGAACGCGATGAACGGGGGACTGAACCTCCTCTATCTGCTCGCCGGCACGCTCGTCGCCGCCTTCCTCGTCGCCCTCCTCGCGCTTCGGTTCCTCACCCGTCGCATCGCGGTGACGGTGGAGCTCCCCGAACAGCTCTTCGCCGAGGAGGAGACGCCGCTGCTCGTCACCGTGCGCAACGAGGGGATGCTCCCCGCCTTCGGCCTCACGCTCGCAACGCACGCGCGCACCATCCCCGTGGGCGACCTCGGGCGCGGAGAAGCGCGCACGATCCGCCTCCCCTATCGCTTCGCCCGCCGCGGCCGCACCGTCCTCACCGACCTCGCCGTCGAGGTGCGCTTTCCCTTTGGACTGCTGGTGCGGCGCCGATTCTTTCCCATCCGCGACATCGTCGTCTTTCCGGCGATCTCGCGCGACGTCGAGGCGCGCCGCAGCCGCGACATCGCGCAGGAGGAGGTGGCGCGCCCCCGTCGCGGCGCGGGCGACGAGTTCTGGGGTATCCGGGAATACGTCCTCGGCGACGACGTGCGGCTGATCAGCTGGAAGCTCACCGCCAAACTCGGCCGCCCGCTCATCCGCGAATACGCCGAGATGGTCGGCGACCGCGTGGTCGTGCGCGTCTCCGGCAACCCGCCGGGGCCGGAGACGGAGCGGCGCATCCGCGAGGCGGCGGCGGTGGCGCGCTTCTTCATCGACGAGGGCTCCGAGGTACGCCTGATCACCGACGAGGCGGACACCGGCTTCGGCCGCGGCCTGCTGCACCTGGGCATCATCCTGCGCCATCTGGCGCTGTTGGGTGAGGGGAAGCGCGCGCACGACACCGGCCCGGTCGCGGCCCGGCGGCAAACGCTTGCCGCGATCGGCGAGCGCGGCCTGCTGCACACCCTCACCTTCCTGCTCGCCGCCGTCACCGCCGCCGGCCTCTGGCTGGTCGAGGGGCTCGATCCGATCACGCGCGCGATCGTCCCCGCGGCGGTCATCGCCGGCTGGGCCTTCGACCATTGGGGGCGGCATCCGATCCCCGCGTGGCTGCTCAACGTCCTCAACATCGTCGTCATCATCGCGGTGCTGGCGATCGATATTCCGATGCGCGGCCTGCTGCCGGGACTCACCCACCTGCTCGCCTACGCCTTCGTCAACCGGATGATCAGCCCCAAGGGTGCGCGCGACACCGGCACGATCTTCCTCATCTGCTTTCTGCTCTTCCTCCTCGTCTCCTGGCAGACGGTGGAGCCGCTCTACTTCGTCGCCTATGCCGCCTTCGTCGCGGTCGCGCTGGCCTGGGTCGCCGGCGCCTCGGAGGGGGCGACGCGACTGGGGCTTCGTCGCATCGCCGCGCTCGGCGTGGTGCTCATCTTCCTGTTGGCGGCAACGGGGCTCATCTTCACGGCGACGCCGCGCCTGGAGAACCCGCGCTTCGTCCGGATGATGCGCCAGCTGGGGCTCGCGAGCATGGTCCTCTCCGAGTTCTCGATCGTCGAGCTCGCCGACCGCGTGGAGCTGGGCGCCTTCGACCGCGTGCGCGAAAACAGCCGCCGCGTCCTGCAGGTGCGCATCGCCGGCCTCGAGGACGGATCGGGGCGGTCGCTGCTCGTGCGCGGCGGCGCGCTCGATCAGTTCGACGGACGGCGCTGGCGGCGCAGCGAACTTCCCTTCCGCTACCGCCTCTACGGACGTGAGGTGGAGAGCACCCAGGGGCGCGGCCTCTACGGGCGCGCGGGGGAGGCGGGCCCGGAGGGAGAGCGCTTCGTCACCGAACACTGGCGCCCCGACCTCCCCGCCGACGACGAGATCGTGCAGGAGTTCTACCTCTATCCGATGCGCTTGACGCTCCTCTTCAGCGCGGGCGATCCGACGGTGGTCGAGGGATCGATCGCGCAGCCGATGTTCGACCTCAGCGGCACCGCCTATGCGGCGAGCCCCTTCACGCGCGGCGGGCGCTACATCGTGCGCTCGCAGTCGATCCCCATCCGCCTCTACACCGCGGTGGAGGAGTACCCGGCGCTCGCGCGCGGCCTCTTCCTGCAGCTTCCCGAGGGGATGGAGCGCGTCGCCGCGCTCGCCGGTGAAGCGACCGCCGGCGCGACCTCACCGCTGGCACGCGCCAACGCCCTGGAGCAATACTTCCACGAGAACTTCCAGTACTCGTATCTGGGCGCGCACGGGCGGCAGTCGCTGGAGGAGTTTCTCTTCGAGACGCGCGCGGCCAACTGCGAATACTTCGCCACGGCGATGACGATCATGCTGCGCGCGCAGGGGGTCCCGGCGCGGTTGGTGGTCGGCTATCTCGCGCAGCTCTGGCAACAGGTCGGCGGCTACTTCGACGTGCGCAACTCCGACGGCCACGCCTGGGTGGAGGCCTTCATCCCCGACCGCGGCTGGGTCGCCTTCGACCCGACGCCCGAAGCTCGCCGGCGTCATCGAACGGTGGCGCGGCATCCTCGTCGCCATCGCCGCCGCACTCGCCGCCGCCGCGTTCCTGGCACTCATCTGGTTCGCGATGCGCGCGCGCATCGGCCGACGACGGCAACGAGCTGCGCGCTCCCCGGCGGCACGCTTCTATCGATCCGCCGAGGCGCTGCTCGCGCGCTACGGCTTCCACCGCCGTCCCGGTCAGACGCCGGGCGCCTTCGCGCGGGCGATCGCCGAGGCACATCCGCCGCTGGGGATCGTGGAGGAGCTGACCGCATCATATTACGCGTGGCGTTATGGGGATGAGGAGGGCGCGCGCGTGGGCGCATTCTTCGCGAAACTCAAGGCGGCGCTCAAGCGCTACGCGGATCGAACGCTTCCCCTTCCGCGTCGTCGCTGAAATCGGCGTCGGGGGTGAGGTCGACCCCCTCCATCCGGTACTCGAACTCGTCGGTGAAGGACTCCTCGTCGAAGTCGGGCGGCAGGTCGGAGCCGTCGCCGCAGGCGGCGGCGCAGACGAGGCAGGCGATGAGTATCGTCGTCGAAAAAAAACGGAGCATCGGATTCTCCCTTCCGAGTGCTCCCCCAAAGGCACGTCTCTCCCGCCGCTTGTGAAAGCAGGAACCGTGCCAACGAACGGCTTCTTGCAAACCCCTTGAAATACCTTCCCTTTGAAGGAAACGCGGGGGCGATCGTCGGGAACAAAACGCGGTGCCGACACCACCGGGGTGATGTCGGCGGTCACCAGGAAATGCCTGTATTGCAGGGGTTAGCGGGGATGCCTATTTCTCCGCGAGGATGGCGTCGATATTGGTCACCTCGCGGATGGAGTCGAGGACCGTCCCGTCGAGGTATTTGACGACGCCCACGACGCGCTCGCCGAACGCGGGCGCGACCGGCTGCGGAAACTCCGCTGCGGCAGTCGCCGCGCGCGCGATCGCCTCGTCCATGGAAAGAAATTCCACGCCCATCTTCGCAAGGCGCGCGGCCAGCTCACGGTTGCGGTCAGCGTTCGCGTTCGCCTTCGTCTCGTTCACGATCATCCCCTCGGGGGTCATTACGAAGTCGACGAAGGAGCGCCCCGGCGTGGAGACGGTGGTCACGCGCTCGCGCACGATCGGAAAGGCCTTGCGCGAGAGCGGCGCCTGAACGATCGTCACATTCGCCCCGCGTGCCACGTCGGTGTGCCCGCCAATCGCCTTGGCGGGGATGCCGTTGGAGAAGGTCGTCACGTTCACGTCGAAGTGGCGGTCGACCTCGATCGCGCCCAGGAGCCCCACGTCGAGGATGCCGGTGACCGGCGCGCGATAGGGCGAGCCGTACATGAACATGTCCATCGGCGTCGTCGCGTGCCACATCGAGCGCATCGTGATCGCCGCCACGCGGTCGAAGCACTGGCCGTTGTAGAGTTGCTGCACGAGCCCGCCGTTGACCGCCGCGATGAGGTCGGCGGTCACCCCGCCGATCATCATGTCGATCGTGATCCCCTCGGCTGCCAGATGATCAATCGCGGCGAGCCCGAGCCCGGAGCCCAGCTGCACGCACGGCTTGCGCCCCTGGATCTCCAGCGCCTTGATCACCGCCACGATGTTCGCGAGCGCACGCTGCCGCTCCGGGCTGATCTTCGACGTCACCGTCTCGCCCGAATCCAGCCCGTGGTTGTCGCCGATGCTCTCCACCTCGACCACGTCGGTCACCTGCTGCATGCCGATGGAGAGGAAGGGGGCCACCCCGGGGACGAGCCGGTCGGTGATCACCACGAAGCCCTTCCGCGCGAAGCGCGCGTCCGGCACCATGAACGAGGTGTAGCCGAACATCGAATTGGGCTTGCCGCGCCAGCCGTTGCAGTTGCCGAAGCGGTCGGAGAGCGAGGCCGCGCAGAAGGCGACGTCCACCCGCAGCTGCCCCGTCTCAATATCGGCCGCGCGCCCCGAGTGGCTGCGCGTCTCGAATATCTTTTGCATCCCGCCGCGCGCGATCAGCTCGCCCAGCTTCCCGCGGACCGATCCCCCCTTGATCTGCGTGACCACGCCCTGCTCGATCGCTTCCATGATCACCGGAATCTGGCAGGGGAAGAGCGATGTCGGCGCGAGCGCGAGATACTTGAAGCCCATCGCGATGATCTCGCGAAGCACCTGCTCCATCACCGCGTCGCCGTTGCGCAGGCCGTGATGAAACGAAATCGTGTCGCCGTTCGTCAATCTTGTCCGCTTGATCGCCGCGCGGATGGAGGGGCGCACCCTCGATTCCGCGCGGCCGCCGCGGTAGACCTCCGGCAGGAATTCCGGCGTGTAGTCGATCTCCGGACCGCGGTAGGGGCGGTAACACGCCGGGACGTCGCGGCCGATCGCGTTGGTGATGAGATTCTGATGCGGTGCGTCCACACATCCTCCTGCCGCTTTACGCGGCACGGCTCTCGTCGAGCGTGGCGCGCAGCTTCCAGAGCTGGCGCAGCGCCTCGCCGTAGCGCGGCCCCAACACCTTGGGGTCGGTCGATTCCGGCTCGTTGGGCATCGTCACGAACGGGACCTTGAGCTCCCCGATGGGGATGAGTCCCTCCTCGCGACCTTCGGTGAGCTGCAACCAATCGTCGTCGCGGTAGAAGCGCTCCATATCCTCATCCGGACACTTGTGGCAGAGGACCGAGTGCTTGAGCTTCTCCTGATAGCGCGCCTCGTTGCGCCGCATCGACTCCTCGCCGGAGACCGCGACGTAGAGGATTGCCGTGCGCTCGAAGATCTCCGGGCGGAAGCGCTCCAGCGCCGGGCCGTAGGGCTTCTCGCCCCCACGCGAGAACTCGACCAGCAGCGTGTTCTCCTCGTAGTAGCCCTCCTTCGTGAGATAGCTCCGCGCTACCTCGCGGTCGAGTTTGTCGATGAGGAAGTCGAAGAGCTCCGCGGAGCCCAGCACGTAGCCGTTGCCGGCGCGCTTGGAGTGCAGGCGCGTGCCCTTGACCTTTTCCCACAGGTCGTCCTCCTCGAACTTCTCCCAGAGCCAGACGAAATCGTCGAGCACCGTCATCTTGCCGATGTGAAATTTCTGCGCGCGCTCCGCGTCGGAGAGCTTCGTCATGAAGTCGAGGAACTCCGACTTGCCCGACGCGGGACGGCCGAGGACGAAGAGATGATCGAAGGTCGGCATCCTATCCCCCTCTCTGCTCGGTGAGCTCCCAGAGCCGATCGAGCGCGGGACCGTAGCGCTCGGCGAGCGGGCCGCGCTCGGTCAGCTCCGGCTCGTTGTGCATCGTGACGAAAGGCACCGTGACCCCGTTGATCGTGAGCGTGCCGTCGCGGCGCTCCTCGGTTACCTGCGACCAGTCGTCGAGGCGGTAGAAGGTCTCCATCGTCTCTCGCGGAACCATGTGCGCCAGCACCGAATGCCGGAGCTTCTCCTCGTAGCGCGCGACATTTCGCCGCCACGACTCGTCGAAGCTCACCTCGACGTAGAGGATCGCCGCGCGTTCGAGGATCTCGCGCGAGAGGCGCGCCAGCGCATCGCGATAGCCGCTCTCGCCGCCGCGCGCGAATTCGAAGATCACCGTTCCCTCATTATAGAAGTCCGGACGCGCGATGTAGCGCGTCGCCGCCTCGTGGTTGAACTTCGCGAACATCAGGTCGAAGAGTGCGGGGGGCTGGTCGGGAATCAGGCCGTAGTTCTCGTCGTAGCGCTTGGAGTAGAGGCGTTTGTGGCCCGCCTCCTCCCAGAGGTCGTCCTCCAGGAATTTCTCCCAGAGCCAGACGAAGTCGTCGAGCTCCTCGAAACGGCCGATGTGGAAGTCGTTGGCGCGCTCCGCATCGGCGGTCTTCTTCATGAAGTCGATGAACTCGGATTTGCCGGCGGCCGGACGGCCGAGCAGCAGGAAGTGATCGAAGCTCTTGGTCATACGCCCTCCCCTCTGGTGAAGTCGTACAAGAGGCGGGCTATCACGAACGCCGGGAGGGTGCAAGGGGCCCCAAGAGGGGCTTTCACGGCATATCGAACATCATCGGCTCAGCTCATCCCTTCTTCGCCTTTTGCTTCTTCCGTCCCTCGAGCTTTTGTTCGAGGCGCTTGAGCTCCGCATCGTCCGCCAGCGCCTCGGCCTCGGCCTCCCGCTGCAAGCGAGCGGCGTTGAAGGCCTCGTACTGCTCCAGGGCGAGACGATCCGCGACCTCCTTGGCGACTCGTCCCGCGTGCTGCAGGAGATCGCGCTCGTTGAACTGGAGGAAGGCATCGAGCTTCTCGCGCCAATCGCGCATGAAGATCTGGCGGTGCCGCTCGGCATGGTCCTCGGCAAAATCAAGGTACATGACGACGATGCGATTGAGCTGTTCGATCTCCTCGGCGTTGAGATAGTTCTTGGCGACGGTGACATCCTGACGCCGGACCTTTGCCCCCTTCCAGGTGGCAAGCCCCATGTTGGGCTTGGTTGCATCAGCGCGTTCGGCGATCAGTTCGGCGGCGGTCTTTCCGGAGATGGCGAAGTGCAGCTTGTTCTGGACGATCTTGAAAAACTCGATCGTCTCCTCCGCCTGGGGATCGTAATCGACGGCCAGCTTGTAGATATCGCGGATCTTCTGATAGAAGCGCTTCTCGCTCGCCCGGATGTCGCGAATGCGTTCGAGGAGCTCGTCGAAATAGTCCGAACCGATGTTCGTTCCCGCCCGGAGCCGCTCGTCGTCCATCGCGAACCCCTTGACGAGATACTCCTGCAGGCGCTCCGTCGCCCAACGGCGAAACTGCACGCCGCGCGGCGAGCGAACGCGATAGCCGACGGCGAGGATAGCGGGGAGGTTATAGAATTTTACTTTTCGTTCAACTCGACGAGCCCCCTCCTGGCGAACTATTAAGCAATCCTTAATAGTTGCCTCGCGAGAGAGTTCATCATCAGAAAAAATACCCTTTAAATGGCTGTTTATATTCGGCACCGACGTCTGATAGAGCTCCGCCATCCCCGCCTGGGTCAACCAGACCGATTCCTCCTCCAACCGCACCTCGATGCGATTCTCCCCATCCTCGGTACGATAGAGGATGATTTCGCCGCCGGGCTCTCTTTCAATGAGTTCGCTCATAGATCCTGTTCCTGCCCATTCCACTTCCACCACGCATCGTTCACTTGTCAACTGGGGGCCATCGTCCGCCTTATCGAAGGGGTTTATCGTTTCGGCGTCATTTCGCCCAGCCGAAAAAGTGTCCGACACTTATGGATCAGAGGACGGTTCACGTTCAACGCCCTTTCCGATGCCGTGACCTGCCCCCGGTTTGTTTTTCAGCACTTTAAATTCTGAATGATCACGTGACCTTGCAAGGAGGGGGTCTGACCCCACAAGCACGGTCAATACGTCCGCTTGTCGGGGATCGCGCCGCGGATGCCGCCGCGTGACGATGAGCGTATGCCCTTTGCTCACCGGGTGTTTGTCCCGCAGCGCGACGACAACCTCGCCCTCGGCGACGATGCGGTCTTTGGAGATGTTGCAGAAGGGACAGGTCATTTGATCAAGTCCATGCTTTTGCAATCCTTCGTCTGATGCGATTCCATTTAACGGCTTTTCATTCGGCGGCATGCCCTCGGGGTTCTGGCAGATAATTCAGTGTCGTGTCACTGGAATCATCCATGCTGCCGCGCAGCGCATCGGCCACCTGTCCCGTCCCACCTATCCAGACCCCCCTTCGTCCCAGCAACTTGGGCCCCCTG
>CAYPII010000076.1:0-10881 GCA_964410765.1 uncultured Myxococcales bacterium | reverse complement strand
AGGGCGGCCGCCCCGAAGGCGAAAAGCGCCGAAGCGAGCGCCCCGGGCAGCAGCAGTCGCAGTGCCGCCGTGAGCCGCTCCTCCCCCGCCGCCGGGCCAGCGAGCACCAGCGCGATGGCGAAGGCGGCGATCTCGAAGCCGATGAGCAGCGCCAAGAGCGACGCGCTGGAGATGACGACGCCGAGCCCAAAGGCGGCCAACACGAAGGCCCCGGCCCGCTGTGCTGCGGGGCGCGCGGGGCGCGCGATGTCGATGAGGAGGACAGCGGCGGTTGTGGCGAGGAGGAGCAGGAGGCCCAGGAGGGCGGTGCGATCGACGAAGAGCCAGCCCAGCGCTCCCTCCCCCGCCTCGGGCCAGAGGCGCCAGGCGAGCAACGCCGCACCCACAACACCGGCAAGCGAGAAGCCGGGGGCCATCCGGTCGCCGTCCTCGGCGAGCGCGCCGCCGAGCAGGGCGACGAGCGCCGTCGCCAACAGCAGGAGAAGTGGGGCGGTCGCGTGCAGCAGCGTCATCCAGTCGGTCATCATCGCGCCCCTCCCTCCGCACGGCGAAGGCGCGTTCCCTCCGGGAACAACGCCGTCGGCAGCGCAGGCGGCCGATTCCCCAACCGCACGATCGCTTCGGCCGGCGCCGCCACTCGCGCGAGTAACATCCCCGGGGCGATGCCCGCGAGCAACAGGAGCAGAACGAGCAGTGCCGGCGCGAGCCAGGCGCGCCGCGGGACCTCGATCGCTCGCTCCGTCCGCGCGCCGACGGCAAGCATCCGTGCAAGGACGATCAGGAGTGAGACACCGATGACGACCAATCCCCCCATCGCAATCGCCGTCTCGACGGTGCGCACCTGAAAGGCGCCGAGCAGCGCGGGGAAGAGTCCCGCGAAGGGAGCGAAACCGGGGATCCCCACCAGCGCGAGGATGAGGAGCAGGAGGATCAGCGCCATCCCCGGCGCGCGTCGTCCCAATCCGACGAAGGCCTCGACGCGATCGGCGCCGGCGCCACGCCGCAGCGCATCGGCGACGAGCAGGAGCGCGACGAGCCCGACGGTGCGCGCGGCGGCGAAGGCGACCGCGCCGACGGCCGCCACCGTCGTGCGCGCGGAGAGGGCGAGCAGGACGATCCCGGTCCCCGCGACAAGGAGCGCGGCGATGAGCTGGCGCAGCGTGCGCGACGAAACCGCGAGCCCCGCGCCGAAGAGCACACCGCCCACGCCCAGGAGTGCGAGGGTTCGCTCCGCGAGGGCGGCCGCCGCGGGAAAGAGCGGGAGCGCAAAGCGCAGCAAACCGTAGAGGCCGATGTTCACGACCACTGCGACGAGCAGGACGATCGCCTCGGGCGTGGCCTCTTCCGCCACGTCGCCGATCCAGCCGTGGAAGAGGAGCACCCCCCCCTGCAGCGCAAAGGCGGCAGCAAATGCGGAAAAGAGCAGGAGCTGCTCGTGCGGCGGGAGGGCCGCGGCGTACCACTCGACCAGGTCGAAGGTCCCCAGGAAGAGCCCGCCGGCGACGACGGCGACAGACAGCAGGAGGGCCGAGAGCATCAGCAGAATCGCCACCTTGTCGAAGGCGCGCGAACGCCCACCGCCGCGCACGCCGACCGCGAGTGCAGCCCCCCCCATCGCGAGCTGGCTCGCGAGGAGGAAGGAGAAGAGGTCGAGCGAGGCAAAGGCGCCGAAGGCGGCCGCTTCCGTTCCCAGCAGCGCCGCCGTCGTCAGCGCGGGGCGCCGCGATTCGGCCGCGAACAGCGTTGCCGGGAGGACGAGTGCCACGGTGGCGAGGAAGAGGGCGGAGATGCCGTCGACCCCGAAGTGCAGGCGCACGCCGAGCGCCGGGATCCAGAAGCCGACCTCCTCGGCGACGGGCACCGCGCTCCCCGTCCTCCGCAACAGCAGCAGGGCGACGAGGAGGGCGACGAGTGAAGCCGCGACGGCGAGCGGACGACGCGCCTCCTCCCCACGCCCGCGCAACAGGAGTGTGATCACCGCCGCGGCGATGAGCCCCGCGATGACGAGCGAGAGGAGGTGTCCCCCGATGAACGACTGCGGCATCATTCCGTCAGCTCCTCCACAGCGTGAGATAGGCGATCACGCAGACCGCGGCGACGAGCAGGATCAGGCGCAGGTGATGCACCGCTCCCCTCTCCCCCGCCGCCGCGAGAATCCCGAACGCCCGCACGACGCGCCCCGTCCCCTCGACGAGGATCCCCTGGACGACGATCCCCTCCAGAAAGCGGCGCACGACGACATCGCCCAACCAGGCGATCGGGCGTGCGATGAACAATTCGGGGAGGCGTTCGGGGAGGCGCTGCGAAGCGCCCGCCAGCCGCCGGATGCGCGCCGCCGCGCGCTGGTGCCACTCGCGCTTCTGCGCGTAGATGATCCACCCGAGGACGCTGAAGTGCAGCGACCAGAGGGCGGTCACGACCATCAGGACGATCGCGGTCGCCCCGCCCTCCCCCGGCGCGCGGCTGACCTCGTAGGCGACGACCTTGCCGATCCAGCTCCCGAGCCAATTCGTCCCGCCGAGCGTCTGGGGGAGAAAGAGGAAGCCGCCGAGGGCGACGATCGTGGTGAGCAGCATCACCGGAACGAGCACCGAGACCGGCGCGTCGACGATGCGCTTGTAGCGCTCGCCCGCGACGCTCGTGTCGCCGAAGAAGACCGCGCCGGCGGCGCGGAAGGCGGCGAAGGCCGAGAGGCCGACCGCCGCGAAGGCGATGATCCAGAGGCCGTAGTGCCCGCGCTCGAAGGCCTGCCCCAGCACCGCCTCCTTGCCGAAGAAACCGGCGATCGGCGGGATCCCCGCGCAGGCCGCCGCGCCGCAGGTAAATCCCCACGCGCTCACCGGCATGCGGGGCTTGAGTCCCCCCATCGCGCGCACGTCGCACTCACCGTCGAGGCGGCGCACCACGGCGCCCGCGGCGAGGAAGAGGAGCGCCCCGGCGAAGGCGGTGACGAGCAGCTGCACGATCGCGACGGAGAGCGCCCCCATGCCGGCGGCGAGCATCGCGAAGCCAAGTTGTGCGAGGACGAGCGAGGCCACGAGGCGGCGCAGGTCGTTCTCCACCAACGCCATCGCCCCGCCGGCGAGTGCCGTCAGCGCCCCGATCGCGGCGGCGGTGCGCAGGACCGCGGGCGACATCGCGAGGACGAAGTCGAGGCGGGCGAGTAGGACGATCCCCGCCGCGACGAGCGCGCCCCCGAAGAGGAGGGCCGCGGCAGGCGCGGGTGCCACCGACGCGCCGGGGAGCCAGAAACAGAAGGGGAGTTGCGCGGCGCGCGCGATCGCCGCCGCGAAGAGGAGCGCGGCGATCCAGGGCGCCACCGGGATGAAGGTCGCGCCGAAGCGCTCGATCGCGTCGAGGGCGAAGAGCGTCGGCGGAGCCCCCGCCGCACGCATCACGCCGTAGACGAGGAAGAGGAGGGCAACCAGCGCCATCGTTCCGATCCGATCGACCGCAACCATTCGCAGGGCGGCGCGCCCCCCCTCCGCATCCATGTGGTGCGCGACGAGCAGCGCTGCCGCGATGCCCGCCGCCTCCCAGCCGGCCAGCAGCAGCACGAGGTTTTCGGCCAGCACGATGAGCTGCAGGGCGGCGAGTGCGAAGAGCAGCAGCGCCCGAAAGCGTGCGTGCGTCGCATCGCGCACCCCGCCGCCGGCGGCGGCGACGACCGTGAGAAATCCCAGCAGCGCGACCGCGAGCGAGAGCACGAGCGAGAGCGCATCGACCTTGAGCCCGACCTCGACGACGACGCCGGGGAGGACGATCCAGGTGAAGAGCGGCCCGGTGATCGCGGCCAGCGCGCCGATCTCGAAACCGACGAGCGTCGTCGCCACAACAATCGCCGCGGCGAGCGCGAGCCCCGCGGCGACGATCGCAATCGCGGTGACGGCCGCGCGGCCGGCGGGACGATCGCTGCGCGCGGTCGCCGCCGCGATGATCCCGGCCAGGAGCGCACCGACCAGCGGCAGCAGAACGATCGACCAGATGACCGCCTGCAGCGAGAGATGGCTGTAGAGGACGCGCAGCATGTCACCTCACTCCATCCGCGACCGGCGCCGGCGCATCGCCAGCGCGAGGACGACGATGCCCTCCAGGAGCGCGATCACGATCACGACGAGCGCCGCGGCCTTCCCCTGCGGCAGGAGCGTCATTCGCGCGAAAGCGGCGAAGAGAACGACGCACCCGGTGAAGAGGAGTTGGAGCGCGGCGACGATCGCCTCCGGCGTCCGGCGCGCGACGACCCCCGCCGCGCCGATGGCGAAGAGGACCGCCCCGCCGATCACGAAGTGCGTCGTCGTGAGCATCATGACGCGCCCCCCGCCCCTTCCGTTTCCGCACCGCCCTCGCCGCGTTTTGAACGTTTCGATGCCGCGACGACCGCGGCGGTCGCCGCCAGGATCGCGGCGCCGATCAGCAACGCGACCGCACTCCCTCCCTCCAGCAGCGCGGCCCCGAGCGTCGCCCCCGATTCAAAGCGCGCGCCGCTGGCCGGCAGCGCCGAGGCGGGCAGGCGCAACAGCGCGAGCGCACAGACGATGGCGAGGTAGCCCGCCGCCGCCACCCCCAGCAGCATGCCGAAACGCACCCCGCGCGCGGGGGCGGACGGCGAACGCGCCTCCCGATCGACGGCCGCCAGCGCGAGCGCAGCGAGCACCCCGGACGTCAGGAGCGCGCCGGCGAGCAGCGGTGCGGCGAGCAGCCCCAACCAGAGGGCGACGCCGACGAGGGCGACGACGAGCAGGAGCGCGCGCGTCGAGCTCTTCCTGCTCGCCACCGCACCGATCGCGGCGGGGAGCGCGACGAGGGCGCCGATGCTGAAGAGGACTATCTCCATCGCCCTACCTTATCCCACAGATGACGACCGCCGTCACGACGAGGTTCGCCGCCGCCAGCGGCAGCAGCCACCAGAGCCCTGCGCCCAGCAGTCGCCCGGCGCGCGCCGCCGGGAGGGCGAGCTCTACGAGTATGAGCAGGAGCGCCACGACGAGCGCCTTCGCGAGGAAGAGCGCGAGCCCCACGAGGGCGACGAGTGCACTCACCCCCATCGGGGTCAGCGTCCACGCGCCACCGAGGACGAAGGCGGCGAAGAGCCCGACGCCCAGGGCGAAGAGCACGCCGCCGGCGACGAAGCGGCGCACGAGGAGTGCCGCCCCGCCCGCCGCGGCGAGCAGTGCGGCGCCGATCGGCCATCCGATGAAGAGAATCGCGTTTGCGTTCATCGCGATCGCCTCCAGCAACACCGCGGGAAGCCGCGCGCCGCCGAGGAAGAGGAGCGCGACGATCAGGGCGACCGCAACGATCCAGAACGCGTCGGCGATGCGGGCGAGTGCGGCCGCCGGACCCCGACAGGCCGCGCGCGTCGACCAGGAGAGCGATGCGACACCGACGGCGATCACGAGCAGAAGGGCGACCGGCTGGCGCACGGCGTTGCAACCGCCGAGGGCGTTCCCCTGCGAGAGGACGATCTGCGTGAGATCGGCCGAACCCGCCATCGCGACGAGCGCGGCGAAGGCCACGAGCAGGACGATGAGCCAGGCGAGTGCCGCGGCGACTCGGCGCAGGCCGCAGAGCGCGGCACAGAGCAGACGTGCCGCGAAGGCGGCGAAGAGGAGTGCGGCCCCCGCACTCCCCGCATCGATCAGGGCGAGCATGCGCCCCTCGGCGGTGAGGACGATCGGGAGCAGCGCGATGGGGAGGGTCGCGACGAGGAAGGAGGCAAAGGCCACCCCCGGCACGCCGGTCGCCCCGCGCTCCTGGACCTGCTCGGCCAGCCCGCCGAGGAGGGACCCCCCCGCGGCTGTGCGGCCGTCGATGCGGCCGGCTATCGCGCGCCGCGCGTGGACGATGAGCAGCGCGATCGCAAAGATGGCGATCAGGAGGACGGCCGGCGTCCCCAGCTCCCAGGCGATCGTCGGCGGCGTGATCATCGTCATCGCCCCCCCTCCGCGGCCAGGCCCAGCGAGGCGTCGATCAGCGGCCACTCCTCGGGTGCCGCGCTCCCGCGCAGATCGTCACGGAGCACCGCAAGCCCCTCCAACGGATGCGTCATCACGACGCGAGCAGGCGACGTTCCGCCATCCGCCTCGACCGCGAAGTCGAAGCATCCTTCGCTCCCCTCGATCGCGATCCGCACGCTTCCGGTGGTCGGCCGAATGCCCGCGCGTTGCTTGTGCAGATAGGCCTCGCGCGTTGCCGCGTCGCCGTAGAGGGCGTGCCGCGGCGGGGGGGCGCACTCCGAATGGACGAGGGAGCCCTCCGGGAGGAGACCTGCTGTCACCGAGGCGATGCGTGCTGCCTGGCGCGCCTCCGCGATGAATCCCCCCAAGCGGTCGAGCGCATCGCCGTGTTGCCCCACCACGACCTCCCAGTCGATCGCGTCGTAGGGGAGGGCAGCGCTCTTCGTACGCGCATCCTCTTCAGCGCCCGTCGCGCGCAGCAGGACGCCGGAGAGGCCGGCGCGCTCAGCGGCATCGCAGTCGACGGCCGCGCAGCCCTGTAGTCGATCGACGATCAGCGCATCGCGCGCGAGCGCCCGCTCGATGGCGCCCAACTGCTCGTCGGCTGCGCGCGCGGTCCGCTCGAGGACCATGATCGCCTCGTCGGAGAGGTCGTGCGCAACCCCGCCGATGACGACGAAGCCCGTCCAGCGACGCGCACCGCAGGCGCGCGTGAGCGCCGCGCCCACCTCGTCGCCGAGCGCAGCCAGCGGTGCGACGAAGAGGTGATCGCCCAGGGCCGCGAGGATGCGGCCGGCGGTCGCGGCATGCGCGACGACGCGTTCGAGCTCACCGGCGACGATGCGCAGCGCCTGCGCGCGCGGCGGCGCCGGCGTCCCGGCGAGCGCTTCGACCGCGAGCGCGAAACCGATGCGCGGCAGTGTCCCCGCCGCCGCACTCTGTGCCTCGGCAATCGCCGGCCCCCGCTCCCACGGAACGGCTTCGAATGTTGGGAATTCCCCTGTCATCGACCCTTTCCCTTTTTCGCCTTCGGCTTTCCCGTCTTCTTCGACGCGGCACCGCCCGAGAGCGCCTTCCGTGCCGCGGGCGGCAACTCGAAGACCCCCCAGGAGAGGAGCGTGCCGGGGTTCGAGTCGTTGACGATGCTGTAGAGGTGTTCGTCGTCCTGGTAGTCGTCCAGGAGCGCATACTCGCGTGCCGCGATCTTTCCGATCGTATCCTTCTTGCGCATGAGCTTCTTGTAGGCCCGCAGCGCCTCCTGGCGATAGGGCTCTGAGCGGATGATCCCCTCCTCGGTCGAGATCCGGTCGTCATAGAGGACCCAGCTCCACTCGCGGTGGACATGCCAGACGTCCTGGTTCACGCGCGCCCAGAGCAGTTGGCTTCGGCGGCGCCACTCCCGTTGGCGGTGTTTCTGATAGAAAGCGCTCACGCGCGGGAGGACCTTCTCGGGCTTGCCGACGAGCGCGTGCAGCAGGAGGAAGAACTGGGCTTCTGTCGCAAAGCTGCTCTTCGGAAAGCGCTTCAGCAGTGTGCGGTAGTGCACGCCGGTGTAAGGGAGGTAGGCGATCGCCTTCGCCGGCTGGAAGGCGCCGGCGCCGAAGCGCGCGTTGAGCTTCTGCGCTTCCTTCTCCATGCAGGCGGTCGAGCGCGGCGAGCGCTTCCCCCAGTAGCAGCGCCGCTCCGCCTCACCGCTGAAGCGGTCGGCGAGCAGGTCGAGCAGCCGGCCGCTCCAGGCGAGCGCCTCCGGCGTTTGTTTCTTGTCGGTCGGGTGCGCCTGGGCGTAGCGTGCGGAGAAGGCGGCGGCGGCCTCCAGCTTCCCCTCCTGCACGAAGGCGGCCCCCGCCGCGAGCGGATCCTCGGCGGGCGTCGCGAGCTGCGGGACGACGACGAAGACGAACAGAACGGCGAGCGCTGCCATGAGTGATCGGATCATCGGTCCCCCTCCACGCGCGCCCCTTCCTGTGGCGGACGAAAGGCACCACGCCCCCCGGCGCAGAGGAGGGCGACGCCGACGAAGAGGATGAGCAGACCGCCCCCGACGAGCAACGCCGTCACCGCGAGCCCGCCGCGGAGCGCGCCGAGGGCGGCGGCGATCGGGATGAGGAGCCACGCCCCCGCCGCTGCAGGGATCAGCGCGAGCGTCGCCGTCGCCGCGTGGGCATCGGGCGGCGGGCGCCCCCGCTCAGCGGCATCGCCGCGGCCGCGCCATCGTGCGAGGATCCCGATCCCCCCGCCGACGAGGAGGCGGGCGAGGAGAAAGAGGCCGGGCTGCACGAGCGTCACAAGCATAGAAAAGAGGAATGTTGTTGCTGGGTTAGTGCATTCGACTCTACCACGCGGCCCGCCGCGGCGCAACACGCGCGACGGGGCCCGCGATCGAGGGGCGGGCGCTTTTCCCGTTGAACTCGCCGGCCGATTCCTTTACTCCCAGCGCGCAATCATTCGGAAAGGAATTGCGGTGCTGCGAACACGTCGTCACGTCATCGTCCTCGGTTTCGCCCTCTTCGCGATGTTCTTTGGAGCGGGCAATCTCATCTTCCCCCCCTATCTGGGACGCCTCTTCGGCGAGGCCTATCCCTGGTCGGCGATCGGCTTCCTGCTCACCGCGGTGGGGCTGCCGCTGATGGGGGTCCTCTCGGTCGCCCGCGCCGAGGGGGGGATCGACCACATGGCCCGCCGGATCGATCCACGGATCGCCAAGGTCCTCTCGGTCGTCATCATGCTGGCGATCGGGCCGCTCTTCGCCATCCCGCGCACGGCGGCGACGACCTACGAACTGGGCATCGCCCCCAACCTCCCGATCGGCTCCTGGCTCTTCTCGGCGCTCTACTTCGTCGCAGTCCTCTTCTTCGCCCTCAACCCGCTCTCGGTCGTCGACCGGATCGGCAAGTACCTCACGCCGGCGCTCATCCTCTCGTTGCTGGCGCTGATCGCGAAGGGGATCATCGACCCGATCGCCGCGCCGGTCGCCACGGAGGTCGCGCGCCCCTTCGGCCGCAGCGTCGTGGAGGGCTATCAGACGATGGACCTGATGGCCGCCGCGATCTTCGGGATCATCATCCTCAACGAGCTGCGCTCGAAGGGGATCTTCGAAAAGCGCACGCAGATCCGCTCGATCGTTTCGGCGGGGCTGATCGCCGCCGGCGGCCTGGCAGTGATCTACACGGGGCTGCTCTACCTGGGCGCGACGATGAGCGACGTCCCGGGCGAGATGGGGCGCACGCAGCTGCTGCACACGATCGCCTCCTCGCTTGCCGGCGGAACGGGTGCGGCGTTGCTGGGCATCGCCGTCTCGATGGCGTGCCTCACCACCGCGATCGGACTGACCGTCGTCTGCGGCGAGTATTTCAACAAGCTCACGCGCGGGCGAATCAACTACAAGGCGGTCTGCATCGTCGTCGCCATCGTGAGCTTCGTCCTCTCGAATATCGGCGTCGCACAGATCATCAAGCTCGCGGTCCCGCCGCTGGTCGCCCTCTACCCGGTGGTGATGGTGCTCGTCATCCTCACGCTCATCGGCAAACCGCTGGAGAACCGAAACATCTGGCGCGGCGCGGTGACCGGCGCCTTCGCGGCGGGGCTCATCGACGCGATCCGCGCGACGGGGCTGGGCGGCGATGAGCTCACGGCGATCAGCACCTACATCCCGCTCTCGGAGCAGGGGCTCTTCTGGCTGATCCCCGCCGTCGTCCTCGGCGGCATCGGCGCCCTCTTCCGCGAGCGCGCGCCGGCGGAGTTCCGCACGCTCGTGATCTGTCCCAGCCAGCTGGTGACGCGCGTCGCGATCTTCGACGACATGACACCGGTCTTCGAAACGACGATCCCGCATGAGCTCGACCGCGCGATGGACGCGCGCGAGCGCACCAACGGGCTGGTCGCGATCCGGCAGGCGATCCACGACCGGCTCGCTGAAGAGCACATCGACCTGGGCACGGTCCAGGCGGTCGCCGCACGCGGCGGTTTTCTCCACCCGCTCCCCGGCGGCACCTACCGCGTCACCGAGCCGATGATCCGCGATCTGGACCTACACGCCTGGCGACAGCATCCCTCGAACTGGGGGGCGGCAATCGCCTACGAGCTGGCGATGATGCACGACATCGACGCCTACATCGTCGATCCGGTCGTCGTCGACGAGATGGACGCGATCGCGCATCTCTCCGGCCTTCCCGAGATCAAGCGCTCGAGCATCTTCCACGCTTCCAACCAGAAGCTCGTCGCGCGTCGCGCGGCGAAGAACCTCTGGAAACGCTACGACCAGATCAACGCGATCGTCGCGCACATGGGCGAGGGGACCTCGGTCGGCGCGCACCGGCAGGGACGTGTCGTCGACGTCAACAACGCCCTCGACGGCGATGGCCCCTTCTCGGCGCTCAACGCCGGCTCGCTCCCGACCGTCGACGTCGTCGAGCTCTGCTTCGCGGAGCATGCGACGCGCGAGGGGGTGCTCGCGCGCATCCGCAGCCACGGCGGTCTCTCGGCCTACCTCGGCACCACCGACGTCGCGGAGATCGAACGGCGGCTGGAGGCGGGCGACGCCGCGGCGATCGAGGCGGTCGACGCGATGGGCTATCAGGTCGTGAAGGAGCTCGGCGCGCTGGCGGCGGCACTGGCCGGCCGCGTCGACGCGATCGCCCTCACCGGCGAGCTCGCCGCTCTCAAGCGCCTGGTCCGCTTCATCAAGTCCCGCGTGCGCTTCATCGCACCCGTCTTCCTCTACCCCGGCGAGTCCGAAACCACGGCGCTCGTCGGCGGAACGCTGCGCGTGCTGCGCGGCGAGGAGGAGGCGATGGAGTACGAACCCCTGCAGTCCGATGGTCCGTCGGTCCGTTCGTCCGTTGGGTGAGTGGAAAACACCACTAGTGTCCTGTTAACTACTGAATAAAATCAATTGGTTGCAATGCTTGTTGTTTGAAAATATTTC
>CAYPII010000075.1:0-10989 GCA_964410765.1 uncultured Myxococcales bacterium | reverse complement strand
CGGCGAGATGGAGCCGAACCGTCGCCGCTATGCGGTCGTCGGCGTCTTCCGCTCGCGACTCTTCGATTACGACAGCAAGTACCTCCTGATGACGCTGCCCGAGGCGCAGCGGCTTTTGGGCGCCCAGGCGCGGGAGGGATGGCGGATGCGCCTCGACGACATCGACGAGCTGCCGACGGCGCTCGGCGCGCTGCGCGTCGCCCTTCCGGAGGGATGGGTCGCGCGGGGGCTCTCCGAGGACGACCGCAAGCTCTTCGCCGCGCTCAAGCTCGAGCGCATCGCGATGGCCGGGATCATGCTCATGGCGCTGCTCATCGCTTCGTTGGCGATCGCCGGAGTCGTCCTGCTCGAGAGCCAGGCACGGCGCCGCGACATGGCGATCCTCGCCTCGCTCGGTCTCGCCCCCCGGCGGCTCAAGCGCATCTTCCTCGCGCACGCGGCGATGATCGGCGGGATCGGATCGGCGATCGGCGTGGGTTGCGGGCTGATCGTTGCGCTCGTCTTACGCGCGCGGCCGATCGCGCTTCCCAGCTCCTATTACCTCGACGTCCTCCCCGTGGAGATCGACCTACCGCTCGCGATTCTCTTCGGGCTGCTGGGCGTCGGCGTGGCGCTGCTGGCAGCGCTCGCGCCGTTGCGCGGGATGGCACGCCTCTCCCCCGCGGAGGTGCTCCGCTATGAGTAGGGCGATCGGATTCATCAGCCGGCGCTTTCAGTCGGGGCGCTCCATGCCGCGCTCGGCGCGCAGCATGCGCGTGGTGGCGGTCGCCGGCGTGGCGCTCGCGGTGGCCGCGCTCGTCGTCGCCGTTTCGATCGGCCGCGGCTTCGAGTCGGCCTATCGCGCGGCACTGCTCTCGTTTAACGCGCACATCGCGGTGATGGGGCTGGGCGAGCTGCGCGACGCGGAGGCGGTCGCCGCGGGCGTGGAGGTGCTGCGCGCGAAGGGGGAGCGCGGCATTCGGTGCAGAACCCCCTTCCTCTACCGCGAGGGACTCGCGATCGGCGGCGGGGAGATCTGCGGCGTCGTCGTGAAGGGGATCGAACCGGGGATGCTCGATGACGAGCGCGGAATCGACGTGGAGCTCTTCGCGGCGGCGACGCCGGCAGCGGCGCTGCGATCCGGCGATGCCGAGCCGGTGCCGGCGCTCGTCGGCGAGGCGCTGCTGGCGCGCCTCAACCGCATCGTCGTCGGGGAGCGGTTCACGCTCATGATCCCCGGCGGGGCGGACGGCCGCGGGCGCCTGGTCGAGATCAAACCGGTCGGGCGCTTTGCCTCGGGGATGCACGACTACGACGCGCAATTCCTCCTGCTGGACATCGACCGCGCGCGCGACGTGTACGCAGTGCCGCCCGGATCGATCAGCGGTGTCGAGATCATGCTGGACGACCCGGAGCGCGCCGAGACGGTCGCCCGCGCGTTGGAGGAGGAGCTGGGTCCGGCCTATCGCGCCGTGACCTGGGGAGAGCTCAATGGCGAGCTGCTCGCGGCCGTGCGCCTGGAGCGGCTGACCTTCGCGATCATCATGGGGATGCTTGTCGTCGTCGCGGGGATGAACATCATCGCGGTGTTGGTCCTGATGACGATCCGGCGCCTTCCGCAGCTCTCGATGCTCAAGGCGTTGGGGCTTCCCGACCGCGGGGTGCGCGCACTGCTGATTCGACAGGGGTTGCTCGTCGGCGCGATCGGTGCCGGGATCGGATTGGCGCTCGGTATCGGGGCTGCGTGGGCGGTCGATCGCTTCGCGCTCGTTCCGCTGGAACCCTCGATATACCTGCTCTCGGCGCTCCCTCTTGACATCTCGCCGGTCTTATGCGGACTGATAGCGCTCTTTTGCCTGGGCGTCGCCTATGCGATCTCCGGCTTCGCGGCCCGTCGCCTGGCGGCCGTGCCCATCGCCGAGGGACTTCATCGGCCAGGATAGGAAGCGAAACGGACGGCGGGGACGATCCGGGAGAACAGGTGACATTCGTCGAAGCGCGAAAGATCGAGAAGGTCTACACCGATGCCGCGGTGCCGGTGGAGGTCCTCAAGGGGATCGACCTCGTGATCGAGGCGGAATCGCTCGTCGGCATCTACGGGGCGTCGGGCTCCGGGAAATCCACGCTGTTGCATATCCTCGGTGGGTTGGATACGCCCAGCGCCGGCAGCGTCTCCGTCGAGGGGCGTGAAATCGCCGAACTCGATGCGGCGGGGCTGGCGGCTTTTCGCAACCGGACGGTGGGATTCGTCTTTCAGTTCTACCATCTCCTGCCGGAGTTCACGGCGCTGGAGAACGCCATGCTTCCCGCGCTGATCGCGGGGCGCCCGCGCGCCGAGGCCCGCGAGCTGGCGCGTCACGCACTCGTCGAGATGGGGCTGGAGGGCCGGCTCGATCATCGTCCGGGGATCCTCTCTGGCGGGGAGCAGCAGCGCGTGGCACTCGCCCGCGCGGCAGTCCTCCGGCCGCCGCTGATTTTGGCGGACGAGCCGACCGGAAATCTCGATCGGCGCAGCGGTGCCCGGGTGTGGGAGTATCTCCTGGAGTTGAACCGAAAACAGGGCGTCGCCCTCGTCGTGGTGACGCACAACCGCGAGCTGATGGCACAGCTGCCGACGGCCTATGAGTTGGTCGACGGGCGCCTGCAGGCGGCGCGATGAGGGAGCGGGAACGAGCGATGCGGCACGGGGGAAATCATCGACGGCGGTGGGGGATCGCGGGGTTTCTTTTCTGTGCGCTCTGCCTTGCGGGGCCGGTTTGGGCCGGGAGCCCGATCGTCCGCGAGATCGTGCTCGAGGGGAACGTCCGCACGCCTGCCGAGAGCATCCGCGGGCGCATCCACTCCCGGAAGGGGGCGCCCTACGACGTCGAGACGGTCGACGGCGATATCAAGCGCCTCTTCGAACTGGGGCAGTTTCGCGACATCCGGGTGGAGCAGGGGGCGGTGAAGAAGGGCGGCGTGACGCTCACGTATGTCTTGGTCGAGAAGCCGCTGGTCGCGGAGATATCCTTTCACGGCAACCGGAAGCTCAAGAGCGACGACCTGCGCCCGGAGGTGACCCAGCGGACCTTCGACGTCCTCGACGAGGAGGCGGTGGCCGAGTCGATGCAGAATATCCGCGAGGCCTACGCGAAGAAGGGCTACTACCTCGCGGAGATCGACTACCACCTCGAGCGCACCGAGGGGAGCGAGGACGCGAAGCTCGTCTTCGACATCCACGAGAACAAGCGCGTCATCGTCCGACGCGTCCTCTTCCTGGGCAACCACGTCTTCACCGATGACGAGCTGCGCGAAAAGATCCGCACGCGCGAGAAGACCGCCTTCTCGTTCCTCACCGGCACGGGCAAGTATGACGACGAGATGTTGCGCAACGACGTCCTCATGCTGACCTATCATTATCTGAACCACGGGTATTTGAAGGTGAAGGTGGTGCCGCCGAAGGTCACCATCACCGACGACAAGCGCTACATCTTCGTCACCTTCCAGATCCACGAGGGGAAGCAGTACCGCATCGACGAGCTCGCCATCTCGGGCGATATCCTCACGACGGAGCAGGAACTCACGAGTTTGCTCAAGACGAAGACGGGCGACGTCTACTCGCAGCGGATCGTCGACGAGGATATCCAGGCGCTGACCGACCGCTACGGCGACGAGGGCTATGCGTATGCGAACGTCGTGCCGCGCACGATCCCCGACGACGAGACGCTGACCGCCGACATCGACTTCCTCATCCAACAGGGGCAGCAGATCACCGTCGAGCGGATCAATATTTTCGGGAACACGATCACGCGCGACAAGGTGATACGACGCGAGATGGAGATCTACGAAGACGACCGCTTCAGTCAGCGTCGGCTGCGGGAAAGCCGCGAGAACCTGATGCGGCTGGGTTACTTCGAGGAGGTGAACTTCGCCACGCCGCGCGGGTCGCGTGACGACACGATGATCCTCAATGTCACGGTCAAGGAGAAGCCGACCGGCAGCTTCAACATCGGCGCCGGCTTCTCCTCGGTGGAGAACTTCATCTTCAACGCGTCGGTGCAGAAGGACAACTTCTTCGGCTACGGCATCAGCGGGTCGATCTCCACCGAGCTCTCGAAGCGCCGCCAACTCTTCATGCTCTCCGTCACCGATCCCTACTTCCTCGACACGAGGTGGATCGTCGGCGGATCGGTCTACCGCAGCGCCTATCTCTATACCGATTTCCGGCGCGTGGCGACCGGCGGCGAGATCAACTTCGGCCATCGCTTCTTCCGCGACTACGCCGCGAACATCGGCTACCAGATCGAGCAGGTGAAGGTCTCCGACTTCAGCTTCGCCGTGCCGCAGCGCTTCAAGCAGAACGCGAGCGGATTGACCTCCGCCATCTCGCTCTCGCTCTCGCGCGATACGCGCAACAACCGCATCCTGCCGACGAAGGGCATGTACAACATCGTGACGCAGGAGGTGTCGGGGACGAAACTCGGCGGCGACAACGACTTCTACCGGGTCAACTTCCGCACGATGTTCTACCGTCCGATCTGGAAGTCGATCGTCTTCAAGCAGTTCTTCCGAATCGGCTACATCAAGAGCTTGGACAATCAGCCGGTGCCGCTCTTCGAGCGCTTTTTCACCGGCGGCGTCAACTCCCTGCGCGGCTACTTCCCCAACTCGGTCGGTCCGAGCATCCGGGTCCCGCGCTCGCCCTCCGGCCCGGTGGAGAACTTCGTCTACGGCGGCGACAAGCTGCTGCTCTTCATCACGGAGTTCGAGCTTCCGATCTACGACAAGGCGGGGCTGAGGGCCGTGGCCTTCTTCGACGCCGGCAACGCTTTCGCGGAGGAGCAGAACTACGATATCCGCGACCTCCAGCTCGACTACGGCTTCGGCATCCGCTGGAACTCTCCGATGGGGCCGCTGCGCTTCGAGTGGGGCATTCCCATCAACCCCCGCCCGCAGGACGACAGCGTCGTCTTCAACTTCGGGATCGGCAACTTCTTCTGATCCGGCCCCGCGGCTTTCCCTTGCGCTCTGCGATGATTTGTAATAGAGCGCCAGAAAATCGACACTTTGCACGTCACCATTGAAGGAGGTTCTCGTATGAAGAAGATGCTCTCCGTCGTACTCGCCGTAGCGGTGTTGACCGTCGGCGCCCAGCTCGCCCAGGCGAAGAAGGATGACAGCAGCGGCTCGTCGACCGTCCAGATCGGCATCGTCGACATGAATCGCGCCCTCAATGAGGTAAACGAAGGGAAGCGGGCGAAGGCGAAGCTCGAGGCCGAGGGCAAGAAGAAGAAGCAAAAGCTCGAGATCATGCAGAAGGAGCTCGAGAAGATGCGCGATGACCTGGAGAAGCAGAAGCTGATCCTCTCCCAGGACGCGCTCCAGAAGAAGCAGCAGGCCTTCCAGCAGAAGTTCATGGAGCTGCAGCGCACGAGTATGCAGTACGAGCAGGAATTTACGCAGAACGAGGCGCAGGCGATCAAGCCGATCGTCGACAAGCTGCAGCGGGTCGTGCAGGAGATCGGCCGCGAGAAGAACTTCCTCATGGTCGTCCCGAAGGAGGTCGCGATCTACTCGCCCGCCGGGACCGATATCACCAGTGAGGTCATCGCCACCTACAACAAGAAATAGGTGCGTATGATCGGCACCCGTCTCTTCCGTTGCTGCATTGCGCTGGCTGCGGTTCTCCTGCTCTCGAGCGGGGGAGCCGTCGCCGGCGATGATTCTTCCCCGATACCTGCCCCCGCCCGCATCGGCACGGTCGACCTCGACCGCGCCCTCAATGCCGTCTCGGACGGAAGGGCGGCGAAGCGGCGTCTCAAGGCCGAGTTCAAGGAGCGCCAGGGGCGGCTCGATCGACTTCAGGCCGAGCTGCGCGAGGAGCAGGAGGCGCTCGAGCGCGACCGCGGGACGCTCTCCCCCGATGCCCTCGGTCGGCGCGAGGAGCACTATCGCCGCAGTTTTCAGGAGCTGCAGGGGAAACTCGTCGCCTTTCGCGAGGCGATCGCCCGCAAGGAGCAGCAGTTTACCGAGGAGATCCTGCGCCGTCTGCGCCAGACCATCGACCGGCTGGCGGCGGAGGAGGGCTATGCCCTCGTCCTGGAGTCCTCGCAGGGAATCGTCCTGGCCTCGCCCGGGGCCACCGACCTCACCGACGCGGTCATCCGCGCCTACGACGGCACCGGCGGAAAGCGCCGGCGGGGGAGGAGGTAGCCGATGGCGGTCGATCAGGAGCTGCTCGAGATCCTCGTCTGTCCGAAGTGCCGTTCCGAGCTGACCGCCGTGGAGGGGGGGCGGGGGCTGCTCTGCGATCGCTGCAAGCTCCGCTATCCGGTGCACGACGACATCCCGCACCTGATCGTCGAGGAGGCCTACGACCTCGCGCGCGGGGGGCGCGCGCCGGAGGGGCCGGCCGTGCGACTCAAACGCTTCTCCTTTCGCGTGACCGAGGGGCCCGATCGCAACATGGCCTTCCACCTGGAGCAGGGGAGCTGTCGCGCCATCGGGCGCGCGGAGGCCGATCCGAACAAGACCTCCGTCTTCAACGTCGACTTGGCACTGGCCCTCGACGAGGGGACGAAGGGGCTCATCTTACACTACATCGCGCGCCAGTTTCGCCGCGTCAGCCGCGAGGGGGGCGCCGATGCCCTGGGCGGCTTCCGGCGCGCGCCCGACGTCATCCTCACCGACGTGAGCCTTTCGCGTCTGCACGACATGCTCTTCGCCGAGGAGAGCGGCGTCGGCATCCTCGACCTCGTCAGCAAAAACGGGACCTATGTCAACGGACAGGAGGTCGAGTCGAAGATGCTCGCCGTCGGCGATGTGATCGAGGTGGGGGAAACGAAGATCGTCTTAGAGGGGTAGGGGGGAAGCGCATGAAATCGATGACCGGCTATGGGGCGGCGGAGGGGAAGGTTGGAAAGGGCCGTCTCTTCGTCGAGGTGAAGAGCGTCAACCACCGCTACAGCGAGATCAATACAAAGATCCCCGGGCGGATGAGCGCGTTGGAGACCCGCATCCGCAATGCGCTCAAACCGCTCTTTGCGCGCGGGAAGGTCGACATCTTCTTCAAGGAGAAGGCGCCGCTCTTCGGCGGGGCGACGATCACCGTCGACTCCGCACTGGCGCGACAGTATCAGCAGCAGATACGACGGCTGCAGCGCGATCTGAAGCAGGAGGGGGAGATCGACTACCTGGCGATGATCGGCCTCGACCGCGTCCTGCGCGTGGAGGAGAAGGGGGGTTCGTACGAACGCCTCTGGAGCCCGATCGCGCGTCTGTTGAAACAGGCCGCCGCGCAGGCGAACCGCATGCGCGAGAAGGAGGGGGGACACCTGCTGCGCGATCAGCGGCAGCGTCTGACGCGCCTCGAGACGAGCGTGCGGCGGGTGCGCAAGCGCGCCGACCGCGCGCTGGATCGGCACCTCAAGCGCTTGCGGAAAAAGGTCGCGACGAACGGAACGGTCGGCGACGAGCAGCGCCTGCAGATGGAGGTCGCCTATCTCGGCGGCCGCCAGGACATCGCCGAGGAGCTCGTGCGCCTGGAGAGCCATCTGAAACAGTATCGCTCTTTCCTCAAGCGTCGCGAGCCGGTGGGACGCCGCATCGACTTCCTCATCCAGGAGATGAACCGCGAGATCAACACCATCGGATCGAAGGCGGCCGACGCCGAGGTCTCGAAGATCGTCGTCGAATACAAGGCGGAGCTCGAGCGCCTGCGCGAGCAGGTGCAGAACGTGGAATAGGAGGCCGGCGTGCCGCACGGACGCCTCTTCGTCATCAGCGCCCCCTCGGGGACCGGGAAGTCGACGGTCGTCGCAGCGTTGCGCCAGCGCTTCCCGGAGCTCGCCTTCTCCATCTCCTGCACGACGCGCCCGCCGCGCGCGGGCGAGGTGGAGGGTGTGCAGTATCGCTTCCTCGACCGCGCCGCATTCGAGCGAATGATAGATCAGGGGGCCTTTGCCGAGTGGGCCGAGGTGCACGGTGAGCTCTACGGCACGCCGAAGGCCCCGCTGGAGCACATCCTCCGCGATGGGGGGGAGATGCTCCTCGACGTCGACGTGCAGGGGGGGCTCGCGATTAAGGACGCGCTCCCCGAGGCGGTGACGATCTTTCTCCTCCCCCCCGATTTCGCGACGCTCGAGGCGCGGCTCGCCGGCCGCGGGACCGACAGCCGCGAGCAGATTCGCCTGCGGCTGGAGAATGCGCGCCGCGAGCTCGCCGTGCAGGATGCCTACGATCATCGCGTGATCAACGACCGCGTCGATGCGGCGGTCGACGCGATCGCGCGGATCATCGCCGAGCGTCGCTAGCGCGCCTTTCCCGCGATATTGCCCTTGTAAAGCAGCGACATATCGGATATTTTTACATTCCCTTCACCGGCGTGCCGCGAGGACTGCGCCACCGAAGGCGAGGAGCTGGCGCACGCCGTCCATGATTCGACTGCACGACATCCTCGACATCGTCTCGGCCTACAATCCGGAGGCCGACCTCGACATGCTCAAGAAGGCCTACGTCTTCGCGGCGAAGGCCCACCAGGGGCAGACGCGCCGCTCCGGCGAGCCCTACCTCGTCCACCCGATGGAGGTCGCCGGCATCCTCGCGCGGATGAAGCTCGACGTCCCCTCCATCGCCACGTCGCTCTTGCACGACACGGTCGAGGACACCGTGGCGACGCTCGAGGAGATCGAGCAGCTCTTCGGCACCGAGGTACGCAATCTCGTCGATGGCGTCACCAAGCTCTCGAAGATCCACTTCACCACCGCGCAGGAGCGCCAGGCCGAGAACTTCCGCAAGATGATCATGGCGATGGCCAAGGATATCCGCGTGATCCTGGTCAAGCTCGCCGATCGTGTCCACAACATGCGCACGCTCACGCACATGCCGGAGATGCGGCAGGTGGCGATCGCGCAGGAGACGCTCGACATCTACGCGCCGATCGCCAACCGCTTGGGCATCCAGTCGATGAAGGTCGAGCTCGAGGACCTCTCGTTCAAGTACCTCAAGCCGGACATCTGGCAGATGATCGACGACCAGGTTCGCAAGCGCCGCTCACAGCGCGACAAGTACATCGGCGAGGTGCGCACCATCGTCCGCGAACAGATGCAGCGGCACAACATCGAGTGCGAGATCACCGGCCGCGTAAAGCATTTCTACAGCATCTGGCGGAAGATGGAGGCGCAGCACATTCCCTTTGACCAGGTGCACGACCTCATCGCCTTCCGCATCGTCACGAAAAACGTGCAGCAGTGTTACGAGGCGCTCGGCGTCATCCACGCCCTCTGGCGCCCGGTGCCCGGCCGTTTCAAGGACTACATCGCGATGCCGAAGGGCAACAACTACCAGTCGCTGCACACGACGGTGATCGGGCCGAAGGGCGAGCGCGTGGAGTTCCAGATCCGCACGGAGAACATGCACGACATCGCCGAGAACGGCATCGCCGCGCACTGGAAGTACAAGGAGGGGGAGCTCGTCGAAGACAAGGACGAGATGAAGTTCAAGTGGCTGCGCAAGCTCCTCGAATGGCAGAACGAGCTCTCCGATCCCGCCGAGTTCCTCGACACGGTCAAGCTCGACCTCTTCGCCGACGACGTCTACGTCTTCACGCCGCGCGGGGAGCTGCTCGAATTTCCGCGCGGCTCGACGCCGCTCGACTTCGCCTACGCTATCCACACCGACGTGGGGCATACCTGCACCGGCGCCAAGGTCAACGGGAAGATCGTGCCGCTGCGCTACCAGCTTCGCAGCGGTGATATCGTGGAGATCCTGCGCGGGAAGAAGAAGAAGCCGCACAAGGACTGGCTGCAGTTCGTGAAGACCTCGCGCGCGAAGGCGAAGATCCGCCAGTTCCTGAGGGGCGAGGAGCACGAGTACTCCCAATCGATCGGACGCGACTTGCTGGAGAAGGCCTGCCGCAAGTATGGCCTCTCGATCAACCAGGTCCTCAAGAGCAAGGAGCTCGAGGAATTTGCAAAGAACGCCTCGTATGAAAACGCCGACGCCGTCCTCGTCGCCATCGGGTACGGCAAATTTTCTCCGCTCCAGATCGTTGCGCTTTTCAAGAGCCACGAGGAGCTCCACCCCGAGGATGCGAAGCGCAAGGAGAAGCAGGAGGCGTCGGTCCTGGGCAAGCTCGTCGGGAAGCTCCGCCGACCGAAGGGCGGGATGGTCATGGTCGGCGGGATGAGCGACATGATGGTCCACTTCGCCAAGTGCTGCAACCCGGTGCCGGGCGATCCGATCATCGGCTTCATCACGCGCGGGCGCGGCGTGACGGTGCACGTCAGCGACTGCCCGCGCGTCCTCGGCCAGGATCCGGAGCGCATCATCAACGTCGAGTGGGATATGTCCAACGCGGCTACGCGCGTGGCGCGGATCCGCGTGGTCTGTCAGGACCGGATGGGGATGCTCGCGAAGATGACCGAGGCGATCACCGATGAGGGGGCGAATATCGCCGGCGCCTCGATCAAGATCAACGACGACAAGACGGCGACGAACAGCTTCGACGTGGAGATCCGCGATCTCACGCAGTTGCGACGCGTGATCAAATCGCTCGAGCGGGTGAAGGGGATTATCTCGGTCGACCGCGTGCGGGAGTAAGTGCGGCCAGCAACGCCGGCAACGAACGGATGTCAGGCTTTTCGCACTTTTCCAGAGCGCAAGCAGCGGGTGCAGACCTTAATGCGGCGCGTGGCGCCGTTCACGATCGCCTTCGTCCGCTGCAGATTGGGCTTCGAGACCTTCGGGGTCTTGTTGTTGGCGTGCGAGACGTTTCGTCCGACGCGGCGGCCTTTGCCGCAGATGTCACAGGTGCTCGGCATGGCATTCCTCCACAAAGAGTCCCGGCGCCCTACCACACAGGGTAGGGGGAAGCAAGGGGATTTCCACAGCCGTCAGGCGCGGGGTGCCCGTGGGGAGGCCCTGGCGGCCGAGCATCTGCAGCGAAAGGGCTTTTCGATCGTGGCGCGCAACGTCCGCTACCGCTGCGGCGAGATCGATCTGATCGCCCGTAAGGGACGCGAGCTGCACTTC
>CAYPII010000074.1:2575-10991 GCA_964410765.1 uncultured Myxococcales bacterium | reverse complement strand
AATTTCTCAATATTAAACATATATTGACTCATGGCATATACCGCCTCATAGCGCTCGCCGTCTTCCAGGAGGTCGTGCGCGCCGTTCCCGACGATCTCGCCGCGAAGCTGCGCATCGCGCTCATCCACTACGAGCTCGAGGAATTTCCACAAGCCATCGCCGTCTTCGAGGAGATCCTCGAGGACAATCCGGAGGCGGACAAGATCCGCTACTACCTGGGCATCCTCTACGAGGGGATGGACGGGCCCGAGCGCGCGATTGCCGTGCTGGCCGGGGTGCCGCCGGAGTCGAGCTACTATAAGGATGCGCGCTTGCACGTCGCGGCGCTCTACCGCGAGATCGACGAACCGCAGGCCGGCATCGCCGCCCTGCGCGAGGGGATCGCCGCGCGCCCCAATATCCCCGCCTTCTACGAGTTCCTCGCAGCGCTCCTCGAGGAGCAGGGCGAGCTCGTCGCCGCGGCCCAGGTCCTGGAGGAGGGGCGCCGGCGCCTCCCCGACGACGAGCAGATCGCCTTCCTCCTCGCGATCGTACGCGAGCGGCTGGGGCAGCGCGACGCCGCGATCGCCGCGATGCGCGAGGTGCTGCGCATCAATCCGAAGAACGCCAGCGCGCTCAACTATATCGGCTACAGCTACGCCGAGCGCGGGGAGAAGCTCGAGGAGGCGCGGGACCTCATCCAGCGCGCGCTCGCCATCCGCCCGAACGACGGCTACATGATCGACAGTCTCGGCTGGGTCTACTACCAGATGGGCGACGACGACCAGGCGCGCATCTATCTGGAGAAGGCCGACCGGCTCGCTCCGAACGAGCCGACGATCCTCGATCACCTCGGGGACTTGATGCGACGCCTCGGCGACGACGAGCAGGCACTGCGCTACTACCGGCGCGCGCTGCAGGGGGCCGCAAAGAAGGAGGGCGCCGATGCCGACGAGCTCGAGCGCATTCGCCATAAGGTCGAGGTGCTGGAGGGCGCGCGCTAGCGGCGCCGCACTCCTCGTCTTCGTCCTGGCGACGGGGTGCGCGAAGCGTCCGGCCCCCTTTCCTGCCGGGCGCGCGACGCCGGCTGCGGCGCGCCTGACCGCGGCGCTGATCCAGCAGGCCGCTGAATCCAAAACCGTTCAGGCGCTCGCGTCCGTCACGCTCCGCTCGCCCGGGGGTGTGGAGCGGCACGAGGCGGCGGTCGTCATCGCGCGTCCCGATCGCCTGCGCATCGATCTGATGGATCCGCTCGCCGACGTCTGGGCGCAGGCGGGGAGCGACGGGCGGCAGATTTGGCTCCTCCTCCCGCGGGAGGGGCGGCGCTTCACCGGAGGCGCGGCGCGGCGGGCGATGCGCCGAGCGGCCGGCGCGGCCTGGGATCCGGCGCTGCTCGCGGCGCTGCTCGCCGGCGTCCCGCCTTTGGGCGATGCGCCGCTGAACGAGATTTGGCAGGAGGGGGAGACGCTCTTCGTCACCGCCGACCGGCGGACGGCCTGTCGTGCCGACCGGAGCGCGCGGCGCCTTCAGCGCTGCACGATGCTTGCCGAGGGCGGGGAGCTCGTCGTCACCTACGATGCCTATCGCGGGCGGGGGAGCGACGCCTTTCCCGAGTCGATCGCCGTGGAGCTTCCGGCGCGCGGTGCGATGCTCGCCGTCGACTACCGCGACGTCGTGCGCAACGAGCCGATCGATCCGATGGTCTTCGCCATGCCGACGGGGGAGGAGGGGCGATGAGGGGAGGGGCCGTGCGCATCGCCGTGGCGATCGTTGCGCTCGCGCTGCTTGCGGGCTGCGAGGGCAGCTGCCGCTGGCGCGTGGAGCGCGATCCGACGGTGCTCGCCGAGACGCTCCCCGCCGATCCCCCCACGCTCAATCCGCTGCTCGCCACCGACACCACCTCGAGTTCGGTCACCGGCTACATCTACGAGTCGCTGCTGGAGCGCGACAACGAGACGCTCGAGATCGTCCCGCGGCTCGCCGAGCGCTGGGAGGTCTCCGACGACCACCTGCAGTACACCTTTTGGCTGCGCGAGGGGGTGCGCTGGCAGGACGGGGAGCCGCTCACCGTCGACGACGTCCTCTTCACCTTCGCAAAGATCCGCGATCCGAAGGCCGACACCGCACGCCTGCGCAACTACTTCCGCGACGTGACGAAGATCGAGCGCGTCGGCGATCGCGCAGTGCGCTTCACCTACGCCTATCCCTACTTCAAGGCGCTGGAGGTCTGCGGCGGGGCGACGATCCTGCCCAAGCACATCTTCGACGACGGAGAGGACTTCAACACGCATCCGGCGAATCGCCATCCGATCGGGACCGGCCCCTTCCGTTTTGCGGGCTGGAAGACCGGACGGCGCATCGAACTGGCGCGCTTCGACGGCTACTGGGGCGAGCGCCCGGCGATCAGCGGCGTGACCTTCAAGATCGTCCCGGACCTGCTCGTCTCGTTTCAGCTGTTGAAGAAGGGGGCGATCGACCTCTCGACGGTGCAGCCGATTCAGTGGGTGCGCCAGACCGACAGCGACGCCTTCAAACAGAAGTTCGAGAAGTATCGCTACTACCTGCCCAACTACTCCTTCATCGGGTGGAACCTCCGGCGCCCCTTCTTTGCGGACCGGCGCGTTCGCCGCGCGATGACGATGCTCGTCGACCGCGAGCGGATCCTGAAGCACGTCCTCTTCGGGCAGGGGGAGGTCGTGACGAGCAACTTCTACCCCTTCGGCCCCTACTACGACCACGACATCGAGGTCTATCCCTTCGATCCGGAGAAGGCCAAGCGCCTCCTCGACCAGGCGGGATGGATTGATCGCGACGGCGACGGCTGGCGCGACAAGGATGGACGACCTTTTCGCTTCTCGCTCATCGTCCCGGCAGGCATTCCCTTTTCGCGCAGCTTGGGAATCTTTTTGCGCGAGGAGCTGCGCCAGGTCGGCATCGACTTCTCGGTGCGCCAGCTCGAATGGGCCTCGATGCTCAAGCTAATGGGGGAGCGCAACTTCGATGCGGTCGTGCTGGGGTGGGCGACTGCGCTGGAGCCCGACCCCTATCAGGTCTGGCACTCCTCGCAGGCGGAGAAGGGGTCGAACTTCGTCGGCTTCGAAGACGCGCGGGTCGACGCGATCATCGAGGAGGCGCGCCGCGAGTTCGATCCGGAGCGGCGCAAGGTCCTCTACCGGGAATTTCAACGGATCGTGCACGAGGAGCAGCCCTATACCTTTCTCTTCACCAACCCCTCGCTCGTGGCGGTCGCGCGCCGCTTCGAGGAGGTGACCGCTCACCGCCTGGGGATGGACCCGCGCGAGTGGGAGGTGGGGCCGTGGGATACGCTGATGGAGTGGTGACGCGATGATGCGCTATCTCGTCAAGCGGGTGTTCCTGATGGTGCCGACGCTCTTCGGCATCGTGGCGATCACCTTTGCGATCATCCATCTCGCCCCGGGCGATCCGGCGGCGCTCAAGGCACAGTCGGCGACGCAGGCGCTCTCCTCCGATGCGGTCAGCAGCGAGATCGTTGCGCAGACGCGCGAGCTCTACGGGCTCGACAAACCGCTGTATGTGCAGTTCGGCGTGTGGCTGCAGCGCGTGGCGACGCTCGACTTCGGTACCTCGTATCGCGACCACCGCCCGGTGCTGGAGAAGATCGGCGACGCGTTGCCGATCACCCTTACGCTCAACATCCTCACGATCCTCGTCATCTACCTCGTGGCGATCCCCACCGGCGTCGTCACCGCGCTGCGCCCCCGCGGCTTCTTCGACCGCGCCTCCGCGCTCGTCCTCTTCATCCTCTACTCGCTGCCCTCCTTCTGGGTGGCGATGATCCTCATCACGCTGCTCGGCGGCGGCGACTACCTCAACTGGTTTCCGATCACCGACTTCGTCTCGGAGCGCGCGGGGGTGCTCCCCTGGTACGGCTGGATCGCGAACGTCGGCTGGCACCTGGTGCTGCCGGTGGCATGCCTCACCTACGGCGGCTTCGCCTTCCTCTCGCGCTTCACGCGCTCGTCGGTGCTCGAGGTGATCCGGCAGGACTACATCCGCACCGCGCGCGCGAAGGGGCTCTCGGAGTGGCGCGTGGTGATCCACCACGCGATGCGCAACGCGCTCATCCCGCTGGTGACGCTGATGGGGACGCTGCTCCCGGCGCTGCTCGGCGGCAGCGTCATCATCGAACAGATCTTCTCCATCCCCGGGATGGGGCGGCTGGGGTTCGAGTCGGTGCTCGCGCGCGACTACCCGACGATCATGGCGATCGCCACGATCTCGGCGTTTTTGACCCTGATCAGCATTCTGATCACCGATCTGCTCTACGTCGTGATCGATCCGCGAATCACCTTTGAGAAGCGGTAGGGGACGATGCGGGGTTCGCAGAAATACAGCGCGGTGGTCTGGCGCCAGTTCCGGAAGAGTCGGCTGGGCGTGGCGGGGTTCGTCTTCGTCCTGCTGCTCATCGCCGTCGGCATTGGCGCGCCGCTCATCGCCAACGACCGGCCGATCCTCTTCGTGCAGAACGGCGAGTGGTCGATGCCGGCGATCGCGCTCCCGGTGAATCTGCGTGAGGTCGACTTTCGCCGCCTCGCTGACGATCCGCCCGAGGGGACGTGGCTCGTCATGCCGCCGATTCCCCATCGACCTGGGTCGTACGACCTGGAGGCGGTGCTCACTCCCCCCTCGCGCGCGCATCCGCTGGGGACCGATGGCGACGGGCGCGACGTCGCCGCGCAGCTGGTGTGGGGGACGCGCGTCTCGCTCTCGGTGGGGCTCGTGGCGGTGGGGATCTCGGTCTGCATCGGCGTGTTGCTGGGGCTCGTCGCCGGCTTCTTCGGCGGCTGGATCGACATCGTCGTCTCGCGCCTGATCGAGGTGATGCTCTGTTTCCCCACCTTCTTTCTCATCCTCGCGGTGCTCGCCTTCGTGGGGCCCTCGATCTATAATGTGATGCTGGTAATCGGCGTTACCGGCTGGACCGGCGTGGCGCGGCTGGTGCGCGGCGAGACGCTCAAGCTGCGCCGGCGCGAGTTCGTGATCGCCGCCATCGTGGCCGGTGCGCGCGAGCGCCGCATCATGTGGCGGCACCTGCTGCCCAACGCGATCGCGCCGGTGCTCGTCTCGGCCTCCTTCGGCGTCGCCGCGGCGATCCTCTTCGAGGCCTCGCTCTCCTTTTTGGGCTTCGGCGTGCCGCCGACCGACCCCAGCTGGGGGAGCATGCTCTCGCAGTCGCAGCAGTTCATGGATACGGCCTGGTGGTTGACTTTGATACCGGGCTTTGCGATTTTCGCAACGATTACGGCGTATAATCTCGTCGGCGAGGCGCTGCGCGACGCCGTGGATCCGAATTTGAGAACCTGAATGGTGAGTAAATAGTGAATAGGAAGTAGTAAATAGTGCAAAGCACATTGTTTTGAACCATTTACTATTCACCATTTACTATTTACTCAATGTGCCATGTCTCTCCTGAACGTTCAAAACTTGAGCACGCGCTTCTTCACCGACGAGGGGGTCGTGCACGCAGTCGACGATGTCTCCTTCGCACTCGATCGCGGGCGGACGCTGGGCGTCGTGGGGGAGAGCGGTTGCGGCAAGACGGTGACCGCGCTCTCGCTGTTGCGCCTCGTCCCCGATCCGCCGGGGCGGATCACCGCCGGGCGCATCCTCTACCGGCTGACCGAGAGCGCCGGCCCGGTCGACCTCTTGCGGCTCGACGACAAGCAGATGCGCGGCGTGCGGGGCCGGCGCATCGCGATGATCTTCCAGGAGCCGATGACGGCACTCAACCCCGTCTACACGATCGGCGATCAGATCGCCGAGGCGGTGCGCCTGCACGAGGGGGGCTCGCGCGCGTCGGTGCGCGCGCACGTGATCGATATGCTCCGGCTCGTCGGCATCCCCGCGCCCGAGCGGCGCATCGACGACTACCCGCACCAGCTCTCGGGGGGGATGCGCCAGCGCGCGATGATCGCGATGGCGCTCTCCTGTCGCCCCGACGTGCTCATCGCCGACGAGCCGACGACGGCGCTCGACGTGACGATCCAGGCGCAGATCCTCGACCTCATCCGGCGCCTGCAGGAGGAACTGCACATGGCGCTCATCCTCGTCACGCACGATTTGGGCGTCGTGGCGGAGATGGCCGACGAGATCGCGGTGATGTACGCCGGGAAAATCGTCGAGCGCGGCACGGCGGAGCAGATATTCGAGGATGCGCGCCACCCCTGTACGCAGGGGCTGTTGCGCGCGCTCCCGCCGCTGGTCAAGCCGCCGGCGGGGACGAAGCTCGCGGCGATTCCGGGGACGGTCCCCGACCTGGCCGCATTGCCCGTGGGGTGTGCCTTCGCCGATCGCTGCCCGAAGGCAGAGCCGCGCTGTCGCGCGGGAGCGGTGCCGGATGATCCGTGTCATGTCGGACGACTCGTGCGATGTCTTTACGCGGCAGGAGAGACGCGAGACGCGAGGCGCGAGGCGCGAGACTAAAATCTCCGCATTGCGGAATTGTTTGTGGTCTCGGGTTTCGAGTCTCGTATCTCGAGTCTGAAAGGGTGTGATGAGCGATTACCTCGTCGAAATATCAAAGCTGCACAAACGCTTCCCCGTGAAGGGGGGGCTGCTCGGCCGCGAGGTGGCGGCGGTGCAGGCGGTGCGCGGCGTCTCCCTCTCCATCGGGCGCGGCGAGACGCTGGGGCTCGTCGGCGAGAGCGGCTGCGGCAAGACGACTCTCGGCATGCTCCTGCTGCGCCTCCTCGATCCGGACGCCGGTTCGATCACCTTCGACGGACGGGAGATTACGCGTCTCTCGCAGCGCGCGCTCCGTCCGCTGCGACGCGAGATGCAAATCGTTTTCCAGGATCCCTTCGCTTCGCTCAACCCGCGCATGACGGTGGGCGAGATCGTCGGCGAGCCGCTGCTGGTCCACCGCTGGGGCGACGGACGCAAGCGGCGCAACCGCGTCGCCGAACTGTTGGGGCTGGTCGGCCTCTCCCCGGAGGTCGCCGCGCGCTATCCGCACGAATTCTCGGGGGGGCAGCGCCAGCGCATCGGCATCGCTCGTGCGCTCGCGCTCACGCCCAAGCTCATCGTCGCCGACGAGCCGGTCTCCGCGCTCGACGTCTCGGTGCGCGGCGAGATCCTCAACCTCCTCTCCGACCTGCGGCGCGAGTTCGGCCTCACCTACCTCTTCGTCGCGCACGATCTCAAGGTGGTCGAGTTCATCTCCCATCGCGTCGCGGTGATGTACCTCGGAAAGATCATGGAGCTCTTCCCCGCCGATCGCCTCACCGAGGCGCGCCACCCTTACACGCAGGCGCTCGTCTCGGCGATCCCGGTCCCCGATCCGAATGCCAAGCGCGAGCGGATGATGCTCACCGGCGAGACCCCCTCGCCGATGGATCCGCCGGCGGGGTGCCCCTTTCATCCGCGCTGTCCGTATGCCGAGGATATCTGCGGCCGCGTCGAGCCGCCGCTGGAGACGTACGCGGAGGGCTTCACGGCCTCCTGCCATTTCATCGAACAGATGGTCGCGCATCGGGTGGGGCGCATCGCTGCCACCCGTGCCCCGGAGGTCGCGCGGCCGAAGGAGGAATCATGATGGTGCGCAAACTCCTGCTCGCGACGGCGTGTGCTCTCTTCCTCGTCTCCTGTGCGCACGGTGCCAGCGGCGGCAAGAAGGTGCTGCGCGTCCCCGGCGGCACGAACGTCCCGGAGCTCGGCCTGGCGACCGACGCGAGCTACGACAAGCGCCTCGACAACCTTGTCCCCGGCTACAAGGTGATCACCGTGGCGCTGGTCAACGCCTCCTTCAACATCATCCCGCTCGATCCGGACAAGGACCGCTGGTGGATCAAGGTTGCCGGCGAACGCAAGAAGGTGCCGGTTTTGCACAACCTGCGGCAGCAGGACCCGAAGGCGTGGAGCGCCCTCCCGGAGCGGGTGCAGAAGCTCGTCGCCTATCCGCTCTTCATCCCCATCGGCGCCCGGCAGGCGGTTGACCTCTTCGTGCCGGAGCAGTACGACCTGGAGACATTCACCGAGCTCATCGTGAAGTTGGCGGCGATCAGGCCGCGCATCGAGGTGCTCGTCAGCCAGTAGGTGCGCGTGGGCATCACCATCATCCAGAAGAGCGATCTGAAGCGGAAGCGTCCGCGCGCGACCAAGGCGCTGATCCTCGCCGGCGGCGCGGTGACCGGCGGGTCGTTCAAGGCGGGGGGGATCAAGGCCTTCAACGACTACCTCGACGGGTCGCGGATCGGCGATTTCGACATCTTCGTCGGGATCAGCTCGGGGAGTTTGATCGCCGCGCCGCTCATCGGCGGCCTCTCGCCGGAGTCAATCCTCAAGAGCCTCGACGGGACCTCCGACCGTTTCTCCGAGCTCACCGCCTGGCACTACTACCGCCCGAACGTCGGCGAGTTCCTCAGCCGGCCGCTCGGCTTCCTGCTGCAGGCGGCGA
>CAYPII010000074.1:0-2565 GCA_964410765.1 uncultured Myxococcales bacterium | reverse complement strand
CGGCGAGTTTGATCCCGCGGGGGCTCGCGGGGCTCGCGCGCGAGGGGGGACGCGATGGGCTGATGACCCTGGTCTGGCGCTTTCTGACCGATCCGACCGTCGCGCGCTACGACGCGATGATGGAGCGCTTCCTGCTCGCCTTCGGCGAGGGGCTCCCCTCGCTGCTCTCGCTCCTTCCCTCCGGCCTCTTCGACAACGCGCCGATCGAGCGCTACATCCGCGAGAACATCGAGCGCAACGGGCTCACGAACGACTTCGCGACGAGCCAGCGGCTGACCGGCAAGCGCCTCTATATCTCCGCCATGCGGCTCGACGGCGCGGAGCGCGTCGTCTTCGGGCCCGATGAGGTCAATTCGCTGACGATCTCGGAGGCGATCCAGGCCTCGACGGCGCTGCCCGGCTTCTACAAGCCGGCGCAGATCCGCGGCGTCGACTACGTGGACGGCGGGGTGCACGAGACGGCGAACATCGACGTGGCGATCGAGAAGGGGGCGGAGCTCATCGTTTGCTACAACCCCTTCCGCCCCTACGACTCCGAGGCCTTCGTCGATGGACTCTCGCGCGGGCGGCGCGGCGAGCGGCTGGCGGCGAGCGGCATCATGACGGTGCTCAACCAGATATTCCGCGCCTTCTTTCACGCGCGGCTGCACGTCGCGCTCGACCACTTCCGGCGCAGCCCGCATTTTCGCGGCGACATCATCCTCATCGAGCCGCGCGCCGACGACGCGGCCTTCTTCGCCCTCAATCCGCTCCTGCTCAAGCACCGCGTGCGTGCCGCGCAGATGGGGTTCGAGTCGGTGCGCAATTCGATCGAGGACCACTACGACGAGATCCGCGCGATCCTGGCCGCCTACGGCATGCGCCTCTCCCGGCGCGGCGTCGAGCGCGAGTACCGGGCGCTCATGAGGCCTACCGCGAGCGAGGGGGAGATCCAGCGGCTCCTCGAGGGGCGGCGCAAGCGGATGACGCCGAAGAGGGCGCGCGCCGCGAAGGCACGCCCGAAGCGCGCGAAGCGGGTGGTGCGCGCAAAACGCGCACGGAAGGGGAAGCGCCGATGACGGTGAAGCAGCTCGACATCTTCGGCGCCGAGGAGCCACAGGCGAAGACGAAGGCGACGTCGAAGCCGAAGCGGCCGCGCAAGAAACGCGCGCCTCGCGAGGTGAAAAAGGCGCCGATGCTGGTGGATGCGTACCAAGCGAAGGGTGCGGCGAAGGCTGCGCCTCAACCGCAACCGGAGCCTCAAGCGGAGACGGCCCCTCACATCCTTTCCGTCAGCGAACTCACCGCTCGCGTGAAGGCATATCTGGAGGGGGGCTATCCCGACCTCTGGGTCTCCGGCGAGGTCACCGACTTCCGCAATCGACAGGGGCGCCACTATTACTTCGCCCTGAAGGACGAGCGCAGCAAGGTGCGCGCGATCATCTTCGGCGCCGGCTCGCGAAGGCTCGGCTTCGACCTCGAGGACGGGATGGAGCTCGTCTGCCACGGGCGACTCAACGTCTACGAGCCGCAGGGGAGCTACTCGCTCATCATCGATCACTGCGAGCCCAAGGGGTTGGGCGCGCTGCAGCTCGCCTTCGAGCAGCTCAAGAAGAAGCTCGAGGGCGAGGGGCTCTTCGCGGCCGAGCGCAAGCGTCCGCTCCCCTTCCTGCCGCGGCGCATCGGTCTCATCACCTCGCCGACCGGCGCGGCGGTGCGCGATATCATCCACGTCCTCACGCGCCGCTTCTCGTCGATCGAGATAGCGCTCTTCCCCGTGCGCGTGCAGGGGGAGGGGGCGGCGCCCGAGATTGCGCACGCGATCGAGCGGATGAACGAGCGCGACGACCTGGATCTGCTCATCGTCGGCCGCGGGGGTGGATCGATCGAGGACCTCTGGGCCTTCAACGAGGAGATCGTGGCGCGTGCGATCGCCGCCTCGGGGTTGCCGGTCATCTCGGCGGTCGGCCACGAGATCGACTTTACGATCGCCGACTTCGTCGCCGACGTCCGCGCGCCGACCCCGTCGGCCGCCGCGGAGATCGCCGTGCCGGTGCGCGCGGAGCTGATGCGGACGCTCAGCGATCGGCGGCGGCAGCTTGCCTTCGCATTGCTCAAGGCGTTGGAGATGCGCCGGAGCGCGCTCGTCGCCTTCCGCGCTCGGCTGGGCGATCCGCGCCGGCGCCTCCCGGATCTCCTCCTGCGCGTCGACGGCCTGCGCCAGCGCCTCCTCTACGTCATGCCCACCGAGTTCGCCGCGCGGCAGCGCCGCTTGGAGCACCTGCACAGCAACCTCGAGCACCTCTCCCCGCTGCACATCCTCGCGAAGGGCTATGCGGTGGTGGAGGGGCCACACGGCGGTGCGGTCACGCGCGCTGCGGAGCTCTCCCCCGACGACGAGCTGCGCCTGCGCTTTCACGAGGGCGCCGCCGCCGCCCGCGTCACCACAGTGGAAAAATAATTTTCGCCCCCGTCTGAAAATGATCGAGCGATCAACGCCGGCAGCCGTTCGTTCCGGACCTTCCGGGGGCCCCTCCTACCGGCGCAGGCGCACTCGCTCACTATTCACCGCGAAAAATGCGTCGC
>CAYPII010000073.1:0-11121 GCA_964410765.1 uncultured Myxococcales bacterium | reverse complement strand
AGCGATGGCAGCATCCCGCGCTCGTCGGGCGTTTAGCTCAGCGGGAGAGCGCCGCCCTTACAAGGCGGATGTCGCAGGTTCAAATCCTGCAACGCCCACAACAACTCCGCGGAATATTGCCTTCTTTCGGGTTTGGTGTAGTATGGCACGCGGGGATTGACATTTCGCCCGGATGGGCTAGAAGGGCGCGCCTTTGACAACGCCCTCGGCATGGCGGGGCCGTAGTTCAGTTGGTTAGAACGCCTGCCTGTCACGCAGGAGGCCGCGAGTTCGAGTCTCGTCGGCCCCGCCATGCCGAGGCGGAAACCCCGTCACGACGGGGTTTTTTTCTATGACGATCTCCACCCTCACCACCGCGAAGGCCGCCCTCCTGGGAGCGCTCCAGGGGGCGACCGAATTCCTCCCGGTCTCCAGCTCCGGTCACCTCGTCATCGCCCAGCACCTGCTCGGCGTGCGGATGGTGGGGGAGGGGTTGCTCGCCTTCGACGTCTGCCTCCACTTCGGGACGCTCGTCGCCGTCGTCGCCGTCTTCTGGCGCGACCTGCTGGCCATCGCCTTCGGGATATTCGGCCGCACCCTCGCCGCCCCGGCGGGCGGGGGGCTGACGGCAGCGCAGGCGCGTCGCTTCTTCCTCCTGCTCCTGCTGGGCACGGTCCCGGCGGTTGTCGTGGGGCTGGGATTCGAGGAGTTCTTCGAGGGGCTCGTCGCCAATCCCGCCGCTGCGGGGGGGATGCTCCTCGTCACCGGGACCTTCCTCTTCTTCACGCGCTACGCGCGCGAGCGGGGGGAGGGGGTCGCGGGACTCCGCGCGGGTCGGACGCTCGCCATCGGCTGCGCGCAGGCGGCGGCGATCGTCCCCGGCATCTCGCGCTCGGGGGCGACGATCGCCACCGGCCTCTTCCTGGGGCTCGATCGGACGCTCGCCGCGCGCTTCTCCTTTCTGCTCGCTGTCCCGGTGATCGCGGGGGCGACCGTGCTGAAGCTGGGCGACCTCGCAGCACTCCCGAAGGATGCCCTGGTTGCGACGATCGTCGGCACCGTCGTGGCCGCGGTCGTGGGCTTCCTCTGCATCCGGTGGTTGCTGGCGATCATCCGCCGCGGCCGCTTCTCCTGGTTCGCCTACTACTGTTGGGCCGCCGGCCTCGCCACCATCCTCTATACGTTTTCTTCATAACCTGATTTGGAACGCCTTCCGCGCAATGAAAAAGGAAAGACGAAACACATGATTTCTACCGGTACATCTTTCGGGTCACGTGTCACGAGTCACGTGTCACGTTTTCTGGTGTGGTGGAAAGCCGTTCGCCCCTATGCCTACCCGGCATCGATCATGCCGGTCGCCGTCGGCGTGGCCTTCGCTTGGTCGCAGGGGATTGCGATCCATTGGGGATGGGCGCTTATCACGCTCATCGGTGTCGTCGCGGCGCACACCGGCGGGAACCTGATCAACGACTATGAGGACTTTCGACGTGGCGTCGATCGGCCGGGGACGCTCGGCGGCAACGGGTTGCTCGTCGACGGGACGCTCACGCCGCGCGCGATCCTCGTCGCGGCGCTCATCGCCTTTGCCATCGCCGGAATCGTGGCGATTCCACTGGTGATGCACGTTGGCGCAGAGCTGCTCTGGCTCGTGGCGCTGGGGCTCCTCGCCGGCGCGGAATACGTCCTCCCGCCGCTGGGCCTCAAGTATCGAGCGCTCGGCGATCTCACCGTCTTCCTCGCCTTCGGCGTCGGGATCACGGTGGGGAGCTATTCGGTGCAGGCGGTGGAGCTCTCCCTCGCAGCCGCCCCGGTCGCCGTCCCGATGGGATTGCTCGTCGCCGCGATCCTGCACGCGAACAACATCCGCGACGTCGAGGACGATACGGCGGTGGCGGTGCGCACGTTCGCTGCGCGGATCGGGCCGGTACGAGCCCGGATGTTCTTTCTTCTCCTCATCGCTGGGGCGTATGCCATGACCCTCGGCCTCGTCGTCGGACACGTCGTCGTCCCCGGGGCGGCACTGGTCATCCTCACGCTTCCGCTCGCGATCTCCATTGTCCGCGAGGTCTGGTGTGGGCGCGCGCACGATCGCCGCCTTGCCGAGGCGGTGCCGCGCACGGCACAGCTCAACCTCGCCTTCGGGGGCGCGCTGGTCGGGGGGATCGTCATCTGGACGGCCTTCGCGTAAGCGCCGGAATCAGATATCCTTCTCCACACAACGGCATTCGACATACTGGTCGGGGCCGCAGGTCGGGATGGTGACCTCAGCGCGGGATGGCTCGTGTCGGTTCTTGGCTGCGGAGATGCCCTGCGCCACCGCTCGAATGACCGCTCCGACGGAGAGCAGGCCCTTTCGATCCGGGCGCGTCTTCGCCGTCGACAGCTGCCATGCGACGGTCCTTTTCAGCCCCTGCAACAACTGCTGGACGATCTCGAAGCCGTTGTGCGTCACCGCTTCACCGTTCTTGAGGTGATGTGAATCCATCAGGACGAACGCTCCGGCTTCGATGGCGAAGGTGGCGCGCAGCGTTTCCCGCGTTCCCTCGTTCGCGAGGATTTGCTCGTCGGGTGACCAATTCCACGGCCAGCCGCTGGCGTAGGATTGCCGGTCGTCGCGCAGTTCGAGCAAGCCGTCGTCGTTGATGAAGAGGTGAGCGGTGGTGCGCTGGTTCCAGGTGAGCCCCTGGGAATAGCTTTCCACGGAGAGTCCGTAGGGCGTCGCCGTCGTCCAGTTGTGTCGTTGCGTGTGGCTGATGAGGGAGCCGTCGTGTTTGAAGGTGTCCAGGGGGGCGAAGAGGGTGTCCGGGGAGAGGGTGACATCGATCGCGTCGATGCAAACCTCGATCGTTGCATTCCTATCGGCCTTTTCCGCGAATCCCGAATTGAGAAAACGGGAGCAGTCAGCGCCCCAAATGTATGCATCGTTTTTCACCGACATGTCGGCACCCCCTTTCCACTCCCCGTGTGAGCACTCTTCCTACTGGATGGGGGCCGGGACTGTCAAGGTGCGCATCGCGGGAAACACACATTAGAAATGGCTTTGCGGGCGACCCCGTTTGGGTGGTCTTCTTCCAAAAAGTTCCCTCGCGAGTTGTCTCCTTGGACAGGGGGGGGCTGGAGATCCCTGCGATGTCTCCGGTATTCTCAAAAGTTTGACGCAATCGGTTTTGAAGGGTTTCGAAAAAACGCCGCATCCGGAAGGATGCGGCGCCGTCGGCGGAACGGTTCGCATGCTAGTTGCTCGGTTCGCACGAACACTGCATGCTATAGCCGCTGGGACAGGAGAGCGCGTCACCGTATTCGGCGGCGACGCGGCTCGTCATCATGACAGTGTTCTGCAGCCCGTTGAGAAAGAGCATGCTGCGGACCATCCCCTCGCGCTCCGTCGAGGAACGCGACGCGTCCAACTGTCGCGACAACAGCTGACCGAGCTGGAAGATGGCTGCGCTGAGGATGGCGATGCCGGCGTCGGGCGTCTTCGGCGTGTTCTGAGAATCCGAAGCGTTCACGAAGGTCATGATGCCGTCCTCGATGGCGAACTCGGCGCTCGCCGACCATGTCGGAGCGGACGCGTCGTCCGTCCATTCCTTGCGTCGGACAACGATATTGCCCGAAGCCCGCTGCTCGAAGTGAATCGACTGATAACGAATTTGGTTCCAACCGTTTTGCCAGCTGCTGAACCGCAGAAAGGAGCGCGACGGATCGGCTTCGAAGGTCCGTTCGCCCTTGCTGCTGCCGACGAACGAGGAACGATCCTGCACGTATTTGAACTCCGTGAGCAACTCGGACATCGTCGCGTCGTGCACTTCGAATCGGTTCGACTTCAGGCACTGGATCAAGTTCTGATCGCCATCGGTCTTCGATCTGACGATCGCGGCACAGTCAGCTGGAAGTGCTGATCTGGTCATAGCGCACCTCCCCTCCGTGCTTGGAGTTAACGTCGTATAAATAGTTGGATTGTGTATAACTACCGCGCCATGGGGGGGCATTGTCAAGCGGAGAGTACCCCGAAAAGGCGGATAAATCCATTTTTCCAGAAAACAAGAATATATATATAATTCTGATACTTAGCAACAGCTATTTTAACAATCGCTGGAAATATTTTTGGGAGACTTCACGGCAGCCCGTGGCCATGCCCGTTTTCCGGGCAAAAACGGCGGAACAGGAATGCTCCGCTAGGAACGACGCCACTGTTTCAGCCGCTCGGCGATGATCTTCTCGTAGCCGTTCTCGGTGGGCTCGTAGTAGTGCCGCCCGCGCAGGCGGTCGGGGAGGTACTGCTCCCCGGCGACGTGGTGCCCCTCGTAGTCGTGGGCGTACTTGTAGTCCTTCCCGTAGCCCTGCTCCTGCATGAATTTCGTCGGTGCGTTGCGCAGGTGCTTGGGCGTGGGGAGGATGCCGTGCTCGGTGACGTCCGCCTTCGCCCGCTTGTAGGCCATGTAGCTCGCGTTGCTCTTCGGCGCGCTGGCGAGGTAGGCCGCGCACTGTGCGAGCGGAATCCACCCCTCCGGCATGCCGACGAAGTCATAGGACTGCATGCAGCTGATCGCCACCTGCACCGCGTGCGGGTCGGCGTTGCTGACATCCTCGCTCGCGAAGATGACCATGCGCCGCGCGACGAAGAGCGGATCCTCGCCGGCCTCCAGCATGCGCGCGAGGTAGTAGATAGCGGCGTCCGGGTCGCTCCCGCGCATGCTTTTGATGAAGGCGGAGATGACGTTGTAGTGCTCCTCGCCTTTTTTATCGTAGAGCAGACTCTTGCGCTGAACTGCGGCTTCGACGAGATCGATGTTGATTGTTACGTTGCTGGCGTTGCTGGCGTTGCTGGCAAGATCTGCCGCTATCTCGAGCGTGTTGAGCGCGCGTCGCGCATCGCCGTCAGCGCCTGCTGCGATAAAGGCGAGCGCGTCCTCCTCGATCTGCAGATGCTTTTTCCCCAGCCCGCGCTCCTCGTCGGCCAGTGCCCGGCGCACGAGCTCCGCGAGGTCGTCGGCCTCGATCGGTTCCAGGACGTAGACCTTCGTGCGCGAGAGCAGCGGGCCGATTACCTCGAAGGAGGGGTTCTCTGTCGTCGAGCCGATCAGCGTGATCGTGCCGCTCTCGACGTGCGGGAGCAGCGCGTCCTGCTGCGCCTTGTTCCAGCGGTGTATCTCGTCGACGAAGAGGATGTGGAGCGCCCCCTCCGTCTCGCGGCGGCGCTGCGCCGACTTGATGATCTCGCGCAGCTCCGCGACCCCCGAAAGGACCGCGGAGAGGTGGTGGAAGCGCGCCTTCGTCGTGCCGGCGATGATGCGTGCGAGCGTCGTCTTGCCGGTGCCCGGCGGCCCCCAGAAGATGATCGAGGGGAGGGCGTCCGCCTCGATGAGTGCTGTGAGCGGTTTGCCCGGGCCGACCAGATGTCCCTGCCCGGCGATCTCGGCAAGCGAACGCGGGCGCATCCGTTCGGCGAGCGGTGCCGACGGTCCTGCCCCGGCGGTGGCGAAGAGCCCCTGTTCCTCCATGACCATCAGGCATCCTAACCACGTCCGGCGTTCACAGGACAAGGGGAAAACACGTGGACAAGCGGCTTTGGGGCGTGTTAGGGGACTCCGGCGCTGTCGGGCGCGGCCATCCTATGCTCCAGATGCTCCATATCCAGGACTTCGCGATCATCGACGAGCTCACCGTCGACTTCCACCCGGGCCTGACCGTGATGACCGGCGAGACCGGCGCGGGGAAGACGATTCTCGTCGAGGCGCTCAAGCTCGCCCTCGGCGAGCGCGCCCAGAGCGACCTCGTCCGCGCCGGGAGCGATCGCGCGAGCGTCACCGCCGTCTTCGACGCTCGTTCGATGGCTGCGCCGCTGCGCGAGGAGTTGGAGGCCAGCGGCGTGGCGGTGGGCGACGAGCTCGTCGTCACGCGCGTGATCGCCAGCCGCGGACGCAACCGCGTGGCGGTCAACGGCATGCCGGTGGCGCAGTCGGTCCTCAAGCGCGTGGCCGAGGCGCTCGTCGACGTCTCCAGCCAGCACGAACACCAGCGCCTGCTCGACGCCGCCTGCCACGCCGAGATCGTCGACGCCTTCGGCGGCCTCGCCGAGGAGCTCGCCGCCTATCGCACGGCGCATGAGCGCTGCGCGGCGCTCGCGCGCGAGGTGCAGGGGCTCCTCGAACGCGAGAAGGATGCGGCGGAGCGCCTCGATTTTTTGAAGTTCCAGCGCGACGAGATCGCGCGCATCGATCCGCGGTCGGGGGAGGACGCCGAACTCGCGGCGGAGCGCAATCGCGCAAAGCACGCCGTGATGCTCGAGGAGCGCGCCCGCAAGGCGGAGGCGATCCTCTACAGCGACGCGGCCTCCGCCCTGGAGGGGATCGACGCGGCACTCATCGCACTCGGCGAATGCCGTGACGTGGAGCCGCGCGTCGGCGACTGGTGCATGGCGCTCGATCGCGCGCGCGCCGAGATCGAGGAGACCGCGCGCGAGCTCGCGCGCTATGCCGACGGCCTGGAGTCCGATCCCACGCGCCTGGAGGAGATCGAGGAGCGCCTGCACCTGCTGCGCACGCTCATGCGCAAGCACGGCGGCTCGCTCGAGGCCTGTCTCGAACGCCGCGCGGCGATCGACGGGGAGATCGACGCGGTGGAGCGCTCCGACGAGTTGCTCGCCGAGAAGGAGGCCGCGCTCGAGGAGGCGGCGCAACAGCGGCGCGCGGCGGCCGATCGCTTGAGCGGCGCGCGTCGAAAAACGGCCGAGGCCCTGGCGCGGGCGGTCGTGCGCGAGCTCGCGGAGCTGGGGATGAAGCGCACGCGCTTCGCCGTGGAGATCGAGCGGCGCGAGGAGACGGCGTGGGACGAGACGGGCCCCGACGCGATCGCCTTCCTCTTCTCGCCCAACGTCGGTGAGCCGATGAAGCCGCTGGCGCGCATCGCCTCCGGTGGCGAGCTCTCGCGCGTGATGCTCGCGCTCAAGGGGGCGCTGGCCGACCGCGCGCAGCTCGCCGCCACCTCGATCTTCGACGAGGTCGACGCCGGCATCGGGGGGGCGATCGCCGAGGTTGTCGGGCGCAAGCTGCAGGCGGTCTCCCGCGCGCGTCAGGTCATCTGCATCACGCACCTCCCGCAGGTCGCCGTCTACGGCGACCACCACCTGCGTATCGCCAAGGGAGTGAAGGGGGGGCGGACGATTACGGGGCTTTCGCCGGTGGCGGAGGGGGCACGCCTGGAGGAGATCGCGCGGATGCTCGGCGGCGAGCGCCTGACGGCGACCGCCCGGGAGCACGCGCAGGAGATGCTCGCGGCGGCGCAGAACGCGGCATCGACGACGGGGAGGGGGCGCTAGTGGAACGCGCGATCGAAACGGCGGCGCGGTTGCTCAAACGCGCGCGGGTCGAGGCCTCCGAGGTCGTCGGCGTGGAGGATGCCGACCTCGTCATCGAGGTGCGGCAGCAGCACGTCGAGCGTTCCCAGCGCGCGCATCACCGGGCGCTCGCCGTGCGCGTGGTCGCCGACGGCCGCATGGGATCGGCGACGACGAGCGATCTGGCACAGCCCTCCATCGAACGCGCGGTGCGCCTGGCCGTCGAGGCGATGCACGCGGTGGGTCCCTCCGACGAGGCGGTCATCCCGAAGCTGCAGTCGGCCGGCCCGGCGATCGCGGAGCGGGTCGCGCGGCCGCTGCAGGAGGTCTCCGACGACGAGAAGATCGCGCTCGCGATGCAGCTGGAGGGAGCGGCGATCGCCGCCGACAGCCGCATCGCCCGCGTGCAGCATCCCTGCTACGAGGAGCGGACGCGCCGGCTCTGGGTGCGTACCTCCCACGGGACGCGCGCCTTCGCCGAGCGCGGCGTGGCCCTCTGCGAGCTCAAGGCGATCGCTGCCGATGGCGACGAGCAGCAGAGCGCCTACGACGCCGTGCACGCGGTCTCCTTCGACGCGCTCGACGCCGAGGCGCTGGCGCGCGACGTCGCACGCCGCGCGATCGCCAAGCTGGGCGGCTGCCCACCGGCGGCGGGGAAGCGTTGTGTTCTCTTCGATGCCCGCGCGACGATAGAGCTCGTGCGCCTCGTCGCCGCCTCCTTTTTCGCGGACGCCGTTCAGCGCGGCAAGTCGGTCGTGGCGACCCGGCGCGGGGAGCGCTTCTACGCGCCGGCGGTCTCCATCGTCGATGACGGGCTCCTGCCGGATGGATTCGGCTCCTTTCCGATCGACGCCGAGGGGACGCCGAAGCGGCGCACGGCGATGGTCGAGGAGGGGCGGATCGCGGGGTGGCTCTACGACGGAGCGCGCGCGGCGCGCGACGGTGTCGCCTCCACCGGCAACGCGGTGCGCGACGAACTGCGCCACCCGCCGCAGATCGGCGTCGGCAACTGCGCGCTCCTGCCGGGGAGGACGCCACGCGACGAACTGTTGCGTGCGGTCGGCGACGGGGTCCTCGTCACCGATCTGCTGGGCGTCCATACGGCCAATCCGATCAGCGGTGATTTTTCGCTCGGCGCGGAGGGGGTCCTCCTTGAGGGAGGGCAGCCCGCAGAGCCGCTGCGCGGCATGACGATCGCCGGCAACGTGCACGAGCTCTTGGGATGCGTCGAGGGCGTTGCCGACGATCTGCGCTTCCGCGGACACTTCGGCGCGCCGACGATCTTCGCCGGGGAGCTGATGCTCGGCGGATAGCGGGGACTTTTCGCTTTTCAACATGGCGAAACCATTCTAGTATTATATACTCGGCATCTGCGGGACGAACATTCATGCGTATCACATCACACGGCTATTCCGACGTCGGCAAACGCCGCCAGAAAAACGAGGACAGCTTTCTCGTCTCGGACGAGTTGCAGCTCTATGTCGTCGCCGACGGCATGGGGGGACATCTGGGGGGCGATTTTGCCAGCCGGATGGCGGTGAACACGATCGCCGAGATCATCGGCTCGCTCGAGGACGACCCGGACGCGACGCTCCCGGAGGGGGGGATGGTCATCCGCCCCGGGGAGCCGCAGAGCTATCTGCGGTATGCAGTCGACCTGGCGAGCAAGCGTATCTTCGAGAAGGCCACCGCGGAGGCGACGCTCCGCGGGATGGGGACGACGTCGGTCGTCCTCTTCTTCCGCGCGAACAAGGTCTACGTCGCGAACGTCGGCGATTCGCGCGCCTACCGCATCCGCGGGGAGGAGATCCAGCAGATCACCACCGACCACTCGCTCGTCGGCGAGCAGATCCGCGCGGGGATGCTCTCCGAGGACGACGCCCGGGTGCACCGACTCAAGAACATCATCACGCGCTCCGTCGGCTTCCAGCAGTCGGTCGACGCCGACGTCGACATCCGCGTGGTGCGCGAGGGCGATCGCTTCCTCCTCTGCTCCGATGGGCTGAGCAACATGCTCACCGACGAGGAGATCCGCGATGTCGTGACGACCAACGAGATCAAGCCCGCCAGCGAGCGCTTAATCGACCTGGCCAACGAGCGCGGGGGCGACGACAACATCACCGTCGTCCTCGTGGAGGTCCAGGGGTTGGATGAGGAATCGACCCTCCCGCCGGCCGAAGATGAGCCGACGATGGAGGACGCCTAAAAAGTGCAATAATCGCAAAGGGTTTGGGGATATCCCGGAGTTGACAGGGCGGGGGACCTCTGCTAGGATCGTGCTATTAAGGTCTGAATACCATTCAATAATTTCCGTCCCTTGGCAGGGCGGCAGAAGCGAGATGTGACGATCGTGCCATCGCATCACCACAAGCAGAAACGCCTCTCGGAACGCTTCAGCGTCCTCATCGTTCCGCGCAATCGCTCGCAGATACGGCGCTTTCAGCTCTCCCGCGTCGCGCTCTATGCGGTGACGGCGGGCGTCGTTGCCTTCCTCGTCCTCTGTGTCGTCGGCCTGGGGGCGCTCCTGCACTTCCGCAGCTCGTATTATGCGACGGAGGATGTCCGCGTTGAGGCGGCGCGCTACGTGCGCGAGCGTGCCTCGCTGCTGGGGCGGCTGGCCGAGCTCGAGGGGGCGGTCGCCCGGACCGATCGCTTCGCAGCGAAGCTCGAGAGCGAGTTCGCGCGCACTCAGGCGGGGAAGGTCGGCCACGGTCCGGTCTCGGAGGGGGAGTGGCTCCCCATGCCGCAGCGCGTGGCCTCGATCAAGCGTTCGCTCGGCGAGGGCATCTGGAAGTCGCCGCTCTCGAAGTCCTTCACAGCAGGGCTGACGCTCACGCTCGACGAGCTCGCCGGTGAGGTCGACGCAGCGGAGGAGCGCATCCATGCGCTCTTCGAGCGCAAGCAGGAACACCTGCACTTCTGGGCCTCGCTCCCGTCGGTCTGGCCGACGCGCGGCTGGGTGACCTCCGGCTTCGGCGCGCTGCGCAGCTGGGGCGGACGCAAGCGCGTCCACGAGGGGATCGACATCGCCGGCCCGCGCGGGACGCCGATCGTCGTTCCGGGCGATGGCGTCGTTACCTATCGCGGTTACAAGGGGGGCTACGGCCGTACGCTGGTCGTCGACCATGGCTACGGCATCTCCACACTCTACGGCCACTGCTCGCAGCTCTACGTCAACGAAGGACAGCACGTGCGACGTGGCATGATCATCGCCACCGTCGGCAATACCGGACGTAGCACCGGGCCGCACCTGCACTACGAGGTGCGCGTCGACGGCGTGCCGGTCGATCCGATGATGTACATCGTCGAACAGATGTAAGGGGCTTTTCGAGCGGCGCCCTCGCCCGGCAGCGTGCCGGGCCTTTTTATATGATCTCCTATTTCATCAAGAAAATATTCGGCACGAAGAACGAGCGCGAGCTCAAGCGCATCCAGCCGATCGTCGAGCGGATCAACGCGCTCGAGCCGGAGGTGCAGAAGCTCTCCGACGAGGCGCTGCGCGCCAAGACCGACGAGTTCAAGCGGCGCCTCGCCGGCGGCGAGACGCTCGACGATATCCTCCCGGAGGCCTTCGCCGTCGTGCGCGAGGCGAGCGTGCGCACACTGGGCATGCGCCACTTCGACGTGCAGCTCGTCGGCGGCGTCGTTCTGCACGAGGGGACGATCGCCGAGATGAAGACCGGCGAGGGCAAGACGCTCGTGGCGACGCTGCCGGTCTACCTCAACGCGCTGGCGGGAAAGGGCGTGCACGTCATCACCGTGAACGACTACCTCGCGCGCCGAGATTCCGAGTGGATGGGGACGGT
>CAYPII010000072.1:0-11445 GCA_964410765.1 uncultured Myxococcales bacterium | reverse complement strand
CTCCTGATCTTCCTTGGCATCGCTGTGCTGCTCTTCGGGGCGATCGGCCTCACCGCCTTCGCTCAGGAGGGCGACGGCATGACCTCGCTTGGCAAGTACGCGCGCGTGCAGCAGCGCCAGAAGGTACAGACCGCCGGCATGGGCGCGCTCATCGAACGCCTCTGGCACACGACCGGCTTTTATCAGTTCGCGACGCGCCGTCAGGGCGACCCGGAACCGGCGACAATGCTCATTCCGCACGTGACGGAGGACTACCCCACCGCCGCCGGCTGGATGAAGCTCGTCATGATCCTCGTCGGCGGGCTGCTGCTCTATCTGGCGATCGTCAAGAAGTTCGAACCGTTGCTACTGGTGCCGATCGGCTTCGGCACGATCCTCGTCAACATTCCGATGGGAGGAATCGCGCTCGACGGAGGACTGCTCAAGTACTTCTTCGACATCGGTATCGCCACCGAGGTCTGCCCGCTGCTGATCTTCATGGGTATCGGTGCGATGACTGACTTCGGCCCGCTCATCGCCAACCCGAAGACGGCGTTTCTGGGTGCCTCGGCGCAGTTCGGCGTCTTCGCGACAGTCATCGGCGCGCTGCTGCTGAGCAAATACGCCGGCTTCGATTTCTCGCTGCAGGACGCCTGCTCCATCGGCATCATCGGCGGCGCCGACGGCCCGACATCGATCTTCCTCTCCAGCCAGCTCTCGCCAAACCTGATGGGTGCCATCGCCGTGGCGGCCTACTCCTACATGGCGCTCGTGCCACTGATCCAGCCGCCGATCATGCGGCTCTTCACCACGCGCGAGGAGCGCCGGGTTGTGATGGAGCAGCTGCGTCCGGTCTCGCGGATGGAGAAGATTGCCTTCCCGCTCATCCTGCTCGTCGCCTGCATCCTGTTGCTGCCGACCGCAGCGCCGCTGATCGGCATGCTCGCCTTCGGCAACATCATGCGCGAGTCGGGGGTGGTCGAACGCCTCTCGAAGACCGCGCAGAACGAGCTGATCAACATCGTGACGATCGTCCTGGGCCTGGGCGTCGCCACGAAGCTCTCGGCGGAGCGCTTCCTGCGCATCGAGACGCTGGGCATCCTCCTGCTGGGGCTCGTCGCCTTCAGCATCTCGACCTCCGCGGGACTGATCTTCGGCAAGATCATGTACCGCACCTCCGGGGGCAAGGTGAATCCACTCATCGGCGCCGCGGGGGTCTCGGCCGTGCCGATGGCCGCGCGCGTGGCGGCGGTGGAGGGGCAGAAGGAGAATCCTTCGAACTACCTGCTGATGCACGCGATGGGGCCGAACGTCGCCGGCGTCATCGGCACCGCCGTCGCCGCCGGCGTGCTGTTGGCGGTCTTCAAGTAACGACGACGCGCGATACGAAAAAAAGAGCGGGGCCCCGTCATCAAGGCCCCGCTCTTTTTGTCTCCTCTCCGCCCTTCCCCTCAGCGCTTCACCGCACGCACGCCGATCCATGCAGCGAGCGCCTTCACGATGTCGGCGACGATGAAGGGGGCCACGCCCATCGCTACGGCCTGCGGCCAGGCGACGCCGGTGACGACCTTCAGCCACGCCACGCCGGGGACATAGATTGCGATCGCCGCCGCGAGATAGGTGAGCGCCCCGGCGTACCAGCGCCGGGGATGGACGAATCCGACGATCGCGGCCGCCGCGACGAAGCCCACCAGATAGCCGCCGGTGGCACCCGTGACGTGCTGCCAGCCGTCCCCCCCCGCGAAGAAGGGGGCACCGACGAGCCCCAGCGCCAGGTACCACCACATCATCTGCAGCGCATACCAGCGCCCGAGCACTCCCGCGCAGGCGAGCAGCGCAAAGGTCTGGAGGGTCACCGGAACGGGTGTGCCCGGAATGGGGATGCGCACGAGTGCCGAAAAGCCGACGAGGAGGGCGCAGGCGAGCGCGGCCGCCGAGAGCGCGACGGCGCGGGAACGGGTTCGACTCAGGATGGCACTCTGTACGGTCATGCGTTCCTCCTATTTGCGCCGCGCCGGGCAGTCGCATCCCTTGGGACCGGCGTCCATCGCGCGCACAGTGTTGAGGTCTTCATCCGCGGCGGGTGCCGCGGTTCCCGCGACCCAGGCGAACTGCCCGCCGCTCCAAGTGGCGACCGGAACGCGCGCAGCCCCCCGGTTGATCCGAAAGCGCACATCCCGCTTCGCGTCGAACTCCTTCGCAAGCGCCGGCGCATAGATCGGCAGACGCTCGGCCAGCACGTCGTTGAAGGTGGTCACGTTGCGAACGACAAAGTCGCGCAGCCGCGCGCGGTCGGCGGCGAGATACGGATCCAGCACGGTCATCTCGACGTCGACGACGCCGGCATCGGTCAGGCGGGGTGCCAGCTTCACGCGCTCCGAGGAGAGATAGAGGCTGACCGTGTCGACCTGTTGGAGGAGTGCGGCCTTCTCGGTCATCGTCACCCGCTTGTCGAGATCGCGCTGCGAGAGCTCCGCCGCGGCGGGCGCGGCGGCCAGCATCAGCAGCAGGGCCGGCAGCAGGGACATTCGGTTGCGCATGCGTCCTCCCCTCCCCCACCGCGCTTAAAGCGCGCGACGCATCCTTTTGTCAACGGAAGCTTGTGCCATCCCCGTGGAAGGGAGCTCACTGCGGAATCGGCTTGAGCTTGACGACGACCGGGTTGAACTCGTTGACCGAGAGGGAGAGGTTGAGATCGGTCGGCTGGAAGCCCGGCTTCGTCACCTTGATGCGGTAGCTGCCGAGCGGAAGGTCGTGGAGGATCACCGGCGTCTTCTGCGCCACCGGCTTGTCGTTGACGATGACCGTGGCGCCGGACGGCTCCGAGTAAACATAGATGACCGACCGGAAGGGGGAGACCTTCTGGAAGAGGTCGTTCGCCTCGCGCTTCGTCTCGTCGTCCTTCGCCTGGAGGAGGACCTCGACGAGCAGCGGCAGCGCGCGGTTCATCTCGTTGAGCATCGCATAGCCGTTGACCAATCCCAGCATCGCCTTGTGGCGGACCTCGTCGCTCTCGCGCGCCTGTTCGAAGTAGCCCATCGCCCGCTGGATGTCGCGCAGGTTGAGGTAGCAGACGCCCAGCAGGTACTTCGCCAGCGACGCCTCCGAGGGGGCCGGTCCGCTGCCGAGCGCCTCCGCCAATTCGTTCACCGCCTCCTGCCACATCTCGCGATTCATCGCCAACCGCGCGTTGTTGATGTGCGCGCCGGCCACGGAGGTCTTGAGCTTGATCTGCGCCGCGAAGGGCGTGTTGATGTCGACGTTGAGCTCCTCCGCGTGCTCGAAGTAGCCCTCCTTGCGGACCACGAGCTTGTGCTCGCCCAGCGGAAAGTTCCCCTCGTAGGGGGTCTTCCCCACCTTCTTGCCGTCGATGAAGACGTCGGCGTTCGGCGGCTCAGTGCGGATCCTCACCGGGAACTGCTTGAGGTCCTCTTCCCCCACCTCGAGCACATACGTGGGGCTCTCCTCGGCGATGACGACGTCGCGCTTGAAGATGATATCCTTCACGAAGGTCTGCGAACTCTCGCCGAGCTGGCGCTGGCGTCGCAGCTCGATGTGGTAGTTTCCGTAGGGGATGTAGATCGGCTTGCGCAGGACGACCTCCTGCAGCTTCGCCGACTGCTCCTTGAAACGATCGTAGGCGAAGTTCCCCTCCAGGTAGAAGTCGACGTCGCGCGGGATATCCATCACCTTGATCAGGCCGATGGGGCCGCGGAAGAGGATGGGGACGACCGTCGCGTCCTTCTCCACCGTGAACTCCACCTTCTGCGTGTACCGCTCGCGGATCTCGGGCATGACGAAGAGGGCGTTCGCCGTGTAGCTCTTGTCCGGCTCGAGCTCCATGTTCACGCGCAACGGGGTCCGCCCGAGCTCCTTGCCCTGGAAGGTGACCTCCGCCGACATCGGACTCGAGGCGAAGTCGAGGAAGACCGGAACGGTCTGGACCGGCGACGGTGCCGGGGGTTTCGGCGGCGCGGGCTGAGCCGTGGTCGACGGCGTGGTCCCCGCCGGTGGCGGCGTCCCCTCCGCGGTCGGCGGTTGGCCTCCCGGAGGAGGCGGTGGCGTTGCGGCCCCCTCCCCCTGCGGCGGAAGGGCCTTCGGCGCGGCCTCCGTCGGGGCCTCGGCGAGTTCGGTCGGCGGAGCCGATTGTTGGAAGAGGAAGCGCTGTGCGAAGTAGGCGGCTACGCCGATGACGACGATCCCCAGGACACCCAGCATCACGAGCTGGCGCCTGCCGACTGCCAAGCGGCGCTTGGGCGCCGCCGGCGCCTCGCCCGGCTCCTCCGCGGCGGGGGGCGGCGGGGGCACTGCGGGTTTCTCCGCCGGCGGCTCCTCCGGGACCTCGCCCTTCTCGAGCTTGGCGGTCATGCTCTCCGGCGGCGCGGCGACGAAGACGGTGCGATCGGCCATCGCCAGCTCCGGCGGGAGCGTCATCTCCTCCTCGACGCTCGTCGGCTCGAGGATCAGGCGCATCTGATAGATGCCGGTCTTGACGACGTCCTTGTGGCCGATCGTCACCTGCTCGGCGATCGGCTGACCGTTGACGACCGTTCCGTTCTTGCTGCCGAGGTCCTTGACCGTCCAGCCCGACTCCCCCCCGTTGATCTCCGCGTGCTGCCGAGAGACGCTCTGGTCCTCGAGGCGGACGGCGTTCTGCTGGGCGCGCCCGATGATGTTCGCGCCGTCGCCCAGCGGAAAGCGGGCGCCGGTGCGCGGGCCCTCGACGATGATGACGTAGGGGGGGGTGTACTGCGGGCGGGCGGGGGTCGACTCCTCCCTCTCCTCCGCCGGGCGGACGACCGTTTTGTCGAAGTCATCGGGCGCCGCAGGGCGATCTGCGACCGCTGCTCCGCCGCCCTTCTTGTCCCGCTCGTCTGCCATATGTGCGTCTGATTAACATAAAGCCCCGGAGGGGTAAAGCGCCAAGAGGAGAGAACACTTGATTTTATCGTGAAAAATCAAGATATTAGTAATCTATGCGGCGCGCCCTCCCCCTGATCCTCATCCTGCTCGCACTCCCGGCCCTCGCCACGGCGAAGCCGAAGAGCTGCATCGACTGGCCGCGCCAGATGGCCTCGCTCGAACTCGACGAGCTCCCCGACGGACGCGTCGTCATCGTGAACGCCTTTCAGAACGCGACGAAGCAGGGAGCCGACGACTGGCTGGTGCTGGGACTGCGCGACTACCTCACCGACCTGCTCCGCGCGGGCAAGGAGCTGCGCGTCCTCTCGGGGATCACCGCAGTGCATCGCGGCGAGAGCACGCCGCCGGCCTATACGATCGGCGGGCTCTTCCAACACGTGAACGAGGCGATGCGCGTCTTCATCCAGCTCTCCGACGGCTCGGGCAAGCTGCTCAAGCAGTTCGAGGCGAAGTTCGCCTACCCCGAGAACAAGGACTTCTTCCGGGTCCTGGCCGAGACGGCCAAGGGGATTCTCGGCGCGATGGACGCGAAGGTCGACGGCGCCAAGCTGCGCGCAGTGCGCGACGCCACCGCCTCAACGCGCGCCTACGAGAACTACGCGAAGGGACGGCAGGCGCTGGAGCACTACGACGTCAAGCAGGGGGAGACCGCGCGCCTCTTCTTCGAGCAGGCCAAGCGCGCCGACTATCGCTCGCCGCTGGGCTACATGGGACTCGTCGACCTCTACACCTTCCTGGGTTTCGTCCGGAAGCAGCAGCGCGAATCCTACGGCGGGCTCTACCAAAAGGCGCAGGCGGAGCTGATCACCATGGCGAAGGAGGCGAAGCCGGCCCCCTGGTACTTCTTCCCGAAGAAGGCAAAGGTGACGAAGAAACCGAAGGCGCCGACGGTGGAGATCCAGAACCCCTTTCTGCTGAGCAACGTCTCGTTCGTGGCGGGGCTCCACGCCTCCGGACAGAGCGACTGGAAGGCCGCGGCAGCCGCCTTCGAGGAGGCGGTGCGCATCGTTCCCATCGACGCCATCACGTGGTATCATCTGGCCCGCATGCGCATGAACGCGGGGGGAGCCGGCGCCGCACAGGAGGCCTATCAGAAGGCGCTGGCCATCGACCCCTGCCTGGAGGGGATGCCGCTCGCGGCCCCGAGCGCGGCGCCTGCGGCGACACCGGCCGGCACGGCACCGGCAGCGGGAACAGCGCCAGCGCCGTCGGGCGAAACGAAGACGCTCACCCCCGAACAACAGCGCGGGATGATCGTCGTCCCGAAGGAGAAGAAGCAGAGCGCGCAGCCGAAGCGGTGGGAATAGATGGAGTGCGGAGTTCGGAATGCGGAACGCGGAATGGGGAAAATCCAGATGAAGAAAATGAGAATCATCACGTTCATGCTCGTGTCGATCGCCTTCGCTCTGGCTTCAACTTCCGCTTGCGCGAAGAAGAAGATCACGATGCCGACGTCGCGTGCGGTCTATCACAACAACCAGGGGATCGTGGCGCTCAACAAGAACGAACTCGACCGTGCCGAAATGGAGTTCAAGACGGCGATCGAGCTCTCCCCCGAATACGTCGAGGCCTACAACAACCTAGGCGTCGTCTATAAAGTGAAAGGGCAGAACGAACGCGCCGCCGCGCAGTTCCGCAAGGCAATCAAGCTCGATAAGCACTACGCTGCCGCCTATGGACACCTCGGCGCCGTCTACCTGGCACAGGGAAAGACCGACGATGCGATCAAGGTGATCAAGAAGGGGCTGAAGAAGGATTCGCGTATCGCCGACAACCACTACAACCTGGGGATCGCCTACATCGAGAAGACGAAGGAGGGCAAGAAGGACTACAGCGAGCTGGCGATCGAATCGCTCGTGAAGGCGACCGAGCTCGACCCGAAGCTGACGCACGCGCACCTGCGCCTCGCGGAACTCTACGAGCAGCGGGGCGACTACGAGCGCTCCGCCATCCGTTACCGCCTGGCGCTGGGCGATCAGCCGCAGTCGGTTCCCAATTGGATCCGGCTCGGCCGCCTCTACCTGGAGAGCAACCAGCCACACAAGGCGCAGAACAGCTTCATGAAGGCGCTCGAGCTCAACCCGATGTCGCCCGAGGCGCACATGGAGCTCGGCCTCTTCTTCCTGTCGCAGGGGCAGCATCAGGCGGCGATCAATGAGTTCAAGAGCGTGACGACGATCGAGCCGGCGAACGAGCTCGCCTGGTTTCGCCTGGGGACGGCCTATCTCTCAACCGGGAAATATGCCGAGGCCGAACAAGCGTTGCGCCAGGCGTTGAAGGCGAACCCCGCCTTCGCGGATGCCTCATTCAATTTGGGTTTGACTTTGCTCAAGCAGGGCAACAAGGTGGCCGCCAAACAGCAGTGGGAGCATACGCTCATCCTCGATCCGAACCACGCGCGGACGCTCTATAACCTGGCCAACCTCTCTGAAATCATGGGACAGCGTGCGGAGGCGATGCAGCTCTACTGCCGCTTCGTCAAGGCGGCGGGAAATGGTTTCCCCACGGAGGTCGCGGTAGCAAAACGGGTCATCGAGACGAACGACGTCAAATGCCAACACTGATCATCCAGCAACGGGGGACCGACGAGTCCTTCACCCACGCCTGTCTCGAGGAAGTCGTCACCATCGGCCGCCTCGACAATAACATCGTGCAACTGCGCGGTCAGGGGGTCTCACGCCATCATGCGAAACTCCTGCACGATGGCGACGACTGGTTCCTCATCGACCTGGGCAGCGGCAACGGCAGCTTCCTCAATGGCCTGCGCGTCGCCTCCGAGGAAAAACACCTGCTCCGCATCGGCGACACCATCACGATCGACCAGTTCGACCTGCGCTTCGAACCGGATCGCGACGCGGTGCAACAGGCCTATGACGAGGAGATCACCGAGAGCGACATCCTCGAGGTGAAGCTTTTGAAGAAGGTGCTCACCGCCCTGGACAAGGACATGGTCCCGAGCCTGGAGGTCCTCAACGGCTCTGCCGAAGGAAAGAAGATATTCCTCACCGACGAGGTCGGCGAGCTGATCATCGGGCGCGACCCCGACTGCGACTTCGCCATCAACGAGTACGTCATCTCCCGCCGGCATGCGAAGATCATCAAGCGCTGGGGGGGGATCGCCATCCGCGACCTGGAGAGCAAGAATGGCACCTTCCTCAACAACCGGCGCGTGATCGAGGAGTACCTCCACGACGGCGACCGGCTCGCACTCGGCACGATCGTGCTCATGTTCCGCAACCCGCAGGAGATCAACCTGGCGCAGCTGGAGGAGGTCCGCCCGAAGCACCGCCCCGCACCAGTGCACCCCGACGAGATCCCCGGGCTGGAGGGGATGGGATCGGAGGCCGGCGAGGAGGAACAGGGCGAGGAGGGCTATCCCGAGGGGACGCCCGAGGGAGCCGGTGCGATCGAGGAGTGGGACGAGCTCGAGCGCTCGCTCGCCGGACAGCAGCCCTACCCCGCGCCGCAGGCACGCGTCGAAGCGATCAAACGCCTTACCCCCATCGAGATCGGTATGATCGGCCTGGGCGGGCTGGTGCTCATCTTCGCGCTGATCACGATCGTCAACCTGCTGACCGCATAATCGAGCTGAAGGGTGAAAGGTCAAAGGTGAAAGGAAACCCTCCTGGGTGTTCCTCTGAGCTTTCCCCTTTGAGCTTTGAGCTGTTTACGCGGGGGCCAGCGCGGCCTGGAGGATCTCCTCGGGGAGGCCGACGCGGGCGATCGGCTGAATGCGCAGGTTCTCGGCGAGTTCCTGATAGGAGAGGACCGAGAGCTGCGGGAACTCGAGCTCGACGATCTTGCGGAAGTAGCGGCGAATTTCGGCGGTGGTCAAAATCACCGGCGGACGCGCCCCCGGCGGAAAGGGGTGGCTGGCGATCTCCTTGCCGACCGCCTCGATCACCTCCTGCGTGATCTCCGGCTCGAGCGCTAAGTAGTTCCCCTTCTCCGTCCGACGGATGGCGTTCTTCACCATGTCCTCGATCTCCGGATCGAGGAGGTAGACCGCGAGCGTGTTCTGCGCGCCGGCGTACTTGTGCGTGATGTAGCGCTTCAGCCCCGCGCGCACGTGCTCGGTGAGCGTCAGCGTGTCGCGCTCGATCTCCCCCCACTGTGCGAGCGTGGCGAAGATCGTCTTGAGATCGCGGATCGCGACGTCCTCCTGCACGAGGCGCTGCAGGATCTCGGCCAACTGCATGAGTGTGATGACCTTGGGGATCAACTCCTTGACGAGCGCCGGATGGCTCTTCTCCAGCTCCGTGAGCATCGTCTGGACCTCCTGCAGGCCCAGGAATTCGTGCGCGTGCTTGCGCAGCACGTAGGAGAGGTGGAGGATGAGGTACTCCGCGACGTCCCACATGCGGAAGCCCGCCTGCGCGGCGACATCCTTGTACTCTTCCGAGATCCAGGTGACGACCGAGCCGTCGATCGGGTGAATCGCCTCCTCGCCGCTGATGTTGAAGAGCTGCAGCTGCTCGAGCGGCTCACCGACGAGGATGTGCCCCTGCTTCACGCGCCCCTGCGCCACCGGCACTTCGTTGATGTTGATGACGTAGGACTCCGGCTCCATGTCGACAGTCTGGCCGCGCACCTGGATGCCGGGGAAGTTCACGCCGAGCTCGTAGTAGAGCCCGTGGCGCAGCAGCGGGATGAGCTCGTTGATGAAGCGACCGCCGTCCTGGGAGTCGTCGACGAAGGGGATGATCGCGCCGCCGACCTCGAGTGAAATCGGGCTGGGCATGATGAAGGGGAGCACATCGCCGTGCTTGCGCACCGCCTTCTTCACCGCCTCCTGCTTCGGCTGGTCCATGATCTCCTGGACGACCTGCTCCTTCGACTTGATGAGATAGAGGGCGATGCCGCCGGTGATGACGCCCAGGATGATGAAGGGAACCTTCGGCAGGCCCGGCACGATGGCGAGCAGCCCCAGCAGGACCGCCGCGATGATCAGCGCCTTCGGATACGCGGTGATCTGCGTGATGATGTCGCGGCCGAGGTTCGAGCCCTCGCTCTCCGAGGCGACGCGCGTCACGACGATGCCCGCGGAGACCGAGATGATCAGCGCCGGGATCTGCTGGACGAGGCCGTCGCCGATAGTCAGCAACGAGTAGGTCTTGATCGCGTCGGAGAACTCGAGGCCGCGCATCGCGACGCCGATGATGAAGCCGCCGATGATGTTGATGACGGTGATGATGATGCCGGCGATGGCATCGCCCTTCACGAACTTCATGGCGCCGTCCATGGCTCCGTAGAGCTGGCTCTCGCGATGGAGCTGCTGCCGGCGCTGGATCGCCTGCTCCATGTTGATGATGCCGGCGCGCAGGTCCGCATCGATCGACATCTGCTTGCCCGGCATGGCGTCCAGGGTAAAGCGCGCCGCAACCTCGGAGACGCGCTCGGCACCCTTTGCGATGACGATGAAGTTCACCAGCGTCACGATGATGAAGAGGATACCGCCGACGACATAGTTGCCCTGCACGACGAAGGTGCCGAAGGCGCGCACGACATCTCCCGCGTCGGCGCGCGAGAGGATGAGACGCGTCGTCGAAATATTCAGCGACAACCGATAGAGCGTGGCGATGAGCAGGATCGTCGGAAACGACGCGATGCGCAGCGCGTCGGTGATGTAGAGCGCGACCAGCAGGATGATGACCGCCAGCGTGATCTGGACGGTGAGGAGGATGTCGATCAACCAGGTCGGCAGCGGAATGACGATGAGGGCGATGACCGCCACCACCAGGACCGCCAGGACGATATCGCTGTACTTCGAGATGAGGTCGTTCAAGTTCCCCAGCGCAAAACCACCGCGGCCGCCGGGGCCCTCAGGGGGTTGGCTCGCCATAGACGCTTCCTCGCTCTGCTGTCGGACCTATCGAGGATAGCATATAACTGGGTGGAACCAAAGGGGAAATCAGCGCGACGTCGCTCGCCGCTCCTTGAGAGCGCGCTTCGGGGGAGGCGTCTTGGTGGCCTTCGTCGACCTTCCCCTCCCCTCGCCGGTGCAGGCGAGCCGCGGGAGCGTCCCCTCGAGCAGCCAGATGAAATGCGCTGGATGGCAGGTGAACGGGGCGGCGAAGCGCTTGGGCATATAGGAGGTGCTGGCCTTTTCCAACTGCTCCGCGCACGACTGGCGCCGGCGCGGGTTGCAGGTCTTGGTGATGACCACCGTCCCACTGCCGCGGCGCTCTCCCTTCGCGAGCTTCGTCCCGGTGCAGACGAGCTTCTGGCGGAAGCGGTTGCGGTCGACGCCGGGCAGCGTCAGCAAATTGGTCCGCGTCTGCCGTGCCAGCTCGACCCCCTCGCGCTTGCACTCGAATTGATCGAGCTTCTTGGGCACCCGGTCCAGCTGAAAGCGTTCGAAGATGCGCTCGCATCGAGCCAGCGTCCCCACACACTGTTTCATGATCGTCGTCTCTCCCACAGTCGCCTCCTCCTCCCCCGGCTTCCTCCCTGATACGCGAATGGCGCCGGTTTGGAAGGAAAAGGAAGAATTGTCGTGAAAAAGAGAAGGGGGCGACGAAATGACGCTGTCGAACAAGAACG
>CAYPII010000071.1:0-11449 GCA_964410765.1 uncultured Myxococcales bacterium | reverse complement strand
GCGGCCGATCGCCATCACCTCGCCCACCGACTTCATGCCGGAATCGATCTTCGTCGAGACGCGCCGAAACTTCTTCAAGTCCCAGCGCGGAATCTTCACCACCAGGTAGTCGAGCGCCGGCTCGAAGCAGGCGGTCGTGGCACCCGTGACGCTGTTGTCGATCTCCAGCAGCGTCTTGCCCAACGCGATCTTCGCCGCGACGAACGCGAGCGGATAGCCGGTGGCCTTTGAGGCGAGCGCGGAGCTGCGGGAGAGGCGGGCGTTGACCTCGATCACGCGAAACTCGCGCGACGCCGGGTGCAGCGCGTACTGGATATTGCACTCGCCGACGATCCCTAAGTGCCGCACGGTGCGGATCGCGACCTCGCGCAGGCGGTGGTACTCCTCGTTGGTGAGCGTCTGTGAAGGGGCCACGACGATGCTCTCACCGGTGTGGATGCCGAGCGGATCGAAGTTCTCCATGTTGCAGACGGTGATGCAGTTGTCCGCCCCGTCGCGCACGACCTCGTACTCGACCTCTTTCCAGCCGGTGAGGTACTCCTCCACCAGGACCTGGTCGGTGTGCGAGAGCGCCGCAGAGACGCGCGCCTCGAGCTCCGCCTCGTCGGCGCAGGGGCCGGAGCCCAGCCCGCCCAAGGCATAGGCGATGCGCACCATCACCGGGTAGCCGATGGCGGCGGCCGCGTGCTTCGCCTCGTCCAGCTTCCCGGCGGCGGTGCTGCGCGGCACCGGGACGTCGATCTCGGCGAGCTTCGCGGTAAAGCGCTCGCGGTCCTCGGTGTCCTCGATCGTGGCGACGGGGGTGCCGAGCACGCGCACGCCGTAGCGTTCCAGCACGCCGCTGCGCGCCAGCGCCACGCCGCAGTTGAGCGCGGTCTGGCCGCCGAAGGAGAGGAGGATCGCATCCGGGCGCTCGCGCTCGATGACCCGCTCGACGAAGTGCGGCGTCACGGGGAGGAAGTAGACCTCGTCGGCGAGCCCCTCGGAGGTCTGGATCGTGGCGATGTTGGGGTTGACCAGAACCGTCGCCACCCCCTCCTCCTTGAGCGCCTTGATCGCCTGGCTGCCGGAGTAGTCGAACTCCCCCGCCTCGCCGATCTTGAGCGCGCCGGAACCGAGCAGCAGGACTTTATTGAGCTTCGTCGTCATTTCAGCATTCCGATGAACTCGTCAAACAGCCACGCCGTGTCGATCGGGCCGGGCATCGCCTCGGGGTGGAATTGCACCGCCATCGCCGGCTTCGACGCGTGGCGAATCCCCTCCACCGTTCCGTCGTTGGCGTTTTCGAACCAGACCGCCCAGCCCTCGGGGAGCGACTGCGCATCAACCGCGTAGCCGTGGTTCTGCGATGTGATCGCGCAGCGGTCCGTCCCGACGATGCGACAGGGCTGATTCTGGCTGCGATGCCCGAACTTGAGTTTATAGGTCGATGCCCCAGCCGCGAGCGCGAGCATCTGATTGCCCAGGCAGATGCCGAAGGCGGGCATCCCCCGCTCCAGGACGCGGCAGGCCGTCTCGATCGTCGCACCGTAGTCGGTGGGATCGCCCGGGCCGTTGGAGAAGAGGACGCCGTCGACGTCGAGCGCCGTCACGTCGTGATCCCAGGGAACTCGCACGACCTCGATCCCGCGCGTGAGCAGACTCCGGATGATCGTGTTCTTGCAGCCGCAGTCGACCACCGCGACGCGCGCCACGCGCCCTTGCGGCGGCGCATAGGTCCGGGGTTCGGGAACGGAGATGAGCGGACCGAGATGTCGCGCCGGCTCGCCCATCGCGGCCGACGACGGATCGTCGGTGAGGCAGCCCCGCATCGTGCCGCTCGCACGCAGCTTCTTCGTCAACGCCCGCGTGTCGACCCCCTGGATGCCCGGGATCCCCTGCTCGACCAGGAGCTCCTCCAGCGCGCGCTCCGCCGTCCAGTGATGGTGAAAGCGCGAGTACTCCGAGACGACCAGCCCGCGGATGTGGATGCGCCCCGACTCGTAGTTGCTGGTCAGCTCGTGCTCGATCTCGGCCGGGACGCCGTAGTTGCCGATGAGCGGATAGGTCAGCGCCAGGATCTGGCCGCTGTAGGAGGGATCGGTGAAGGACTCCGGATAGCCCACCATCCCGGTGTTGAAGACGACCTCGCCGGAGGTGCCGACCGGCGCCCCAAAGGAAAAGCCGCCGAAGACACTGCCATCCTCGAGGACCAGGTACCGGCGGTGCGCCTGCGGCGGCCGTGCGCGCTGCTCTCCATGATTCATTAAGGCGAAGCATGTAGTGGAAAGCCCCCCCGAGCGTCAAGCGCGGAGCGCGGGAAAAGACCTGCAATTCAGATGGGTTGATACGTATCGCCCCACGGCAATGCAGCGCCCCCTACTTCTGTAATTATCACAAGAGGTTAGAACGCTCCCCGCACGCCCACCGGAAAGCCCTCTCCAGAGTGGAAATCACGGTCTCAGGAAGCCGGTGATGCCGAAAAATGAACCGCGTCGCTGAATGCAATAAAATTGAGACAAAACGAAGAACAGTGAAGAATACTCGATGTAGTACATCAGGAACAGACGCCAATATGTTGTTCTACATGTCTATTTATGTTATTTAAGAGGGTCAAAAAATAACGCTCTCATTAAGATGCGGTTGGCCCTGCAAAAACAACGCGCGAGCGGCACGTCGACGAAGCCCTCCGACTGTAGCGCGGAACAGGCAAAGCTGGACCGCGTCTGCCACCCGGGTCTGAGTTTCTATGAGCATCCCAATCCGGATACCTGCTTCAAGCTCGCCGACGATATCGCCCTCTGTCGAACCCGCAAGATCGTCTTCGGCATGAAATAGGAGAACGCCGCCTTTCCCCTTAAGAGAGAGCGCGACACCATCCAGCACGAAAGAGGCCGCCGGCAGACGCCAGCGGCCTCTTCACATGGTTCGCTCCTACCCGCTACAGCTTGAAGGCGACGTAGATGCTGGCGCGTCCGCGCTTGAGGAAGAGGCGGACGAAGCCCCCCTCCTTGAGCTTCTCGACGCCCGCTCGATAGGCGGCGATCCCGTCGATCTTCGCTCCATTCACCTCGAGGACGACATCGCCCGCATGGACGCCGGCACGCTCGGCCGGCGAGCCGGGTTCGACGCGCGCGACGACGACGCCGCGGAAGCCGGCCGGCACGTCGAGGCGATGGGCGTCCTCCGCGCTGATCGTGCGCGCGACGAGTCCCAGCTTGTCCGCCTTTCCTGCAACGCTCGGCTCCTCCTGCGCCGCGGTCGTCTGCCCCTTCTCCTGCTTGCCGACCTTGACGCTCAGCTCCGTGCGCTTGCCATCGCGCAACACCACCGCCTTGACCGATTTGTTCGGCTTCGTCTGGCCGACGTAGAGCGAGAGGTCGTAGGGCTCCTCGATCTTCTCGCCATCGTATTCCACCACGATATCGCCGCGGCGGAATCCCGCCTTCGCCGCCGGCGACCCGCTGTAGACCTCGGCGATGAGCGCCCCCTCGGGCTTCTCCAGGCCGAAGGACTTGGCGAGCTCCGGCGTGACGTCCTGGATCGCGACGCCGAGCCAGCCGCGCGAGACGCTCCCCTTTTCGACGAGCTCCGGGAGCATCGATTTCGCCAGGTCGATGGGGATGGCGAAGCCGATCCCCTGGCCGCCGGCGTAGATCATCGTGTTGATGCCGATCACCTCGCCCTGCATGTTGAAGAGCGGGCCGCCCGAGTTGCCGGGGTTGATCGAGGCATCGGTTTGGATGAACTTTGCATAGGGCCCGCCGCCGATCAGCCGCCCCTTCGCGCTGACCACGCCGACGGTCACCGTGTTTTCCAAGCCGAAAGGATTGCCGATCGCCATCACCCAGTCGCCCGGACGCATCTTCTTCGAATCGCCGAGCTTGACGAAGGGAAGCTTCTCGTCGCTCGTAATGCGGATGACGGCGATGTCGGTCTTCTCGTCGACGCCGATCGTCTTCGCCTTGAAGCTGCGGCCGTCCACCAGCGTCACCTCGACCTCGTCGGCCTGGCTCACCACATGGTTGTTCGTGAGGATCGTTCCCCTGTCATCGATGATGAAGCCGGAGCCGAGCGAGCGCTGCTTCTGCTCCTCCGGCATCCCCTCGAAGAAGCGCTCGAAGAAGTCGTCGAAGGGATCGCGCGGACCGAAGCGCGGCATGCGCATGTTCGGACGGCGCACGAGCTTGTTCGAGGAGATGTTGACGACGGCGTCGTCGACGCGCTCGGCGAGGTCGGCGAAGGAGGAGGGACGCGCCTCGAACCAGGAGACCGGCTGCACCACCCCGCCGTGCTGGCTCGCCACCACCGAGACCGCGCCGAGGGGGCGCGGCAGCACCAGCAGCGCCGCCATCCCGGCGACCGTAATCGCAATCGTCGCAATGCGTCTGTGGATCATAAGAGTTCTCCTCCGTCGGATGGTGATAACGATGATGATGGGAATCGGTCGGCGCGCCGTCAAGGGCCCGCCTCAGGCATTCGCGTCCCCCACCTGCACGTACATCATGCGCAGGTCGTAGAGGAGCTGCTCGAGCAGGCGCGCCTCCTCGGGGCTGAGGTTGCCCCTCGTCTTCTCCTGGAGCACGCCCAGGATGTCGATCGTCTGACGGGCCAGCTGCGGGTTCCTCTCGGCCTTGCCCGTTGCCGGATTCGGGATCGCCCCCAGATGCACCTGCGCGGAGGTCGCCAGCGAGAGGACGAATGTGGCGAAGTCGATGGGGGGCGGTTCGCCCGCGGCGTTTCCCGGCGCTTCAGACCGCTCCTGCTTTGGCTCCTCCGGCGCAGAGGCCTCCTCCTTCGGCTCGGTCGGCCCGGCACCCGCTTCCTCCGCCGGCTTCGGCTCGGTGTCGGGGCGCTCCTCGCCCTCGGCGGTAAAGCGCCGATGGTCGGTGATCTTGATCTCCTCGTCGTCGTGCTCGCGTTTCTCGCTCATGGACCCTCCCGCTCCGAAGGCCGAGTTACTCCGCACCCCCGCCCTTGTCAAGGGAGCGCCACTCCAGCATGTTGAAAATCTTCGGCTTTCCGCCGCAGCGCCCCCATTTTTCGCTTGCGCTGCCCCCCCCCATTCCCTACGCTGCCGCGCCATGAAACGGCTGCCATCCGCACTCCTCGTCCTCCTCCCCCTCCTCGGGGCTTTCCTCTTCGTGGCGGGCTGCGCGAAGGAGCACTATCGCATCGGCCAGGGGGAACCGGAGAAGGAAATCCAGCAGTGCATCCGGCTGGGGGCGAAGGGGAAGTACGAGGATGCCATCCAGTGCCTGGAGATGTTCAAGGCGCGCTATCCGCAGACGAAGCTCGGGCAGGAGGCGGAGCTGCAGATCGGCGACGCCTACTTCGCGAAGAAGGACTACCTGCTCGCCGCGGAGTCCTACGCCGCTTTTCTCAAGCTCCATCCGTACAGCGGCAAGGCCGACTACGCCCACTATCGCATCGGCGTCTCCTACTTCAAGGAGAGCCCGAAGGCGATCGACCGCGACCAGTCCTATCTGGATGACGCGATCGATCACCTGCGCATCGTCGTGCGCCGCTATCCGCGCAGCGCCTATCGCGGGCTCGCGAAGGCGACGCTGGAGGTCGCGCGGCGGCGACTGGCCAAGCGCAACTATTATATCGGACGCTTCTACTATCGCACCGGCGAGTACATCGCTGCGATTCCGCGCTTCATCGAGGTGGCGGAGCGCTATCCCGATTCGGGCATCGCCGACAAGGCGCTCTACATGGCGGTGAAAGCCAACCTCAAGCTCGACCGGCTGGAGGGGGCGAAGGAGGCCTTCAGCATCCTCTCGCTCGCCTTCCCTAAGAGCCCCTACGTGCCGAAGGCCGAGCGCAAGCTCCTCTCCGCCGCGAAGGGGTGATCGCTCGCTCGAAAGGAAACCGCATGGAGACGATTCGCGAACTCGTCACGCTGGGCAAACAGTACTTCGATCACAAGCGCTATGAGGAGGCCGAGGAGCAGCTGCGCCGCGTAATCGCGGAGAACGTCCCCTACGCCGACGTCTTCAACATGATGGGCGTGATCCAGCACGTGAAGGGAAGCTTCACGAGCGCGATCGACTTCTTCCGACGCGCGCTCGAGATCAATCCGCGCTACACCGAGGCGCTGATGAACCTCGCCGTCCTCTACAACGACCTCGGGGAGTACGCGGAGGCGCGCGCCCTCTATCGCCGGCTCGGGCGACGCGGGGGAAAACGCGGCGAGGCGATCGAGCCGGTCCTGCGCGGAAAGCTCTCCAACCTCCACGCCGACATCGGCGACATCTATCGCTCCGTGGGGCTCAACGAGCTGGCGACCGAGGAGTACGAAAAGGCGCTGCGGCTCAATCCCAGCTACTTCGACATCCGCACGAAGCTGGGGCAATCGCTGCGCGAGTCTGGCGAGCTCGGCCGAGCCGTGCAACAGTTTCGCCGCGTCCTGCGCGCCGACGGGCGTTATACACCCGCCCTCGTGCAGCTGGGAGTCACCCTCTACACGATGGGCAAGAGCGCCGAGGCGAAGCACAGCTGGCGGCGGGTGCTCGAGCAGGATCCGAAGAACGAATACGCGCAGATGTACCTGCGTCTCTGCGAAATCACCGAAGTACCCCGTCCGAAGCGCCCTGCGAAGAAGCGCGCTCCGGCGAAGCGCGCTTCAACGACCAAACGAACTGCAGCACAACGCAGGAAGGCAGCGACACGCAACAAGACGACGGCCAAGAAGAAACGAAAGACGAAAAAGACGCGCACGGCGAAGGGGACACGCCGCACGCACGCGAAGGGGCGGTCGTGAGCAAGGACGCGCGCACCGAGAAAGACGCGCTGGGCGACGTGCGCGTTCCGGCCGATGTCCCGTGGGGCGCGGCGACGCAACGGGCGATCGAAAACTTCCCGGTGAGCGCACGCCGCTTCCCCCCGGTCTTCATCCGCGCGCTCGCGCTGATCAAGCGCGCGGCCGCCGAGACCAACGCCGAGCTCGGCCGGCTCGATCCCGCAATCGCGGACGCCATCGCCCACGCAGCACAGGCGATCGCCGCGGGCGGGCATGCCGAGACCTTTCCGCTGGACATCTTCCAGACCGGTTCGGGCACCTCGACGAACATGAACGCGAACGAGGTGATCGCGACGCTCGCCAACGAGCGCCTCGGGCACAAGTGCGGGGACCCCAACGCGATCCATCCGAACGACCACGTCAACCGCGGCCAGTCCTCCAACGACGTCATGCCCAGCGCCCTGCACCTCGCCGCGGCGCTCGAGGTGCGCGACCGGCTCCTGCCGGCGCTGCAGCTTCTCGCGGCTCGGCTGGGGGAGAAGGGCCAGGATTTCGACGACATCGTCAAGATCGGTCGCACGCACCTGATGGACGCCATGCCGGTGCGCCTCGGCCAGGAGTTCTCCGGCTGGGCGCGGCAGGTCGAGGGCGCCGTCGAGGCGCTCGCCGCCCTCCTCCCGACGATGGGAAAGATCGCGCTCGGCGCCACGGCGGTCGGCACCGGCGCGGGCAACACGACCGCCTTCGCCCCCGCCGTCGCGGGACGGCTCACGCAGGAGACGGGTCTTGCGATCACGCCGGCGCGCAACGGCTTCGCCGCACTCTCTTCGCGCGGCCCTGCGGTACTCTTCTCCGGAACGCTCAAAACAGCGGCGGTCGCGCTTTTGCGGATCGCCGAGGACATCCGCCTGCTCGCCTCCGGCCCGCGCCTGGGGCTGGGCGAGATCACGCTGCCCGCGCTCCAGCCCGGATCGTCGATGATGCCGGGGAAGGTGAATCCGGTCATCCCCGAGATGGTCTGCCAGGTCGCCCACCAGGTGATCGCCAACGACCTGGCGGTAACGCTGGGGGCATGCGGTGGTCACCTGGAACTCAACACACAGCTGCCGCTGATCGCTTCCAACCTCCTCGAGTCGATCACGATCCTCGCCAACGCCGCTCGCCTCTTCGCGGAGCGCTGTGTGGCCGGCATCGAGGCAAACGAGGAGCGCTGCCGCCGGGATGTTGCCCAGAGCCTCGCACTGACCACGCCGCTCGCCGCGAAGGTGGGCTACGCGCGCGCGGCGGCCATCGCCCACGAGGCGGAGCGCAGCGGACGGACGATCCGCGCGGTCGCGCTGGAGCAGGAGGTCGCCTCCGCGGAAGAGCTCGACCGACTGCTCGACGCCCGCGCCCTCACCGGGCCGGAGGATTCCGGTGGCTGACCCGATCGACGCCTTTTACGATCGCCTCGTCGCGGGGGCTTCGGCCGACGAACGGCACATTCAACTCTTCGCTGGGGTCCGCGACATCCCCTATCGCATCATCGCCCACATCCGAAACGCCGCCGACGGCCCGGCTGCCCTGCTGCAGCACGGCGGCGGATCGTGTACGCCGAAGCACTTTCTCCTCGGTCGCCTCTTCGAACGGTTGGGGATCGCCGTGCGTTACGTGACCGTTCCTTTTTCGTGGGACGATCCGCGCGCGAACTATCCGGCCGGGCTGCGCGTCTTCTCCCGAAAACTGCCGACGGAATACCACCTGGCGCTACACGCCTCGCTCGATGAGCGCTGGACGCTCGTCGACGCCACCTGGGATACCGGCCTGGCCGACTCCGGTTTTCCGATCAATGCGCAGTGGGACGGTCGCAGCGACACGCAGCTGGCCGTCACACCCCTGGACGCGATCGAGCACCGCGACGCCGCGGAGCGCGACGCCCTCGTGGCCGAACGCCGGGGGCGCTGGACGAAGGAAGAGGACGAGCGGATGACGCGCTTCTACGCGGAACTCAACGAATGGCTCGCCTCCCTGCGCAATCCTTGAGCACAGAGCTCAGAACCAGATTCAGAATCAAATTCTGTTCTCGACAGACGAAGGGGCGACCCACAGCGCCCATCGCGAACACAGAGAAGATCGCTCTTGAAGATAAAACGAAGACGGGTCGTGGAGTTCGTCCCTTCGACCACCGTTCCGCGCGCATACGAAAAGGGCCCGGCGTTTGCCGGGCCCTTCGCATTCCTGCAGAAACGCGCTCAGTTCTTCTCGATATAATGGAGCGTGTTGTATGTCGCCCACTCCTTCGCCGTGAGCGGATGGGTCGAGTAGATCGTGATCGTGTCGCCCTTCTTTGCCTTCAGCATGTTCTCCTTCGCCGAGTCACGGAACTTCATCCGATAGGTCCCCTTGTCCTTGGTGACGTAGACGTAGTCGCCCTTCTTGTCCATCTTCTTGAACTTTACCACATCCTTGATGAGATAACCATCTTGCGTCAGGACACCGGGATGAAACTTCGTCACCTCCTTGCCCTTGAAGGTGTCGCCCTTCGACTTGACGACCGTCTTCTCGGTCATCCCCTCGCCCTTCTCCTTTACGACCATCTTCGTCTGATCGCCCTTCTCCTTCACCTTGACCTTCACCTTCTCGCCGGCGGTGACCGCAAATGCCACGGCGGCGACGAGAACCACAACCACTCCGATCGTCCATTTCTTCATACGCTCCCCTCCTTTGTTGTCGATAGCGCCCACATACGGGCGTATTGTGTCGAAATCCGCTCAAAGATCAACGTTCTTTTCCGGCGCATAGCGCGCCCCGTGCATATCTCCCTATGAGTGCATCCGCCGCAGCTCGAGCGCCAGGAGCAGGCGCGAGATCCCCCAGAAGAGGACGTACCAGGCCATCAGGATCGGGAGCGCGACGGGGAATTGCAGGATGACGATCCCCATGATGATATTGATGAGCCCCAGCACGAGGAGGAAGAAGCGCCCCTGCACGAGCGAGACCGCGCCCAGCACATCCCCGATGCCGGCGATGATGAGGAAGACCGCCACGATCAGGTAGATGACGCCGGCGTCGAAGAGCCAGACGAGAATCGTGGCGAGCAGGCCGATGAGCGCGAAGATCGCCGCCGCGCCCTTCTGCCCGGCCCGGTAGCGCACGATCGCCTCGGAAAAGGCGTAGGCGAGGATGAAGATCGTGAGGACCGCCTGGAAGAGCGTGAAGGCCGCTGCCATCAGGCGCATCGTCCCGCCCGGATAGAAGAGCATCAGCAGCCCTATCGCCACCGCGACGAGCGACATGACGATGCTGGATCCCCCAAAGCGAAAACGATGAACGACGATCTGTTCCGACATCATGCCTCCTCCCGGCGCAGCTGCGCCACTTTGTTGCGGGCCGCCTGTGCGGTATGCACCCCCACCAGGCAGGCGACCATGAAAGCCAGGTAGATGGAGCCGAGGATCATTTCGAAGACCGCCAGCACGCGCGCCAGCGGGGTCATCGCGAGCACGTCGCCGAAGCCGGTCGTCGTGAGCGTCGTGAAGCTGAAGTAGACGTGATCGCGGAAGTCCTGAATCCGGACGACTCCTTGATCGCTGAAGTTGAAGGCAGCGGGGCCAAGGATGTCGACACCCGCGTAGATGAAGGCAAAGCAAAGGCCGAAGAGCAGATAGAGTGAGGCCGCCCCGACGATCACCTGCGTACCGACGTGTTTCGCCTGAAAGATGTGCGCCGCGATGCCGACGCAGGCGATGATCAGCACGGCACCGAAGGCAAACGAGGCGACGGCGGCTGCCACATCATGAACTTCCCGCGGCATGTGCGGGAGAACGAGCAGCACCGCAGCCATCACCGCGATCGTTCCCACCACGACGAGGAGGAGGCGGGGCAAGCGCCGCTGCCAGAGGCTGACGATGAGGCTGCCGTAGATCCAGAAGATGGAGATGATGAAGAGGATCGCCAGCGGGAGGGAGTCCTCCATGAAGGCGCTCAGAAAAATCAGGAATATCTGGGAGACGAAGAGCGCCCAGTAGTGATATTTCCGTCGGAAGTAATTGAAGCCGTGTATCCAGCCCATCTCCCCCTCCCGGTCCGGATGCGCCGCCGCGTCAGGTGGAGACGCGTTCCTGGTACTCGCCCGACTCCGTATTGATCCGGATGACGTCGCCCGCCTTGACGAAGGGCGGGACCTGCACCTCGAGCCCCGTCTCCACCGTGCAGCTCTTGAACTGCGCCTGGGCGGTCTGCCCCTTGAGCGCCGGCGCCGCCTCGGTCACCTTCAAATCGACCGTCTGCGGCAGGTCGATGCCCACCGGCTGCCCCTCGTGGAAGGTCACCTGGACGTTCATGTTCGGCAGGATGTAGTGAATCGCATTGCCGAACATCTCGTGGTCCATCTCGATCTGTTCGAAGTTCTCCGTATTCATCAGGTGGTAGCGCTCGCCATCGTCGTAGAGGTACTGCATCGTGTGCTCCTCGAGAAAGGCGCGCTCGATCTTGTCGTCGGAGTTCCACCGGCAGGGCAAGGAGTTGCCCGACTTGACGTTGCGCACCGTCGCCTGGACGTGCGCCTTTCCCTTGCCAGGGGTCACGTGGTCGACCTTCAGCACGCGGCAGAGCTCGCCGTCGTGGATGATCATCATGCCCGGCCGCAGTCGTGTTGCTGTAATCATCGCTCCTTCCTTTCCCTCATCGTTGTGCGATCAGTTCCGTAGCCCGTGCGAGCGCCGCGGAGAGCTTCTCCGCATCGGT
>CAYPII010000070.1:0-11583 GCA_964410765.1 uncultured Myxococcales bacterium | reverse complement strand
CCTCGTCCACGCCGGCTTCGCGATCCGAGCGATCGACGAGCATGAGGCGCAGGAGACGGCGACGCTCCTCAACCAATTGGCGAATCATTGGCGAGACGCGAGACGCGAGACGCGAGACTGATGAAATACATCACCGAATATCGCAATCCAGAACGAACCGAGGCTTTGGCACAGCAGATCGCCACCGCCGCCGGCGATCGCCCGATGACCTTCATGGAAGTCTGTGGAACGCATACGATGGCGCTCGCGCGCTTCGGCATCCGTCAGCTCCTCCCTCCGACGATCCGTCTGATCTCGGGCCCCGGCTGTCCCGTCTGCGTCACCCCGGGCGGTTTCCTCGACCATGCGGTCGCGCTCGCGCAGATGCCGCAGATCACGATCACGACCTTCGGCGACATGGTGCGCGTCCCCGGCTCGACCACGAGCCTGGAACGGGAGCGCGCCGCCGGCGCGGACGTGCGCGTCGTCGCCTCCACGCTCGACGCGCTCGCGATCGCGCGGAGCGACCCCGCGCGCGAAGTCGTCTTCCTCGGTGTTGGCTTCGAGACGACGACGCCGACCGTCGCCGCGGCGATCGGCGCCGCGCGCAACGAGGGGATCAAAAACTTCTCGGTACTCTCGGCGCACAAGACGGTCCTCCCCGCGCTCGCCGCGCTTCTCGCCGGACCCGTCGCGCTCGACGGCTTCCTCCTCCCCGGACACGTGAGTACGATCATCGGTACAGACGCCTACCGCCCGCTGCTCGCGGACGCGAAGGTCGGCGGGGTCATCGCCGGCTTCGAACCGACCGATATGCTCGAGGGGATCGCGCGGCTGGTCGCGCAGGTCGCCCATGAGCGCCCGTGCGTGGAGAACGCCTACCCGCGCGCCGTCGCGGAGGAGGGCAACCCGCGCGCCGCGGCGCTCGTCGCGGAGTGCTTCGAGCCCTGCGACGCCAAGTGGCGCGGACTCGGAACGATCCCCGCCAGTGGACTTGCGATCCGCGAGGCCTTCGCAACGCATGACGCCGCGCGCCGCTTCGACATCGCCGTCGAACCGACGGTTGAGCCGGCCGGCTGCCGCTGCGGCGCGATCCTCACCGGAACCGCGGAGCCCGCCGACTGCCTGCTCTTCGGCACGCGCTGCACACCGGAGACGCCGGTCGGCGCCTGCATGGTCTCCGGCGAGGGCACGTGCGCAGCGCATTATCAATACCGCGCTTGATGGGTGGGGAGTTCGGAATGCGGCGTTCAACCCCATGTGCCTGAACTCCGCACTCCGCACTCCGCATTCCGCACTCAAAATATCGGAGAGAGCAATGAACAACGACTCCACTACCATCCTCCTCGCCCACGGAAGCGGCGGTCGACAGAGCCGCGCGCTCGTGCGCGATCTCTTCGTCCGCCACTTCGCCAACGCGGCGCTCGAGGCGCTCGGCGACGCCGGCCTCGTCGAGCTTTCGGACAAACGCATCGCCGTCACGACCGACGGCTACGTCGTCACGCCGCGCTTCTTCCCCGGCGGCGACATCGGAAAACTCGCCGTCTGCGGAACGGTCAACGACCTCGCCGTCGCCGGCGCGCGGCCGCATACGCTGACCGCCGGCTTCATTATCGAGGAGGGCTTCGCCCTCGAGGAGCTCAAGCGCATCGTGCGCTCGATGGCTCAGGCCGCGGCGGAGGCGGGCGTGCAGATCGTCGCGGGGGATACCAAGGTCGTCGAGCGCGGCGCCTGTGCCGGCTGCTTCATCACCACGGCGGGGGTCGGCGAACGGATCACCGCGAAGCCGCTCGCGCCGGCGCGCATCCGACCCGACGATGCGATCCTCATCAACGGCCCGATCGCCGACCACGGGATGGCGATCATGGCGGCACGCGCGGAGCTCTCCTTCGCCACGCCGATCGAGAGCGACTGCGCCGCGCTGGGCGCCCTCGCCGCGCGGCTTCTGGAGGCGATCCCGGAGACGCGCTTCATGCGCGACGCCACGCGCGGGGGATTGGCGGCGGTCCTCTGCGAGGCCTGCGAGGAAGCGCCCTTCGGCTGCGCCATCGAGGAGCGCGCCATCCCGCTGCGCGAGGCGACCGCCGCCGCCTGCGAGCTCCTGGGCATCGATCCGCTGCACGTCGCCAACGAGGGAAAGCTCGTCGCCGTCGTCCCGGGCGAAGAGGCCGAGGCAGCGCTCGCCGCGATGCGCGCCGATTCGCTGGGCGCAGAGGCGGCGATCATCGGCCACGCGACCGAGCGCTCCCCCGGCCGCGTCGAACTCACGACCGCGATCGGGACGAGCCGCTTCATCGCGCTGCCGGCCGGCGACCTCCTCCCGCGCATCTGCTGAAAAGCGGCCAGCAACGTCAGCAACGATGGTGTGCTTGAACGTTGCTTGCGTTGATTCCGTTGCTGGCACCGTCGGCGTTGCTTGCGTTCCATGTCATATCTGCTATAGCGCCAATCCCATGCGCCAAAGAATTCTGACAGCGCTCCTCTTCATCATCATCCCTCTTTCGGCAGTGGCCTTTCCGAAGCCGACCGGCTTCGTGAACGACTTCGCGGGGGTGATCGACGCGGGGACGAAGGCGAAGCTCGAGGCGCTGCTCGCCTCCTTCGAACGTCAGAGCGGCGCGGAGGTGGCGGTCGCCACCCTCCCCTCGCTCGAGGGGCTCCCCATCGAGGAGGTCGCCGTCGATCTCTTCGCCGAGTGGGGAATCGGCAAGCAGGGGAAGGATGACGGGGTCCTCTTCCTCGTCGCCCCGAACGACCGCCAGATGCGGATTGAAGTCGGCTACGGCCTGGAGGGGGCGATCAACGACGCGCTCGCCGGGCGCATTCTCGACCAAGCGGTCGTCCCGCGCTTCCGCGCGGGGGCGATCAGCGACGGGATCGCCGCGGGGACGCTGACGATCGTCGCGACCATCGCCGAGAAGGAGGGGATCGCCTTCGATCCGCAGCAAGCGGCCAAGGAGGTCGCGCCGGGGCTCTTGCGCGAACCGCAGGAGAAGAAGGGCGGTCCGCTGCGAACGGTCGGCAAGGTCCTGCTCCTCATCGTCCTGGGGTACCTCTTTATCCGCCACCCCTGGCTCTTTCTCTTCGTCCTCGCCGGGATGGGGGGACGCGGCGGCGGCGGACGGGGATTCTCCGGGGGATTCGGCGGCTTCGGCGGCGGCCTCTCGGGGGGCGGAGGAGCATCACGAGGATGGTGATCTCGTCCGATGGTTCGATAGAAAATCGGTTTCCCATCGGACCGACGGACATACTGGGAGAAGATCATGACACCCTATGAATTCGCACACGCACTGGAGCATGCCTACGGCGAGAAGCTCGAGGCGGTCGTCCGCTACGGGACCGGCAACGAACTCTTCTGCGTCCTGCGCGAGCCGACGCCGTCGGAGCTCGCGCGCGCAAACCACCTCGTGCGCAAATGGACGCGCACCGGCAACCCGCCCCCCTACTTCTTCGATCCGACACACATCGAGACCTCGCTCGACGTCTTTCCCATGGAGTTCCTCGCCATCCAGTCGCAACACGAGGTCCTGCTGGGGCGCGACCCGGTGGAGGGGGTCCGCATCGACGCCGCCAACCTCCGCCACGAATGCGAGAGCGAGCTGAAGGGGAAGCTCCTGCACCTGCGCAGCTTCTACGCGCGCAACTGTCACCGCCCGCGCCGGATCGCGCACATGCTCGCCGCCGCTCTCCCCACCTTTCTCACGATCTTCCGCGGAGCGCTGCGCCTCTTCGATCTGACGCCCGACGCCGACGATCGCGCGGTGGTGGAGCAGCTGGCGGAGCGCATCCCCATCAACCCGCAGGTCTTCCTCGACCTGATCGACACGCGCCAGGCGAAGGAACCGCTGCCGCGCGGCGACGAGGCCCTGCGGGCGTTCGAGCGCTTCTTGACAGCGGTCGAAACGATCACTACTGCTGTGGACCGGCTGGAGACGGCCACACCTGAAGGAGGAACGCTATGAAAAAAGTCTGGATCATTCTGGGCATCGTCGTCCTCGTCCTGATCATCGCGGGCGGGAGCTGCATGGGGAAGTACAACCAGCTCGTGACGCTCAACGAGAGCGTCGACACCGCCTGGGCGCAGGTCGAGAACGTCCTGCAGCGAAGAAACGATCTCATCCCCAACCTCGTCAACACGGTGAAGGGCTATGCCACGCACGAGCAGCAGGTCTTCACGCAGGTCACCGAGGCGCGCGCGAAGGTCGGACAGGCAAAAACGATTCCGGGGAAGGTTGCGGCGAACAACCAGCTCTCCGCGGCCTTGGGGCGCCTGCTCTTCGTCGCCGAGCGCTATCCGGATCTCAAGGCAAATCAGAACTTCCTCGCCCTCCAGGACGAACTGGCCGGGACGGAGAACCGCATCGCGGTCGAGCGGCGCCGCTACAACGAGGCGGTGCGGCAGTACAACACCTTCGTGCGGCGCTTCCCGAACAACCTCCTCGCCGGCCTCTTCGGCTATGCGCGCGAGAACGTCTACTTCAAGGCCGACGAGGGGGCGCAGGAAGTGCCCCAGGTCGACTTTGGAACGGCAACCCCCGCCGCACCGGCTCCAGCGGCACCGGCGCCCGTGCAGTAGGTTCGTTCGATACCGGTCTTTCCAGGGCGGCCAGGCGGCCGCCCTCTTTTTGTGCCGCGCCCGTGTCAGGATTCGGGCAGCAAGTGCGCGACATTTTAGGACAATTTGAGAATGGCTGCGAATCCCCTCCTCATTCCAATCCGTTGATTTTGCTCAGGAATGAACCGCTCCCCCCGTATGGCATGAGAATTGCTCAAGAAATGGGCGAAGGGGGAAGCGATGGCCCGACGGGCTCAGAAGCTGGTCCTCGTCGTCGACGACGACGAGCAGACCCGCTCGATTCTCAAGAAGCGACTCGGCCTCCACGGCTATCGCTGCATCGGCGCAACCACGGCGGAGGCGGGGCTGGAGGCGCTCGCGGCGCTCGAACCGGATGTTGTCCTCCTCGAGATCGAACTGACCGGTGGCGAACGCTTTCTTGAACTCGCCGCGGCATTCCTCCCGGCAGACCGACCACCCCCGTCGATCATCGTCGTCAGCTGCAACGACGACCAGTAGGTCGTGCGACGCGCCCGGCGTCTGGGTGCCGCCGGCTTCCTCGCCAAACCCTACGATCCAGACCGCCTCGTCCTGCTCATCCGTTCCTGTACCGAAGAGACCTGCCGCGCCGCCGCCGAGGGCGCCGCGGCGCGATGACCGCTTGCCCTCCGCCGGCAATGACGATAGGGCAGTGCCATGCCCGAGCGCCAAACCATCCTGTTGGTCGATGACGAGGAGGATATCGTCCAGCTCGCGACGAAACGGCTGGAGGCCGCCGGCTTCGCCGTCACCGCGCTGCTCTCCGGCGCCCTGGTCCTGGAGACCGCCCGCCGGGAACAACCGGACGTCATCCTCCTGGACGTGAAGCTCCCCGACCTCTCGGGGCTCGACCTCTTTCGGCAGCTGCGCGCGGACCCCGACACCGTGATGATTCCCATCATCTTCTTCTCCGCGTCGGCGGAGGACGAACCCTTCTGTCGGGAGACGCTGCAGGCGGACGGCTTCATCAAGAAGCCCTACGATCCGGACGAGCTCATTCGGCTGATTCAGCGGACGCTTGCAAATCGTCCGGGAAGCTGAAGCGGAAGGTGCTCCCCTTCCCCTCCGCACTTTCCACGCCAATCTGTCCGCCATGGCGTTCGACGATCTGCTTGCAGATGGTCAGCCCCAACCCCGACCCGCCGGTCTTGCGAAAACCGCGCGTCGAGAGCTGCGCATAGACCTCGAAGATCTTGGCCTGTTCCTCGGTGCGAATGCCCACGCCGCTGTCGGCGACGGCGAATCGGATCTGGCCCTCGTCGTGCGCAAGCGCAACCGCGACCCGGCCGCCGGCCGAGGTGAACTTCACGGCGTTGTCCAGGAGGTTGAGCAGGACCTGCTTGATGCGGTCGGCGTCGCAGGCCGCGATCACCGGCCCCTCGGGGAGCGCGATCGTATAGTCGAGCCCCGCACGCTCCGCGCGCGGCCGCATGAAGTCGAACATCTCCTGCGCCAGCTGCTTGAGGTCGGTCGGCTCGAAGGTCATGCGCATGCGACCCGACTCGAGCTTCGTGAAGTCGAGGATGTTGTTGATCAGGCGCGCCAACCGATCGACGCTGCGCTTGGCGATCCCCAGCGTCTCCCCCTGCGCATCGGTGATCGGGCCGTCGATCCCCTCCAGGACGATATCGATCCCCTCCTTGATCGCGGAGAGCGGCGTGCGCAATTCGTGCGAAACCATCGAGGTGAATTCCGAGCGCATCGTGTTCAGCCGCATGAGCTCCTCGTTGGCCATGCGGATGCTCTCCTCGGCGCGCTTGCGCTCGGTGATGTCGCGCGCCACGACGATGACGTCGGTGATCGTCCCTTCCGCGTCGCGCAGGACCGCGGCGGTGAGGCCGACGACGAAGCGCTTGCCTGCGTGCGAGGTGCAGACCGCCTCCTGCTCGACGAGGCGGCCTTTCTCCAAGAGCGGCCGCCAGATGCGCTCCTCGAAGCTCCCCTCCGGCACGACGAAGACGCTCTCGAGCGGGCGCCCCCGCAGTTCGCTGGCCATGTAACCCAGCATCTGCAGCGCCGTGTCGTTGGCGTTGGTCAGCCGTCCCTCGGCGTCCGCAGTGATGAGCAGGTCGTTCATCGACTGGATAATCCCCTCGACGTAGTGCATCGAGACGGTCGTGTCGCGCAGGGCGGAGACCATCGTGTTGAAGGCCTGCGAGACGGAGCCGATCTCGTCCCCGGTCGTCACGGGGAGCTCGACGTCGCGGCTCCCGGAGGCGATGCGCTTCGCCCCCTCCTCTAGCTCCGCGAGCGGGCGCACGATCCGCCGGCTGAGATAGACCGCCATCACGACGCCCAGGACGAGGACGGCGACGAAGATCGGTACCGCGAAGAGGATCGACCGCTTGAGCGCGGCGTCGATCCGTCCGCGCGTCAGCCCCAGGCGCACGAGGCCGATCGTCCGCATCGACCGCGGACGCTCCCCCCCCGATTCAAGGACGCGCTCGGTGAATTCACCGCCGGCGACCTCGGAGCGAACGGGGGCGAAGAAGTTGTCGACATTCCCGGTGAGCAGTTCGATGCGAGAGCCGACGAAGGGCGCCGTGATATCGATGATGCGATGGTGAAAATCCTCGGGGAGCTCCAGCGACAACTGCACGCGGGAGGCGCTCTGGATGATCCGCCCGGCGGTGTCGTAGATCGCGATGAAATCGGTGTTCGGGTGGTCCATCGCGACCGAGATCGCCGCCTCCAGAAAGGCGGGCTCCGCCGCGATGACGCCGAGCTCGCTGGAACTCGCGATGCTCTGCACCAGCGCCAGGCCTTCGCCCGTGTGCTGCTCATCCAGTGACTCGAAATTGCGCGCAACAAAGAAGACGCTGAGCGAGGCGGTGATGATGAAGACGATCGTCAGGACCATGGCGACCATGCGATCGGCCAGATGTTGTCGCAGACGCAGAACCACGATCGATGTCTCCTATCGTTTGATCTCGATCCCGTACTTGCGCAGTCGCCGATAGACCGTATCGCGCCCGACGCCCAGGATGCGCGCCGCGCGGCTGACGTTCCCCCCCGACTCCTCGAGCGCGCGGATCAGGGCGCGCTGTTCCAGATCGCCCAACGAAGCGATTCCTTCGCGGCTCTCCTCGGCGGGCGCTCCCGCCAGTGGTGCCACGATGATGTCCTCGGAACGCAGGCGCGGCTCCTTGCCGATCACGACCGCGCGCTCGATGACGTTCTGCAGCTCCCGGACGTTGCCCGGCCACGGATAGGCGCAGAGCTTGTGAACGATCTCATCCGAGAGCGCCTCGAGGCGCTTGTCCGCCTTGCGCGCGAAGAGGCGGAGGAAATGCCGCGCGAGCGGCTCGATATCCTTTCGCCGCTCCCGCAGCGGGGGGATGACGATGGGCAGGACGTTGAGGCGATAGAAGAGGTCCTCGCGAAAGCGCCGCTCCTCGATCGCCCGCTCGAGATCGCGGTTGGTCGCCGCGATCACCCGGACGTCGACGCAAAGCGTCTGCAGGCTGCCGATGCGCTCGCACTCGCCGTTCTGCAGGACCCGCAGCAACTTCGCCTGCAGCGCCGGCGGGAGCTCGCCGATCTCGTCGAGGAATATCGTTCCGCCGTCCGCCAGCTCGAACTTCCCCATCTTGTCGCGCACGGCACCGGTGAAGGCCCCCTTCGTGTGCCCGAAGAGCTCGCTCTCCAAGAGACTCTCGGGGATGGCGGGACAGGTGACGGTGACGAAGGGCCGGTCGCAGCGCGGGCTGTGGGCGTGGATGACCTCGGCCACCAAACTCTTGCCCGTCCCGCTCTCGCCGCGGAGCAGCACCGGCGCATCGGCATGCGCCACCTTGCTGATGTCGCGGATCAGCTGTTTGGTCGCCGAACTCTGCCCGATGACGACCCCCTCCTCGAGCGAGCGCTCCGTGGAGATATCGCGTCGCAGCTCGAGGAGCCCGTCGATCTTCTCGAGCAGCTCCGGCATCTCGATCGGCTTCTGGATGTAGTCGGTCGCCCCCGCCTGCATGGCGGCGACGACGAGCTTCGGCTCCCCGAAGCCGCTGACCATGATGATCTGCAGCTCCTCCTCGATCGACTTGAGGACCGAGACGAGGTCGACGCCGGACATGTCGGGGAGCTTCACGTCGACGAGCGCGATCGCCGGCTCGCGCTCTTTCACGAGTGCCGCTCCGGCCTCGGCGGTGGAGGCGGTGAGAACGGCGTGCTTGCGGGCGCGCAGGTGCTTCGCGATGAGTTCGAGAAAATCGGGATCGTCGTCGATGACGAGGATGGATGCGGACATCAGTGCCCCCGAGCAGCCCGGCGAGCGGAGCCGACAGAATCCATACAGGAGTGTGACACATCAGGACAGGATAATGCAAATATTCAGAGATATTTCGCTATCGTGTCGAGCAGATCCTGGCGGTGGAGGAAGTCCTCCAGGTAGTCGCCCTTCTCCGTGGAGAGCTCGAGGACGGGCGAGCGGTCGTAGTGCTCCAGCCACCGGCGGTAGTAGCGCTCGAGCCGGCGCAGGTAGTCGTCCGGGATGTTGCGCTCGATGGCGCGTCCCCGTCCGGCGATGCGGCCGCGGAGCGTGCGCAGTGGACAGCGCAGCGAGATGAGCAGGTCGGGGGGGGTGATCGCCTCCACCATCACATCATACAGGTCGCGGTAGGTCCGCCACTCCTCGTCGGTGAGGCAGCCCTGGCGGTAGAGGTTGTAGGCGAATATCTCCGCATCCTCATAGATCGAGCGATCCTGCACGACGGTTCCCGGATAGTCGTCGAGCTCGCGGTGGATGCGAAACTTGTGGGTGAGGAAGTGCATCTGGGAGTGAAAGGCCCAGCGCTTCATATCGTTATAGAAGAGCGGCAGGAAGGGGTTGCGGTCGTTCGGTTCGAAGAAGGGCTTGAGATCGAAGTGCCGGCAGAGGAAGTCGACGAGGCACGACTTGCCCGCCCCCATGTTGCCCGCGATCGCAATGTACTTACGCGCCATCGTCTCACTCCGCGAGGAGCCGCCGCGCCGCGGCCGTCATCGCCGGCACGACGGTGAAGAGATCGCCCACGATGCCGTAGTCGCACTTGCCGAAGATCGGGGCATCCGGATCGGTGTTGATCGCGACGACGGTCTTTGCGCTGCGCATCCCGGCGAGGTGCTGGATCGATCCGGATATACCGCAGGCGATGTAAAGCGCGGGGTTGACCGTGATCCCGCTCTGCCCCACCTGGTGATCGTGCGAACACCAGCCGGCGTCGACCGCCGCCCGCGAAGCCCCGACCCCCGCGCCGATCGCCGCGGCCAGCTCGCCGAGCAGCGCAACACCCTTTTCTCCGCCAAGCGCCCGTCCGCCCGCGACGATGCGATCGCACTCCGCCAGATCGGTGAGCCCCGCCTCCTCGACGAGGGTCTCCACGACCCGCGCGCGGGGCGTTCCGGGATCGACCGCGGGGCGCTCGATCGTCGCCGCCGCCTCGCGTTCGGCCGGCAGCGGAAAGCAGTTCGGGCGGAGCATGGCGCAGGCCGGCCGACCGGAGACGACGGCCGTCGCGATCGCATTCCCCCCGTAGACGGCGCGCCGGACGACGAGCCCTTCGTCGCCGAGGGAACAGTCAAACCCCTCCGCGGCGATCCCCGCACCGAGGCGCGCGGCCAGGCGCGCCGCGAGATCGCGCCCGAATTCGCTCGCGGTCGCGAGGACGATGTCGGGGCGTTCCCGCAGGGCGATCGGGGCGAGGGCGTTCGTGAAGGCCTCGGGGGTATAGGCGGAAAACATTTCGTGGACGAGGAGCAGGACGCGGTCGGCCCCCGCGCGACCGAGTGCGGCCGCCGCGTCGGCGTGATCGCCGAAGAGCACCGCCGTAACCGCACCGTCGGAGCCCGCGAGTTCACGCGCCTTGCCGACGAGTTCGCGGGAGGCGCGCTTCGCCCGCCCGTCGATCTCCTCCGCGATGATCAACACGTATGCCATAGCGTCTCTTCCCGAAGACCCTTCAGAGGACCTTCGCCTCCTCGCGCAACAGCCGCACCAACTCCTCGGCCGCGGCCTGCGGCTCGCCGTCGATGCGGCGGCATCCGCCGCGCTCCGGCGGCGCCTCGTAGGAGACGATGCGCACGCGCGGCTGAGCCGCGACGCCCAGCTCCTCGGCCGTGCGCACGGCGATTGGCTTCGCGCGCGCCTTCATCATTCCCGGCAGCGAGGCGTAGCGCGGGGCGTTGAGCCCCTTCTCGCATCCGACGAGTGCGGGCAGGGGTGCTGTAACCCGCTCCTTGCGGCCGGCGCCCGCGCCCCGCTTCGCGATGATCGCGCTGCCCTCGTCGTTCACGGCGAGCTCCTCGACGGGCGAGATGTGCGGGAGGTCGAGCCGCTCGGCGACCGCGATGTGCACGCAGCCGGCGTCGTCGTCGGTGGCACGGCGGCCGGCCAGCAGCAGGTCGAAGTGCTCCTCACGGCAGACGGAGGCGATGAGCTCTGCAGTGACGAGGGCATCGAGCTCCATCCCGGCGGTCTCGATGCGCAGGGCGCGGTCGGCACCCATCGCGAGCGCCTGGCGCAGCGCCGCCTCCGCATTCGCGGGTCCGGCGGTGCAGACGACCACCTCGCCGCCGCGCGCCTCGCGAATCTTCAGCGCCTCCTCGACCGCATATTCATCGTAGGGGTTCATCACCCAGGTGAGCTGCCCCTCCTCGATCCCGGCGCCGTCCGCGCGGACGCGGATGGGGATCTCGGTGTCGGGGACCTGCTTGACGAGCACGCCGATCTTCATGCGCTCCCTCTAGTAGCGATAGTGCTCCGGCTTGTAGGGGCCCTCAACCGGCACGCCGATATAGTCGGCCTGCTCCTGGCTCATCGTCGTGAGCTTGGCGCCAAGCTTGGCGACGTGCAGGCGCGCGACCTCCTCGTCGAGCTTCTTCGGCAGCGTCGTCACGCCGATCTCGCGATCGTTCTGCCAGAGGTCGAGCTGCGCGAGCACCTGGTTCGTGAAGGAGTTGGACATCACGAAGCTCGGGTGGCCGGTGGCGCAGCCGAGGTTGACGAGCCGCCCCTCCGCGAGGAGGTAGATCGC
>CAYPII010000069.1:0-11654 GCA_964410765.1 uncultured Myxococcales bacterium | reverse complement strand
GATGAGATCCGCGGTAGCGGGCGCGATCATGACGAGATCGGCCCGATCGGCGAGCGAGATGTGTCCGATCTCCCACTCCCGGATGAGGTTGAAGAGCTCGGTGTGCACCGGATTGCCGGAGAGCGTCTGGAGGGTGAGCGGCGTCACGAACTGCGCCCCCGCCTTTGTCAGCACGCAGTCGACGTTGGCGCCTTCGCGGACGAGGAGCCGCACCAGCTCGCAGCACTTGTAGGCCGCGATGCCGCCGCCGATGCCCAGGACGATGCGCTTCTCCTTCATCGCTTCGCTCGCTTTCGTGCCTGCTTTGCCTTCTTTGACTTTGCCTTCTTCTTCGCTTTCTTTCGCTTCTTCTTCGGCCGCTCGGGGAAGTGTTCGTCGCGATAGGCGTAGAGCTCCTCGAGCGTCGTGAAGGCGACGTCGACGTCATCGTAGTCGTGTTCGTGCCCGCGCTCGTAGTCGCACTCGCCCGGCGTGTGCTCGCGGCAGATCCGCGGACGCATGTCGTAGATCGTACAACCCGCCGGGGTGAGAAAGCGGCAGGAGTTCTGGACCATCAGCTGCCAGTCCTTCCCCTCCACGTGGATCGCGACCCCAGAGTGGGCGAGGAGCCAGGCGAGGTCCTCGAAGTCGTCGCGCTCGTCGGGCTCGTCGATCTGGAGGCAGAAATAGGAGCAACAGCGCGCGCAGCGCCGGCAGCGTTCGGCGGTCCTCTTCTGGCGTGCCCTCGTCATGGGAGGCATCGGGTACTCGATGGATCGGAGGGAGTCAAGTATTGTGCCGGCAACGCCAGCAACGTTCATCACCTCGCGTTGCTTGCTTCTCGGGGGAATATTCTGTAGCTTCCCGAGCACGGAGGGAGAACCCATGGCATCGCTGACCGACGCCGAGAAGCGGACGCTGCTGACGCTCGCCCGCGAGACGATCGAGCGTTACCTCGCGGACGGAACGATCATCGACCCGCCCTCGCTGCAGGGGGCGCTGGGCGAGGTGCGCGGCGCCTTCGTGACGCTGCACAAGGCCGGCGAACTGCGCGGCTGCATCGGCAACATGGTCGGGCGCGGACCGCTGGCCGAGACGGTGCGTGACATGGCCATCGCAGCGGCGACCGAGGACCCGCGCTTTCCGCGCGTGCGCCCCGAGGAGCTGGATGCCATCGACATCGATATCTCCGCGCTGACGCCGATGCAGCGCATCGACGATCCGACGCAGATCGAGGTCGGCCGGCACGGGATCCTCTTGCGGCGCGGGATGAACCAGGGGGTCCTCCTTCCGCAGGTCGCCACGGAATACGGGTGGGATCGCGAGACCTTCCTCGCCCACACCTGTCTGAAGGCCGGGCTGCCGACCGAGGCCTGGAGGGAGCCGGGGACGGAGATCGAGATCTTCTCCGCCGAGGTCTTCGGCGAGCAGGGGACGCGTGGGCGCTGAGCCGAAGGTGCTATATTTATCCAATTAAATCAGAGGGTTCTTGCATTTCCCCCCGTCGGGTGCTACCCGATTTCTGCCCTTTTTATGAGGTCATCGTGCGCTCGACGCTCGTCATCGGCATCGCCCTCTCCCTCCTCTTCGCCGCCCCGCTCCCGGCGGGGGCGGAGGAGATCGCCCTCTCGGCGGAGCGCGTGACGGAGCTCGTCCTCGAGCGCAACTACGGGGTCAAGCGGGCGGAGGTCGACCGCGAGGCGGCGGCGACATACGTTCCGGAGGCGAAGGGGGTCTTCGACACGAATCTCGCCCTCCAGCTGCAGCACCAAATCGACAAGTTCAAGCGGACCTCGCCGCTCTTCGGGACGCGCACCGATACCACGATCTGGAACGTTGGCTTCACCAAGGAGCTGCCCAGCGGCACCGAGCTGGGGCTTACCTTCGACAACACCCGCGAGAAGACCTTCGGCTCGAACGTCGGCGGCGTGCCGGTGATCCCCGCGACCCCGCTCTACGAGCCGATCATCGGCTTTTCGCTCAATCAGCCGCTGATGCAGAACCTCTTCGGCATGAACGACCGCGCGGGTGTGCGCGAGGCGGAGTTCTTCTCGGGGGCGGTCGACGAGGAGGTGCTGCGCCGCATCCAGGTGGAGGTGCGTCGGGCGCTGCTGGACTACTGGACCTACGTCTTCAACCGCCAGCACATCGCGTCGCAGGAGCGATCGGTGCGCGTGGCGCGCGACTTCCTCCACGCGACGCGCGAGCGCGCGAAGTTGGGGATCGCCGAGGAGACCGACGTCCTCGCTGCCGAGGCAAACCTCATCGGACGCCAGAACGAGCTGCGTGCCCTTCAGGAGATGGACCGGACCTATGCCGAGACGCTGCGCCGCGACCTGGAGCTCGATCCCGGGGTCGCCCTGCGCGCCACCGAGAAGGCGCCGGCGCTGTCGGGGACCGGCCCGGTCGACGAGGCGCGCCTGGGGCGGGCGCTTGAGCACCGCGGCGACTACCAGGCGGCGCTGCGCGATCTGGAGCGGCGGCGGGTGAAGCTGGCGGTGGCGCGCAACAAGCGCTGGCCGATGCTCGACGTCTACTCCACGCTGGAGCTCAACGACATCGATCCCCGCTACTGGACGGCGGCGGGCGACATGGACAGCCCGAACTGGACGGTCGGCATGTCCTTCAGCGTTCCGCTGGAGAACCGAGCGGCGCGCGCCGGCGCCCGACGGGCGGAGGCCGAGAAGTTGGGCGCCATCTACGCGCTCAAGGATGTGGAGAACCAGGTGGTCAACGAGGTGACGACGGCGGCCGAGGAGCTGGGAACGCGCAACGTCATCGTCGAGGCCTCACGCCGCCAGCGCGAACTGCAGAACAAGAAGCTCGCCCTGGAGATGCAGAAGTATGGGCAGGGGCGCTCCTCCTCGGAGATGATCGTCCTCTACCAGGACGATGTCGTGCGCTCCGATATCGCACTCGTGCAGGCCTGGACGGCTTACGCCACGTCGCTGCTCGACCTGGAGCTGGCCGAGGGGACCCTCGCGCGCTCTGCGCTACGGGATGACTCGAGTGCATCACCAAATCATGCGGATGCGTCCGCCGAGACGCGAGACTGACTGTGAAGAGACTCTTCGAATTCTCCGTCAAGCAGCCCCTCTTCGTGAACCTGCTCACGATCTTCATCGTCGTGGCGGGGATCATGGCGCTGACGCGCCTCAACCGCGAGATATTCCCGAACATCAGTCTCGACATCGTCATCGTCAACACGGCCTATCCCGGCTCGACCCCGCAGGAGATCGAAAAGCTCATCACGATCCCCATCGAGAAGGAGCTCAAGGAGGTCGCCGACATCAAGGAGATGACCTCGGTCTCGCTCGAGGGGCTCTCCACGATCGCGCTCGAGATCGAGCCGGATGCGCCGAACAAGGACAAGACGGTCAACGACATCCAGCGCGCCGTCGACCGGGCCGAGGACCTCCCCGAAGACCTCCAGGACGATCCGGTCGTCATCGAGCTGGAGTCGCGCAATCGCCCGGTCGTCGAGGTCTCGCTCTCGAGCAACCTCCCCGAGCACAAGCTCATCGATCACGCGCGCGTCCTCGAGCGCCGGCTGCTGGACATGCCGGGGATCGCGAAGGTCAATCGCAGCGGCTGGCGCGACGAGGAGTTCTGGGTCGAGGTCGACCCGCAGCAGGTCGCTGACTACCGCCTCTCGCTCGCCGAGATCGTGGGCGCGCTTGCCGAGCGGAACGTCAGCGTGCCCGGGGGGACGGTCGTCATCGGCCCGAAGGAGAAACTCATCCGGACGACCGGCGAGTTCTACACGGCCCCCGAGATCGAGAAGGTCGTCTTGCGCGCGAACGAGCTGGGGCACTGGGTGCAGGTGGAGGATGTCGCGACGGTGACGGCGACCTTCGAGCCCTTCCAGACGATCAGCCGCACCGACGGCGCGCGCGCGATCAACCTGGTGGCGGTGAAGAAGGAGCGCGCCGACGTTCTCGATACGGTCGACGAAATCAAGCGAATCGCCGAGGAGTACGAGGCGCAGCAGGGGGGCGCGATTCGGGTCGATCTCGTCAACGACATGTCCTACTATGTCCGCCGCCGGCTTAACGTGCTGGTGAACAACGGGTGGGTCGGCATCGTCCTGGTCGTCATCTGCCTCTTCCTCTTTCTCTCCTCGCGCGCGGCGATCGTCACCGCGTTGGGCATCCCCATCGCCTTCCTCCTCACCTTCCTCGTCATGTACTGGTCGGGGGTGACGATCAACCTCCTCACCATGTTCGGGTTGATCATGGTGCTGGGCATGATCGTCGACGATGCGATCATCCTGGCGGAGAACGTCCACCGGCTCATCGACGAGGGGATGCCGCCGGTGCGCGCGGCCATCGAGGGGGCCAGCGACATCTGGAAGCCGGTGACCACGAGCGTGCTCACCACCATCGCCGCCTTCGCACCGTTGATGTTCATGGGCGGGATCATCGGCAAGTTCGTCCTCTATATTCCGCTCGTCGTCATCATCGCGCTGCTCGCCTCGCTCACAGAGGCCTTCATCATCCTCCCCTCGCACCTCGTCTCGGCCGAATCGCTGCCGCGCTGCAAGGCGGCCGCCTGTCTCAAGCTCGACGCCTTCAATCGGTGGTTCAAGCGCCTGATCGAGCGCTATGTGCGCTTCCTGCAGCGGCTGGTGCGTCATCGCTGGAAGGTGGTGGGGGGCTTCGTCCTCTTCATGATCGTCTCGCTCTACGTCGGCTTCGGGATCCTCCCCTATGTCCTCTTCCCGCAGCGCGGCATCGAGGCCTTCTTCGTGCGGGTCAAGGCCCCGATCGGCACCGAGGTCGAGGTCACGGAGGAGCTCATGCTCCCGCTGGAGCGGCTGGTCGCACAGCTGCCAGAGACGGAGCTCGATAACTTCGTGACGGCGGTCGGGGTTCAGCAGGACGACGACAGCGATCCGGGGGGCGAGCGCGCGAGCCATATGGGGCAGATCGCCGTCTTCCTCAAGCCGGCGACCGATCGCGAGATGACCTCGGATGAGATCATCGAACGGCTGCGCGAACGCTCGAAGGGAATCGAGGGCTTCACCGAGATCGCCTTCGAGAACGTCCGGCCCGGCCCGCCGGTCGGAAAAGCGGTCGAGATCCGCGTGCGCGGCGACGACCTGGAGCAGCTCGACGGCATCGCCGACGAGATGAAGGCCTTCCTTGCCTCGATTCCGGGCGTCTCCGACATCCGCGACAACTACGAGGAGGGGAAGGGGGAGCTGCGCGTGGTCGTCGACGAGGCGCAGGCCTCGCGCGCCGACCTGGGCGTGGAGGACGTGGCGCTGGCGGTGCGCACCGCCTTCGAGGGGGCGATCGCGACGACGATCAAGGAGTCGGATGAGGAGGTCGATGTGCGCGTCCGCTTCCCCGACCGCTGGCGCTACCGCGAGGGGGCGCTGGAGCAGGTGATGATCCCCACCACCGGCGGGCACCTCGTGCCGATCACGGCGGTCGCCTCCTTCGAAGAGTCGCCGGGCGTCAACGCCATCCGGCACCACGATCGCAAACGCACGGTGACGGTGACCGCAAACGTCGACGAGGATCAGGCGACGGCCACCAGCGTGCACGATGCGGTCGTCGAGCGCTTCGCCGATCTGGGCGAGCGTTTTCCGGGCGTCACGCTCGACTTCGGCGGCGAGTACGAGCGGACGCAGGAGTCCTTTCAGGACCTCAAGATGGCGATGATCATGGCGGTCTTCGTCATCTTCATCATCCTCACATTCGAGTTCCACTCGCTCCTGCAGCCGCTCATCGTCCTGCTCGCCGTCCCCTACGGCTTCATCGGCATCGTCTGGGCCTTCCTCTTCCACCTCGAGCCGAAGAGCTTCCTCGCGATGATGGGCGCGGTGGGGCTCGCCGGCGTCGTCGTGAACAACTCGATCGTCCTCATCGACTTCACGAACAAGGCGCAGGCCAAGGGCCTGGTGATGCGCGATGCGATCATCGAGGCGGCGCGTTTGCGCATGCGGCCGATCGTCCTCACGACCGTGACGACCGTGCTGGGTCTCCTGCCGGTCGCTTACGGCATCATGGGATCGGACCCCTTTCTCAAGCCGATGGCGCTGGCGATCGGGTGGGGATTGGTCTTTGCTACCGGCTGCACGCTGCTGGTCACCCCCTGCCTCTATGCCGCCGTCTACGACGTGCACGAGTGGGCGATGCATCACATTCGTTTCTGGAAGAACAATCGAAACAATCAGAAGAACGGGACGACGTGAAGCGGTTCCGCGTTTGTCTTTACTCCCAACGCGACGGGTTGTAGATGCAGGATTGCAGGGAGCTGACCGGCCACCCCTCCTCCAAGCAGACCTGTCGGCGGCGGCGGTATTCGACGTCGCTCATGCTCCCGTCGTCCGCGGCGATCGTCTGGCCGATCGCGTGGAGCTCCGCACAGACGAGGCCGAGCTTGTGGGAGAGATTTTTGGCCTTCTCCTTTCCATCGGCCGGCGTCCCCTCCAGGCCGACGGCGATCGAGCGGCTTCGTCCGCGGTCCCCGCCGCAGAGGGCGAGCGGGGGATTCATCTGCTTGGGTCGCAGGCGCGTCCAGACGCTGTGGTCGAGGTCGGCCCAGCCGCCGTCGACGAGCGGGCTGCAGCGCAGCCCCATGCTGTCGAGCAGGTGGCGCGAGGCGTTGTTCAGCGCCGTCCCGGTGACGACGTGCCCCGGCGGACAGAGCAGATCGCGCACATCTTTCCCCCCCTCCGTCTCCCCGTTGATCGTCTCCGACTCCGGCGGGTGGTGCATCGTGCGCACCGGCTTCCAGGCCTGCGAGAGCTGCACGAAGATCGGAGCGATCGCCGAGACGCGGTTGTTGCCACGCTTCATTCGCACGCCGACCATCGCGAGGTTCGACCAGCCCTGCAGCTCGGTGTTGTCAGCCGGCGATGATGCGAGCAGGTGCTTCTCATCGGTGGTGAGCGCTTCGAAGAGATCGTCGGGAAGGAGGGCGATGTCGGTGTCGTCCCATGTCGCGGGAACGCTGTGCGCGATGGGCTGGACGAGCTCCCCGTGTTCGAAGGCGTCACAGAGGAGGTGCATCGTGAGGACGCGGTCCTTCTTGGAGCGCCCCGCGATTCCGCGGGCGACCGCCCGCCCCGGGCAGGCGAGAGGGGTGCTGTAGTGGATGCGGTAGACGTCGACGTTCCAGACGTTCGGCGCGTCACCCCAGGAGGCGATCCCGGCGGTCGGGCGCTCGCGGTCGGTCACGGCGCTGTGGTAGATCGTGAGCGGGGCGGTGTCGCCGCCGCCGGCGCGCATCAGCTCGACGCCGCGCGTGCCGACGCGCACGCAGGTCGTGGAGAGGGCGGCGATCCCCCCTTTCTTCCGGGAGCGTCCCATCAGTCCGTTGATCGCATAGCCGGCGGGGCAGAGCTGATTGTCGAGCAGGCCGCGGGCGGCTTCGCTCGGCGCGCGGCCGGCCCAGCTCGTCTGCGTGGAGAGGCCGGCGTCCGCCGACCACCGTCGGCAGAGGATGTTTGCCTGCGTGAGCTTGCCCTCAGGGAAGGCGAGGCCGGCGAGGACCGAGCCCTCGGGACAGGCGAGGCGATAGGGCACGCTCTTCTCCTTGTCCGTTCCGAAGAAGCCGGGGGTCTTCTGCGCCTCCTTGATCGGGGGAAGAAAGACACCCTCTTCACCCGATGCCCATGTGCGATGGTCGAAGAGCTGATTGGCGCACTCCTGAAGGGCGTCCGCCCAGCTCGTCGAGATGCTCTCTTCCTTTCCGAGCGACGCGAGGATCGCTTCCAGCTCCGCGATCGTTCCCTCTTCGTTCTCCGGGTCGAGTCGGTCGCGGCCCGCCTCGCAGACGTCGAGCTGTTCGTCGATCGCCGCTGCCCATGCTTCGATGTCGGTGCACGTCCCGCCCGTCGCCGTGCAGGCGGCGTCGCGGCGGGCGGTGAGTTCGGCGAGGTCGCTCTCGATCGCAGCGTTCTCCGCCTCGATCGCGGCAACCTTCGTGCGCAGATCGAGAAGATGGTCGGCAACATCGGCGCAGGCGCTGTCGGCCTCCACCCCCTCGACGTCGATCGAGTTCGGTGTCGCGCGTTCGTCGACATCCAGTTCGACGGTGACCGAGTGTTCCCGCGCCCCCGGCGCTTCCTCCGACGGGGCGTCGCCGAGCGCCTCCGATGCCTCGGGGAGGTCGTCGTCGATCCCATCCGTCACCTGCACGGCGCTCTCGATCGATTGTTCGCACGCTTCGCGGTAGGCGTCGGCATGCTCCCCCTTCTTCGCGAGCTGCTCGGCGACCTCCTCCGCGTGCGCCCAGCGGTGCTCGAAACCGTCGAGGCGCTCGTCGATCTCCGTGCGCAGCCGTGCCTCCTCGCGCTGCAGATCCTCATATTCGCGGCGGCAGGCGGTGAGCCGGCGCAGCTGGCGCTCGCCGGCGCGTCGGACATCGGCGCAGGCGCCCTCGGTCGGGCAGGGCTGGGAGCCGGTGGCGGCGAGGAGCTGCGCCTCGAGCATCTCCTGTTCGTCCTCCAGGAGTGCGAGGCGATCCTCCAGGGTGCTCGCCTCCGCCGTCAGGTCGCTGCAGGCGGCGTTCTCCTCCGCTGCGCATTCCTCCAGGAGCGGGTTGCAGGGAGCGGTGTTCTCGTCCGCGGCGATCTCGTCGCCGCTGCTCGCCTCCAGGATGGCGTCCGTCGCGGGTGTCCCGCTGCAGCCGGCCAGGATCGCCGAGAGGGCGATGCCGCCCAGCAGGGCGAGGAGCCGAAGGGAGAGGGATTGTCGGGTGTGCCGCTTCATTCTAATGATGTTATCGGCATGGGGGCGGGGGGGAATTGTCCGGCGTGGCGGAAAAGTGAAGACAGCGGTCTTCGGCACAACCCTTTGAAACGACTGCTTCTTTTTCCTCGTGCCCGCGTAGCGAAAGAGCGGCGGGGCGGAGGCGGGTCGCAAGCCGCGGCAAAGGTCGTCGAGGGTGATGCGGACGAGCTCCCGGAGATCCCCCTCGGGGGTCTCGATCCGATCGGCGAAGCGTTCGAGTTCGTGCAGCAGATCGCGTCGGATGCCCTGTTGCAATCGATGGCGAGCGGTCTTCATGGGATCCTCCCGTCGAGCCCTCGGGATCGGCACCGCGGGGACCCGAAGTTGCGTCCCGTCGTCTCCCCCGAAACGCGGGCGGTTCCCATCCTGACCGCGATGCTACGGGCGCCGGCCGGACGACAAAAGGCCCGACGCGTCACGCACCGGGCCGCCGTTCATGCTGCGGATGTGTCAACGGGGGGAATTGCCTGAAATTCCTTCCAAACCGCGGAGGGCCTCGGCCATCCGACGGACCCCCTCCTCGATCTGCTCGCGCGACGTGGCGTAGGAGAGGCGGATGTGCCCCGGGGCGCCGAAGGGATCGCCGCTGACGACCGCGATGCGCGCCTCTTCCAGGAGCATCCCCGCCAGCGCCGTCGCGTCGTCGATCGGCTTTCCGCGCCAGCGCGCGCCGAAGAAGGCCTCGACATTGGGCAGGAGGTAGAAGGCCCCCTGCGGGACGTGACAGCGCACGCCGGGGAGGGCGCGCAGGCGTTCGAGCATCAGGTCGCGGCGCGCGGCGAACTCGGCGCGCATCCTTTCGACCTCGTCGTCGGCGTTGGTCAGTGCCTCCACGCAGGCCGCCTGGACGAAGGCGGGCAGCCCCGTCGTCTGCTGCCCGGCGAGCATCGTCATCCGCTTGATCACCGCGGCCGGTCCCGCTGCGTAGCCCATGCGCCAGCCGGTCATCGCGTACGCCTTGGAGACGCCGTTGATGAGGATCGTGCGCTCGCGCGCGGGCGGGTGCGCCGCGGCGATGGAGGTGTGCGTGAAGCCGTCGTAGACGAGTTTCTCGTAGATCTCGTCCGAGATGATCGCGATCTCGCGTTCGGCGAGCAGCGCGCCGAGTGCTGCGAGCTCCTCGCGCGTGTACGCGCTCCCCGAGGGGTTGGAGGGGGAGCAGAGGAGGATCGCGCGCGTGCGTTCGGTGATCGCGTCGCGGAGCTGATCCGGCGTGATCTTGAACGCCGTCGTCTCGTCGGTGGGCAGGATCACCGGCGCGCCGCCGGCCAGGCGCACCTGGTCGGGATAGGAGACCCAGTAGGGCGCCGGCACGAGCACCTCATCGTTCGGATCGATGAGCGCCTGCAGCGCGTTGTAGATCGCCTGCTTCGCGCCGCAGGTGACGGTGACCTCGTCGTCGGCGTAGTCGAGCCCGTTGTCGCGCACGAGTTTGCCGCGGATGGCCTCGCGCAGTTCCGGAATGCCCGCGGTGGGGGTGTAGTGCGTCTCGCCGGCGTCGATCGCGCGTTTCGCTGCGGCGCAGATGTTCGCGGGCGTGACGAAGTCGGGCTCGCCGGTCGCGAAGCTGATGACGTCGACGCCGTCGGCGCGCATCTGGCGCGCGCGCGCGGCCATCGCCAACGTGGCGGAGGGCTGCAGTTCCTGAACTCGCTTCGAAAGCTTCACCGCTTGCTCCTCTCCAGCTTCTCGCGCAGCTTTTCCTCGACCACGGGGTGGATCATCCCCTGGACGTTTCCGCCGAAGGTGATGATCTCCTTGATGATGGAGGAGGAGAGGTGCGCGTACTTGCCCTCGGTCATCATGTAGAGGATCTCGATCTCCGGATCGAGCGTCTTGTTCGCCAGCGCCATCTGCGATTCGTACTCGAAGTCCTCCATCGTGCGCAGGCCGCGCAGGATCGTGTGGACGCCGCGGCCGCGCGCGTACTCCACCAGCAGCCCTTCGAAGGCGTCGACCTCGACGTTGGCGTGATCGCGGAATATCTCGCGCAGCATGCCGACGCGCTCCTCAGGCGCGAGGATCGGCTCCTTGCGCGTATTCACCGCGACGGCGACGATGAGGCGGTCGAAGATCTTGAGCGCCCGATTGACGATGTTGAGGTGTCCGTTGGTCGGGGGGTCGAAGCTCCCCGCACAGATCGCTGCCTTGTCCATCGTGAGAACCCTTCTGCCCGCAAGGCAAGCAGCGCCAGCAAGGCAAGCAACGCAAACTGTTTATGTTTCAACGTTGCTGGCGTTTCTCGCGTTGCTGGCAATATGGATTATTCTTTTGCGAGAAAAGTTATTCGCGTTTGACCATATTTGCGGGTGTCGGTCAAGGAGAGCCCCGGCGGCGCCTCCGCCGGTTCCTTCGGATGGTGCTCGACGATGATGCGCGCCTCGTCGGCGATGAGATCGGATGCGGCGAGCGCTGCGAGCGTTGGATTGACGAGGCCCTGTTCGTACGGGGGGTCGACGAAGAGGAGGTCGAAGCGCGCCCCCTCGCGGGCGAGCGCAGGGATGGCGCGGGCGACCGGCATGACGAGGACGCGCGCGTTCTCGGCCAGCCGCGTGTGCTCGAGGTTGCGGCGGATGCTCGCCGCCGCGGGGCCCCAGCGCTCGACGAAGACCGCCGACGCCGCGCCGCGCGAAAGCGCCTCGATGCCGATCGAACCGCACCCGGCGAAGCAGTCCAATACTGCCGCGCCGCGCACGTCGAAGAGGATGTTGAAGATCGCCTCCTTGACCTGGTCCAGTGCGGGGCGCACCCGATCCGACGCGGGTGCGACGAGCTTCATCCCCTTTGCGGTGCCGGCGATGACGCGCATAATGGTCCGATGGTCCGACGGACTGTTAGATCGAAAAAGCGGCCTGTTTTACGAGCTCCGAAGAGCTCAGCGAAATTCCCAGCATCATCAACAGAATGAACCCGGTGATGGCCAGACAG
>CAYPII010000068.1:0-11849 GCA_964410765.1 uncultured Myxococcales bacterium | reverse complement strand
GCCTCCTTGTGCGGTCTGGCCGCCGATGAGTTTCAGCAGGGGGTGCATACCGTGAAGGAAAGCACCAGGTCAAGGGGTTCGGCGCCCGCCGCTCGCGAAAATCATTGCAATTCTAGCAGGTTGGAGGGCCCCATGACGCGCCGGGTCGGGACTGCGCTGCTCCGCGCCTGGCCATCGCCCTCCCCCTGAAATAGGGCGAAACAATTCCGGCGCCGGACCGATAACAACTGGCATTTGAACAGGAAAATACCGTCGTTCGTCGTTCGGTGTTCGTCGTTCCTCAGGTGTGTTCTTCCGAACGACGAAAGACGAACGACGAAAGATGAACGGCGCGCGATGAAACGCATCTTACTTCCAGTCATCATCCTGATCGTGGGACTCCTCTCCGCAGCGTGTAACGGTGGGGGCGGCGCCCCGATGGACCCGCATTTCTCCGAGTATCCGGAGACGCCCTTTACCATCCACGACGAGGGCGACCTCATCGGCGGTCCGGTCGCCCAGGGGCGCATCGGCGACGTCTTGCTCGCCAACGACCTCATCCGCGTCATCATCCAGAAGCCGCGCAAGAACGCCGGCGTCAATTCGTTCGGCGGAAATATAATCGACGCCGACCTCGTGCGCGCGAACGATGCCGGCCAGGATAATTTTGGCTCCCTCTTTCCCCTCGTGAACATCGAGTGGACCGTGAACAACTACACCTACGAGGTGATCTCCGAGTCGTCGCCCAAGGTCCTGCGCGCGCGCGGCCGCATCGACGTCTACGACTACCTCGACCTCGACTTCATCGGCGACGTGGCGGAGGGAATCGCGGGTCAGCGCATCGACTTCTCCAACCGTTTCGACGACCGGCGCAATCCCTTCGATATCTACGAGGACCTGCAGGGGATCTCCGTCGAGGTGATCACCGACTTCACACTGGAGGAGGGGAAGCGCGCCGTGAAGATCGAGACGACCTTCACGAACGAGGGGGAGGAAGCGGTGGAGCTCCCCGTGGGAACCATCCTCAACGGATCGGGGCAGGTTTCGATGCTCGTGCCCAAGCTCGGCTTCTCGCCCGACCTGATGACGCAGGTCGGCGCCGACACGCCGGCGGTGATCTACGTGGGGTTCGATGAGGTCGACGTCTCCTACGGCTACTTCTACGACTTTGCCCAGTTTGCTGATCCCGAGACGGGGGATGTCTCTCCCTCCACGTCGGTGAGCTACTCGGATGTGACCGGCGTCCTCTTCGGAGAGGAGTTTTTGAAACTCGCACCGCTGGTCGGCGGCGATCCGGAGATCAATTTTTCGATTCCGGAGAAGGCGAGCCGCACCGTGACGAGCTACTTCGTCGTCGGCGGTGGGTCGGCCGGCTCGGTCCTCGACGCGGGGCTCGCGGCGATCGGCGCCGCGACGCGCTCAATCGCCGGGCAGGTCGTCGATGCTGCGGGCAACGCCATGCCCGGCGCGACGGTTGCCGTCGTCTCCGGTGGCGGGACGCTCATCACCTATCGCACGGATTCCGCGGGCCGCTTCGCCGGGGAGCTCCCCAGCGGGGGGAACGCCGCCTCGCGCCGCTTTGGCGACGGGCGCTACACCCTCCTGGTGGAGATGCCGGGCTTTCACCTCAACGGCACGACGGAGGCGGGACGCTGCGATCCGGGCGAGATCGATCTCACGACGCAGGCTTCCATCGAGGTCACCTGCACGCTGGGTGAGGTGGGGACGGTCGCCCTCGCCGGCCCGGTCGTCGACGCGGAGACGGGGGGAGCGGTGCCCGCGCGGCTCACGATCGTCGGCGAGGATCCGAGCCCGAACAAGGTCGGCAGCGGCGGCCGTTTCCGATCCACGATTCACTGGGAGCCGCTCTTCGGGATCATGGACCTCAAGTACGTGACGGCGCTCGGGACCTTCGACATGACCGGCGAGTCGTCGTTTCGTCTCGAGCCGGGGACCTATCGCTTCGTCTTCAGCCGTGGGCCGGAATACACGAGCGACGAGCGCGTCGTGGAGGTCCCCGCCGGCGGGACGGCGACGATCGAGGAGGTGATTCTCCGCCGCGCCGCGACGACGCCGGGCTACATCAGCGCGGACCTGCACGTGCACTCGGTGACCAGCCCCGATTCGAAGCTGAACCACGAGATCCGTTCCCTCTCCGCGGCGGCCGAGGCGATCGACGTTCTCCAGTCGACCGACCACGACTACCTCACCGACTACGCGCCGGTCGTCTCGCGCCTGATGTCGCAGGGGCTCATTCCGTCCGGCAGCATGCGGACGGCGGTGGGGCAGGAGGTGACGCCGAACCACTACGGGCACTACCACGCCTATCCGCTCGTCGCCGATCCGGACGACCCGGAGGGGGGGGCGTTTGACTGGAGCGATTCTGACCGCGAGGAGGTCTCGCCCGCGCCCGACTATGGCTGGACGCTCGACGAGGCGATCGACATCATCCGCCGAGATTTTCCAGGCACTCCGGTCATCCAGGTCAATCACATCATGGACAACCCGACGGGGCTGCTGCTCGCCGCCGGATGGGTGACCAGCCCCTTCTACCTGCAGGACTTCGGCGTGCCGCCGCTGTCGAGCTACGCCGATCCGCTCGAACGGCGTCTCCCGGCGGCGGACGGCGTGGGGGCCCCGTATCCCTACGGGACGACGGGATTGATGACCGGCCGCTTCGAGGCGCTCGAGCTCGTCGTCGGCGTGCACCTGCACGACAACGAGCAGCTCTTCCGCAGCTCGCTGCCGACCTGGTTCAACCTCCTCAACCTCGGCTACCTCATGACGGCGGTCGCCGACTCGGACAGCCATCGCGGCGCGCCCAATCCGATCGGCCTGCCGCGCAACTTCATCGCCAGCGGCACCGATCCGCGCGATGGGCAGGGGACGACGCATACGGCGATCGATCTGAACGAATATGCCGAGAGCATCCGCGCCGGGCGCGTGACCGTCTCCGCCGGACCGGTGGTGATGCTGCGCGCGACCGGGAGCGAGGGCGGGAGCGCGACGATGGGTGGGACGGTGATAGGGCGGACGGCGACGATCACGGTCGACGTGACGGCGCCCTCGTGGGCCTGGTTCGATACGATCGAGCTCTATGCGAACACCGAGCCGATGCCGGTGGATGACGTCACCGACATGCCGATGCAGGGGACGGCGGCCGATCCGGCGGCCTTCTACAAGCCCTATCACTTGCCGCGCTATACCTATCAGCCGACGAAGAGTTTTCGCCTCGCCGACGGGACGCTGGAGAGCTGGAAGGAGGAGGAGGGGGTGATCACAGCGAGCGTGACCGTGACGCTCGAGGTGAGCGAGGATACGTGGGTGGCGGCGCTCGCGCGCGGGACGCGTTCGACGGAGGGCTATCGCTCGCTCTTCCCGATCGTGCCCAACGCCCTCGTCGATTCCGCAAAGCCGCCGGCGACCTTCGACCCGGCCGACCTCTCGGGCTTTCACGCGAGCGACGAGGTGGGGGCGAGCGCATGGGGACTCGCCAACCCGATCTTCATCGACGTCGAGGGCAATGGCTTTACCGCGAAATACGTCCGCGAGGGCTATTCCCCACTGTAGGATGTCTGCACCGAAGACCATTCCGCTTGCGCCCCTGTGATGGCCTGACTATAGAACAAGGATGCGCCAGCACCTCCTCGTCATCCTCATCATCGCGGGCGCGTTCCTCGGAGCGCTCTGCGGTTGGATCTGGGGACCGGCGATGGAAGCGGTCGCCTTCCTCGGCACCTTCTTCCTCAACGCGCTGCGGATGATCGTCGTCCCGATCGTCATCTTCTCCATGATCGTCGGTGTGGCGAGTCTGGGCGATGTGCGACGTATCGGGCGCGTCGGCGCGAAGACCGTCGCCTATTACTTCGCCACGACGGCGATCGCCGTCCTCATCGGACTCGTCCTGGTCAATCTGCTGCAGCCCGGGGTGGGGGTCGAGAGCGCCGGTCGCCTGCTTTCCGCGCGGCCCGGCGTCGAGACGAGGCTCGTCGACCTCTTCCTCTCGCTCGTGCATCCGAACATCTTTGCGGCGATGGCCGAGACGAAGATACTGCCGCTCATCGTCGTCTCGCTCCTCTTCGGCGGCGCCCTCACGACGATGGGCGATCGCGGGCGGGTGCTCCTGCGCCTCTGCGGAACGCTCTCCGACGCGGTGATCAAGATCGTGCACCTCGTCCTCTGGTTTGCGCCGGTCGGCGTCTTCGCGCTCGTCGCCTCGAAGCTCGGAGCGACGGGGGGCGGCGCGGCCTTTCTGGGGGAACTCGCGCGTGTTGGGAAGTACTCGCTTACCGTGCTCATCGGGTTGGCGATTCAGGCGTGTGTCGTCCTGCCGCTGCTCCTCTTCCTCTTCACGCGTCGTTCGCCGCTGCGCTACGCCTGGGGGATGATCGAGGCGCTCGTCACCGCCTTCTCCACCGCGTCGAGCTCCGCGACGCTGCCGGTGACGCTGGAGGCGGTGAAGGAGCGCAACGGGGTGTCGGAGGGGGCGGCCGACTTCGTCCTGCCGATCGGCGCCACGATCAACATGGATGGGACGGCGCTCTACGAGGCGGTGGCGGCGATGTTCATCGCGCAGCTCTATGGCATCGAGATGGGCTTTGCGCAGCAGGCGATCATCTTCGTGACGGCGACGCTCGCCTCCATCGGCGCGGCCGGCATTCCGCAGGCGGGGCTCGTGACGATGATCATCGTGCTCGAGGCGGTGGGGCTCCCCGTGGAGGGGATCGGCGTCCTCCTCGCCGTCGACTGGTTTCTCGACCGCTGTCGAACGACCGTCAACGTCTGGGGCGATTCCATTGGCGCGGCGGTCATCGGGCAGTCGGGGGAGCTGCGCGGCCGGTGAGCGGCGTTGAGAGCACGGAAGTCGGTGCCCCCAGCACTTCAATCGCATATCCCCTTTGCCCGAACGTCTCCTCGGCGGAATCGTCCGCACCCAAGAGGAACCAGGTGGTTGAGGCCTCCATCGTCTTCGTCGTTGTCTCCGGCGCATCGTCCGCGAAGCCGGCAAAGCGCGACATGCCTCTTGCGCCGCCGCTCCCCTGCGCACCGCCGGCCGGCGTCGATGAGCCGCCCGACGCGGGTGCGGCGCTGCCCCCCTCCGGGTCTTCCTCCGGATCCTCATCGACGACCGGATCGTAGAGTAGGCGCGTGCCGATGCGGGCGTCGAAGCCGAGCGTTCGAAAGAGGGGGACGAGTTCCTCCTCCACGATCTCCTCGGGCGAGCCCTCCACGAGGATGCGCTTCCGCTCGAGAGAAAAGCGCACGATCCCGTCGGCCCGGAGATCCTCCGTGGCGCGAAGCAGTTCGAAGTTGCGCGGGAGCGCCAGGCCGAGCCCTCCCTCCGCGGTGAAGAGGAAGCGGTAGTTCGTCTGGTCGATGCCTTCAAATCGCTGGAGGTCCGCAGCCGTTCGAATGGGAATCGCTTTTCGCCCCTGCAGGAGTGTGGTGGCGAGGGGCTCGCCGTCCATCCGTCGATTATCGAGTTCGTCGAGCGTATCACCTGCGGAGTAGAGATGCGTGACGAAAGAGCTGCGCTCGTTTCGGACGATCGGCGCCGTTTCGGGGATGCGGCGCGTGAGCTTCGACAGGACGTTTGACCTCGTCCAGACGGTCTTCTCGCTGAAGCGCGCGGCGAGCTGGGCCGGCGTGAGATTCGCGTACGCGCGGTCTTCCAGGAGGAGTCGCAGGCGATGCCGTCCGGTCGCGTCATCGCTTCGGTCGATCGTCCAGAGGGCGTGCACGAGCGTCACGACCAGGGTTTCCTCGTCGACGCCGTACTGTGCCGGGTCGGCGGCGATCGTCTCGAGGAGCCGCAGCAGGACGTCGCGGTTGACCGCGTCGGGCATCGCGGTGAACAGCTTGCCCAGCTCGGCAAGGAGGGCGGCAGCGCCGTGGAGCTGGATCGCTCGTTCGGTCTGGACGACGACGCGGCCGGAGAGGAAGTCGAAGAGCACTATCTGCGTCATCATGCGGGGATCGAAGAGGCGCGTTCGCAGGCCGGTTCCGAAGGTCTCCGTTCCCGCTCGATATCGTTCCCGATACCACTCCGGGAGGTGGAGCGCGTTGGCCGTCGGGTTCCAGAAGGGGAGCTCCGAAGCGATGCCGTCGACGTCGGTGAAGATCTCCAGGGCACGGTACCACTCCTCCGCGGAGAGCGTTCGCGGGCGGAGCTCATCGGGCATCTTCTCGCGCAGGCGAGCGCGAGGTCGCGTGGTGACGGTCGTGGCCAAACGCGCCGCGAGATCGCGCAGCGTCTTCTCGGCGAAGCCCTGCTCCTTTCCCTGCAGAAGGGCGATCAGGAGATTGCGCGTGGCGATCGGGAGCGACTGGTGTTCCATTTGACCGCTGAAGGCGATGAGCGCCCGGCGAACATCGAAGCGGAAATCGGAAAATCCCTCCGGCAGGACGACCGCGCCGATCGCGAACGCCTTCCCTGCTTCGTCGCGCAGCTCCATCGGTTTCGTCTCGTGCGTTTTCCGCAGGCGCAGCCAGAGGGCCTGCGCGGCAGCAGTGCGGTCCAGCGGCCAGGCGTAGGCGCGGTCGCGATCCATCGGCGTGAGAAGCTCGCCCTCCCGGCGCGCCTCGGCGATGCCCTGCGGGAGGATGGCCGATGTTTCGCCGATGACGATGGGGAGATACTCCTGGACGCGCATGAAGTTGAGCGTGAGCTTGATGGCCGCGATCATCTCGTCGCGCGTCGGTTCCGGTTCGAGGTCAAACGACTCGAGCAGCGCGTCGGCGAGGCGCGCGTAGGTGATCTCGTCGCGCGGGAGGTATTCCGTCGGGTGGTTGTGCCAGAATTGCAGCGCCCGGTAGATCGACGCCTCCTCCTCGGCGGGATAGAGGGTATGGCGAAAGGCGTGGTCGAGGAGGGCGCGCACCAGGCGCACCGGCTCCGCGGGTTGCTCCGGCAGTTGAAGGGCTCCGATCGTTCCGCGCTCCGTGCCGTCTTCCCCCGAGAATTCGATCTCAACGATGGGGAAATGCTTTTGCAGGCGTTTGCCGTAGACCTCCCAGTAGAGCTGTGCGCGTGGAATGTCGAGGGCATCGGCGATGGCGTCGACGGCGGCGTAATCGACGACGCGATCGTTCTTCAGCCGAGTGATTATGCCGTAGGGGATGCCATTCCGTTCCCAGTCCTCGATGCGCCCCTTGAAATTGGTGAAACGGCGCTTTGCGACATCGTGGAGGAAGTCCATGAAGCCGTGGACGGGCGCCTTTGTGTGGAGCACCCCCTCCTGCTCCGCGAGGTACTCGACGAAGGGGATCGTCGGTAGTTCCTCCTTGCCCGAGAAGATGCGCGCTCCCTCCGGAAAGAGGAGCGGGGTGATGATTTGCTCCCGCCCCGCATGCCAGAGGGGGGTGAAGCGGACGTCGACGCCGTCCTGGAAGAAGATGCGCAAGCCCTGCACCATTGCGTCAACCGTGTAGGGATGTTCGTCGTCGGCGAAGTGTTCGACGAGTGCCTCGGCGACCTGTGGCAACGCCTCGGGCTTGAAGCGGTAGCCCTCCACGATGGGGTGCTGTTCACGCCGGCGGCCGTAGTTGTAGATCAGCTCGTAGAGCGAGCGGTCCTCAGCGGGGATCCGGCGTTCGGCGTCGAGCGCGAGGAGCATGCCGTCGATCTCGTGGGGGAGGTTGTCGAAGGTCTCGGGGATGATCGGTGCGCCGGCGCCGACGAGGATCGGTGGCTCCCCCTGCTCCTGAATTGCGATCGGGAGGATATCGTCGCCGTAGATCCCCTGGAGCTGTTCGCGGCGGTGCAGCCAGAAAAGGATCGCCGCGTTGAGGTCGAGACCTTCGGCCATCGCCGTGATCGCGCTGGGGTAGCCACTGCGAAAGTTGCGGTAGTTCGTCTGCGCAATGCCGCGTTCCTGGAAGTACCGATTTTGTGGCGTCGTGGCGAATGCGGGATCGCGCTGGGCCGTACGCGCCGGAACGTATTGGAGGGGGTCGGCCGTGCCCGATTGCAACTCCTCCGCCGAAGGCATCTCTGGAATCCTTCGCCGATGAGAACTTTTTTTTCGGCGCGGTGGCTTCGTCGTTGGTTTCGTTTTCGATGCTATCGGGGGCGAGCTTGTCGACTTCCGCTTTGTTGTGGAGGGGGGGGCCTTCGTCTGCCGAGGAGGTGGTGTTTCGGTTGCCTGCGACTGCGATTCCGACCTGATTCGGATATCCGCATGTTCCACCGCTTCGCGGAGGCGCTCCATCAGCGCATCGAAGGAGCGAAACTCGGCGCGGACGTACTGCGCGGAATAGTTGAGCGTCGCCAGCGTGAGGATGTGATCGATTTCGTCGGGGAGCTCCGGGGAGGAGACGATCCGATCGACCTGTGTGGGATCGTCGACGTGGAGAGCGACGTAGCGGCGCCACTCGGGGCTCGTCTGATCGAGCCCAGCGGCCTCGTCGGGGGTGACGACGCTGGCCTTGACGAGGAGATTGCGAAATTCGGTGAACGCCCGCACGACAATCCCTTCCCTCCCCCGGGCTCCCCCCTTCATAGGGGATGCCGGCAAGGGCTGTCAAGACGCGCTCTTGCGGGGGACAGTCTGTCAGTGCAGCGCACGCCACTCGACCCAGAAACCGCGGTAGATGACGAGCAGGCCCAGGAGCGTGACGACACAGGCGGAGGCGACCGGGAGCCAGCGCAGCAGCTGCTCGCTGCGGGGGAGGCGGAGGGCGAAACGCCGCGCCCGGACGGTGAGGAGGCCCACGGTGGTGAGCACCAGGGCAAGCCCCACGGAGAAGGCGGCGATGAGGAGGAAGCCCAGCCCGACGCGGCCGATCGCGATCGCGGTGAGCATGACGACGGTCGCCGTCGGGCAGGGGACGATGCCGCCGGAGATGCCGAGCACTACGAGCTCTCGCCAGGAGGGGGCCTCCTGCGGTTTTCCGTGGTGATGGTGGTGGTGATGCCGGTGCGGCAGGAGGCGCCGCACGAGGAGCCAGATGCCGATGCCGACGATGATGAGCCCCGAGCCCAAGCTGATGAAGGGGGTGTAGTATTCGGGAACGATGTACTGCGCGAGGAGGAGGCCCACCAGCCCCAGGACGACGACGCTGGCGATGTGCGTCGCCGTGACGACGCCGCCGAGCGCGATGGCGTGGCGGACCGTCCCGTGGCTGCCGACCAGATACGCCGCGACCAGCGCCTTGCCGTGACCGGGCGAGAGGGCGTGCGCCCCGCCCAGGAAGAGGGCGGTGACGAGCGCGATCCAGAGCAGTTGCGGTGTCATCTCCTGGCGCAGGAGCGTGAGCAGGCGCGCGTCCTCTTCGGCGGCGGTGCGCGATTCATCCGCGGCAGCGGTGGTACCCGTGCCGCCGCGCTGCCAGGTGAAGGCGATGCGCCGATGGCCCTCGTCGCTCGCCCACCCCATCCCGGAGGCGACGCTCGCTTCGGTGGCGGTGGCACCCGGCCAACTGCGGACCTCGTTGGAGAAGACGGCGCGCTGCAGACGGAAGTTGTCGTTGTGGATATCGATGTGCTTGGGGGTGTCGCCGGCGATCGGTGCCTGCAGGTGGAGGCGGAACTCGAAGAAGCCCGCCTCGCCGCGCCCCGACTCCTTCGCATAGTGCGGATTCCACTCGAGCGGGACGCGCTCGCCGTCAACGGTGACCACGAGGTTCTTTCGGAGGTGCGCCATGAGCGCGTCGTTGAAGCGCGCCTCCTCCTCCGGGCCAAGGCGCTCCCAGTTGCGTTGCCGCTTGAAGACATCCATGAAGCGGGCGAGCTTCGTCATCGGAATCTCGATGACGTAGTCGATCGCGATCGCCTCCGGTTGGGCGACCGCCCGCAGGCGGTGTCCCCATATCTTCGTCCCGAAGGGATGCGCCGCCGCACTCCCCGCGAGGAGCAGGATGAGGAGCCCCGGCGCCAACCAGCGAAGCATGCGTCGCATATCCCCCCTTATAGCCGAACGGAGGCCGGGAGGCCAAAGAAAGGAGGGCCGTTTTCGGCGGTGCTCCCTTGACAAGCCCCTCGCCCTTCGATAGTTAGCCCCGCCTAAGTTTTGGAGGAACGATGCCGACAGCGCTCTCCGCGAGCCAGGAGGACTATCTCGAGGCGATCCTTGCCCTCGCCGACGAGGGGGGGGCGGCGCGCGTGCGCGATATCGCCCGCCGCCAGGGGGTCTCGATGCCCTCGGTCACCGGGGCGCTCAAGCGTCTCGGGCGTATCGCGCTGATCGATCACGATCGGTACAACGCGGTGACGTTGACACCGAAGGGGCGCCGCGAGGCGGTGCGCGTCGCGAACCGACACGCGGTCCTCCGCCGTTTCCTGGGGAAGATCCTGGGCGTCGACGCGCGCACCGCGGAGTGCGACGCCTGTGCGATCGAGCACCACGTCAGCGCGGCCACCATTCGGTCGCTCGAGCGCTTCGTCCAGCGGGTGGAGGGGGATGACCGATGACGATGACGCTCGATCGCATCGAGCCGGGTCAGCGCGTGCGCGTCGTCGAGATCGGCGGCTCGACGCTTCTGCGCAAGCGGCTGATCGACATGGGCATTCTGCGCGGCTGCTGCCTCTGCGTGCAACGGGTGGCGCCGCTGGGCGATCCGATGGAGCTCAAGCTCCGCGGGATGAGCATCACGCTGCGCAAGAAGGAGGCCGCGCACATCGCGGTGGAGGGCTTGGGTCCGTCGCGCTGTGGCGCGGGGCGTCGTCATCGCGGTGGCCGAAGGGGGGAGGTGTGGTGACGACGCGACCGCTCACGATCGCCATCGCGGGGAATCCCAACTCCGGCAAGACGACGATCTTCAACGCGCTGGCCGGGACGCGCCAGCACGTCGGCAACTACCCCGGCGTGACCGTCGAGAAGAAGGAGGGGCGCTTCGTCCACGCCGGGCGCACGGTCGAGATCGTCGACCTCCCCGGGACCTACAGTTTGGAGGCCGCTTCCCTCGACGAGCGCGTTGCGCGCGACTTCCTGGTACAAGAATCCCCCGATGTCGTCGTCGATGTCGTCGATGCACACCACTTCGAACGCCACGCCTACCTCACCGCGCAGCTCCTGGAGCTGGGCGTGCGCCTCGTCCTCGTCCTCAACATGAGCGATCGCGCGCGTGCCTCCGGACAGGATCTCGACCTCGCGATGATCCGCGACCGCCTCGGCTGCGAGGTGGTCGAAACCGTCGGAACGACGGGGGAGGGGCTTCCCGAACTCAAGGAGGCGATCCTGCGTGCGGCCGGCAAACCCCATCGGCGTATCGAGTTGGACTACGGCGAGGAGCTGGGGGAGGCGGTCGAGGCGATCTCCGCGGCGATCCGCGCGGGTGGCGCCGGCCGGATGGCCCCCTTCGAGGACCGCTGGATTGCGATGAAGCTCCTGGAGGGCGATGCGGAGGCGGAGGCGCTCCTCGGTGCGCGCGTGCCGGAGGCCGACGCCATCGGCGCGCAGGTGGAGGCGGTGCGGGCGCAGATCGAGGGACATCATGGCGATGTGCTCGCCATCCTCTTCGCGGAACGGCGCCACGGCTTCGCCGCCGGCCTCTACCGCGAGGTGGTGCGCCGCGAGATCGTCGATCGCCAGCAGCTCTCCGATCGCATCGACAACGTGATGACCAACCGCTGGCTCGGCATCCCGCTCTTCCTCGCCATCGTCTATGCCGTCTTCTGGGTCACCTTCACCGTCGGCGAGGTCCCGATGGGATGGATCGAGCGCGGCATCGGCTGGTTTGGGGCCTTCGTGGCACAACACTGGCCGGGCGACGGCGCGCTCAAGTCGCTGGTGGTCGACGGCATCATCGACGGCGTCGGTGGTGTGATCGTCTTCCTCCCGAACATCGTCCTGCTCTTCATGGGCATCGCGCTGTTGGAGGACACCGGCTACATGGCGCGCGCGGCCTTCCTCATGGACCGGCTGATGCAC
>CAYPII010000067.1:0-12200 GCA_964410765.1 uncultured Myxococcales bacterium | reverse complement strand
CCGGAGTTATGAAGTGGTCAATTCACCCACACTTTTTGGAGAAGACCCTGTTTTTGCAACAGCTGTGTGTCGACGCGCGCATCGTCATGCACCCGCGCCCCCGTGTTGAAACGGTTGCCCGTGACCTTCGCCTGTGCGGCGAGGACGACCGCCGGCAGAAAGAGAAAGAGAAGAAGAAAGAGTGTCATGAGCTTCTTCATACGGCCCCCTTCGCAGAAAGCTTTCCAAGGCCCTTTTAATGCATCAGCCGTGCCAGGGCGGGCACGAAAAGTCGGCATATTATTGAACTATTCCCGTGACATAGATATGTCACCCCCACGGCCCCCTCCTGCATTCTCTCCAATGTGAGAATATCGTCAATCACTTGACGAGTGTGAAGGTCGAAGAACGCTCACAGCTGTGAGCGCTTTTTCCCCTCCCCTCGCAACAAGCGCTCGCCATCGCCGATAATTCTCCATACGCAGCGCTACCACGGAGGTCGATCCATGACGGTCAAAACAATGCGTTATGCTCCAGCTCACATCCCACAGCTGAAGCTGCAGGAGATCGCCGCACCCGCTCGCGAACTGCCACTCGACGAGGAGAGCCCACTCGACAACGAGGAGCTCTTTCAGGAGATCCAACGCAACATGGGTCGGTTCGAAGAGCTCCAACGAGGGATGCACGATTACTCGGCCGCGTATCATCAATACCAGGAGGGCCACGTTGCCGTAGCACGACGGACGCTCGAGGAACTCGTCGCCCAGCGCCGAGCGAATCGGGATACCCACTTCCTCCTCGCACTCTGCTATCTGCGCGAGGGAAACGCCGATGCAGCGCTGGGCGTGCTCGATCAACTCGCAGAGGGATTGCGTGCTTCCGTGCGACGGGTCCCGCAGAGCGCCATTCTTCCCCTCCAGCTGGGCAAGGCGGAGCTGCTGCGCAGCACCGCCCTCTATCTGTCGGGAGAGGACGCAGCGGGGTGGGCGGTACTGCAGGACGCCGTCGAGTCCCTTGAGAACGCCCAGCAACAGGGCCGGCGTTTCGGCCCGGCACAGGACTTCCCGCAGAGCTTCGCCTCGCCGCTCGCGGCGGCGCGCACCCTCCTCGCCGAACCGCACCAATCGATCGACTGGATGGCGGTCGAGCTGATTCCGTATTGAGAGGCAATCGTTCAGCGAACCGCTGAGAAACTTTCGACCCACTCGAAGATCGCCTGACGTGATTGTGCATCGCGCGCCAGCACGTCGATGAGCGAGACGCCGGGCCCGACGATCGGAGGCGGCTCTCCCTCTCCACCGCCCGATCCGCCGCCGTCGCCACCACCGATACCGCCGATATCAGGCGCATCGATCACTCCAAACCCCGGCATCGACGACGCGTCGAGCCCCAGCGTAATCCGACCGGTTCCGCCCCCCTCTGGGCTCCCATCGTCCGCGCGGGGATCGTCCGGGCTGCCCGTCTGACCATCATCCTTGCGGACATCCCCTTCGTCGGGCGTCCCCCCTGCGCCGCTCTGCCAATCGGAGACCGGGTTATAGCCAATGCCGGTCTGACCGCGCTTCGCCTCGACCTGGCGCCGCGCCCGCTGTTTCCCCTTCTCCGTCTGCGGCGCACCGCCACCCACCCCCCATCCGATATCCTTCACCGGGTAGGTCGTATCGGTGACTTCTCCTTCTGTTTCTTCCGTCTCCTCTGTCTCCGGTTGCTGCTGCGCCACCTTCTCGCCGCCGTCGTCACCGTCGTCGTCATCGTCATCATCATCGTCGTCGCTGGACTCATCTCCCTGCGCCGATCCTTGACCACCACCCTCATCGCCCTTCTTGCCATCCTCCTGCGCCGCCCCTTCTCCTCCTTCGTCCGCTCCCTGGGCGAGACTTCCTTCACCTTCACCTTCACCGTCACCGTCGCCCTCCCCCTCGCCGCGTTTCGTCACGCTGCCATCGTTGTGGTAATCGTAGACGTCACCCTCCTGAATACTGCCGGCACCGCCATCCCCTTCGACGACATCGCCCGAGTCTCCGACATAGTTTCCATTCTCGTCGTAGACGATCGTGCTCACCACCGAGCTCCCGTCGCCGACCGGCGTGACATTCGTCTCCCCCGTATTTCCCTGCTCGTCATGCCAGGTAATGCACGTACTCCCGTCGACATCGTGCTCGACCGAATCGACCGTGCGACTCGTGACGACATCATCCGCAGGATTGGCCGCCTCTTCCCCGGGGAGGCCCTGTGACGTCTCGGAAGCCGTACCCTCTTGACCCGACGCGGATGGGGCAGTGTTTTGCTGCGATTCCGTCACACCGGCGCCAACGTCGATGCCGCTCCCAGCGTTCGCTCCCGCATCGGCGGAAGAGACCCCCTGACCATCCGCGCCCGCTCCGGAACCGCCGTTCGCCTTGCCCCGAAAATGATCCCCTGCGGCGATGAGGGCATCCCAGGTCTTCGCATTTTCCGGGTTTCCATATTCCTTTTCGTTCCGCGCCTTCTGCTGAAGCGCTTCCTTCGTCGGCGGGCGCCCAACGACATTCCCCGCTTTCGCCGGAGTGTTTTCATGCTTGTGCACCTGCGCGATGCGCATCCAGGCGATCTTCGCATTGACGTCCAAACCGATATCGTCAAGGTTGCCCCGCCGCACCTTGCTCGAATCGTCACAACGCCCTTCGCACAGGATAAATGTACCGTTCGAATAGACGTAGACCTCGGCGATTGCATCGGCCCCCAGGACCGGTTCCACATCCGAAGCGGGAGGGCGCCACATCTTGTAGCGCAACAGGACATAGCGAGCGGACTGGTATTGATCGAGCGCCGGAGATGACCGCTTCTTCGAGAAGATTCCCGAAAAGAAGCCCTCCGCCGACGCGGGTGCGGGCAGCGCGACGGCCGCAATGAACGCCAAGATGAGGAAGCACAATTTCGTTCGTTTCATAAGCAGAAATTATGCAAGAAACGGTCCAATGAACGCCGCGCGGAATCGTTAATTCCATGAATATATTCATATCCTTAGGAACATAACGCAAGACGGCCGTTTCTCAGGACGAGAAACGGCCGCCGGATCGTCAATGGAGTGACATCACCAGATATTTGCGAGCTCCTCGCCCCAGAAGGTGCTGGCCTCCTCGTAGAAATCGATGCCGTGTTCGGTATAGCCGATGTAGCTCGCGCCAGCCAGCGCCCATGCACCGACTGCGGCGCCCACCGCCGCGCCCTTCACCGTGGCGAGCGCCCCGACGGCGCGCTTCGCCCCCGTCACCACGATCGGCTTCGCCGCGGCGGCCGCTGCGGTCGCAGCACCAGCGCCCTGACGGGCGTACTGGCGTGCCTGACGAAAGAGATCGCCGCCTCTGGCGATGAAGTGTGCGCCCTTCTCCAGGGCCTGCTCCGTCGTGAAGGCCGCCCGCTCCAGGATGGTGGCCGCGGTCGGCTTGAGACCGGTCGCCCTGCTGATCGTCTCGCGCAGCGTTTGCCCCGCAGCGTTCAGCGCATCGGCCTTCACCGCCCCGCGGGCGCGCGCCTGCGCGACCCATCCCTCGAACTGCGAGAGCGACTGTTTCACGCGCAGATCGGAGAGAAATGTGTTCACGGTGGAATCGAGGCGGGCCGCATTCGGGCTCCTCTGCTGAAACTTTGTCCGCAGGAAGTCCATGACGGCATGCGCCTGCTCCCCCTCGATGCCGCTCGCCCGAAGTCTTTTCCAGGCGACGCTCATGGCGTCGGCCAACCGAAAGGCGTGTTCCACGTTCTCGCCGACGGTCCCCTGCCTCGTCGCCTGGGCCGCCGCTTCGATGGCACTCATCTTTCCGGCACCGATCATCGTCGTCTCCTTTGTTCGATCGTATTCGTCACTCTGTCTCAGGCGCGTTTGCGACGAGACACACCCGCCGCGAGGATGAGCGCGAACAACAGCGCGCTCCCAGCAGCGCCGCTCGTGCCGCCTGTCGGCATCAGAGCACAGCCGCCGCCGTCGCTGAGCTCCGCCGTGCCACTCGGATCGATATCGGTTTCCGCGACGAAGTCGGGGTCGCAGGCATCGCCGACGCCATCGAGATCGACGTCGGATTGGTTTCCGCCGATCGCTTCGCCGGCGTCGTCATAGATGCAGTATGGACCCTCCGTGCTGAAGATCGCCGAAAGCGCGGCCTCCTCGTCCAGCTCGCACTCCCCGTTCGGGACGTCGACGCAGTTGTCCGCATCGTCGACGATGCCGTCGCCATCGGTATCGACCTCCGACGGCGGCCCATCGTCCCCTTCATCATCCACATCAGCGGTATCCTCACCCGCGGAATCGTCGCTTGTTTCGTCATCCGTCTCCTCGTCCGCGGGGGGCTCCGCCGTGTCGTCCGCCGCCGGCATGCGGTAGATGTCGAGGGTAAAGCCGTCATGCAGCGGAACACTCACGCTGAAGGATATCCCCTGCACCTTTCGCTTCTCCTTCGTAAGATAATCCTGAATCCAGAGGCCCACGGAGTAGCAGCGGTCGACCAGTTGCCGTCCGGCGGCATCACGTGCGAAGACGATGCGATCCCAGTCGCCGTCGCCGTCGTCATCGATGTTGAGCTGATGCAGGTCGTCGCATTCCAGCGCCCCCTCGGCGGGGACCGTCATCGAGAGCGCACAGCGGAGCGTCTTTCCGCTCTTCGTGCAGCTCGCCACCTTTCTTGCAAAGAGGCGCGGCGGGACGTAGCTGCCGCGCTTCGTGTTCGAATCCTTGAACTCGTAGATGTCCGAAGAGATGCGATAGGCGCCGGAGCCGAACTCCTGTGCCAGCTGCGCCTCCACCTCGATCTTCCCGGAATCCACCGTGGTGATCGTATAGGACGAGAGATGCTTGGACGTGTAGCTGCGGTCGTAACCGCCCGCGTTCGCGGTATGTGCAACGAGTGCCGCAACGCAACAGGCCATGACTGTGATGATCGTCCGCTTCATAAAACCTCCCTCGAGTGTTCGAAAGACGACACTCTTGTTTTCCTGTTCTCAGCTTCTCCGCCGCACCCAGAGCAGCGGGAGGGCGAAGGCCATGAGCCATCCCAGGCCGGCAACGCCGGCGGCACCCGGCACCATGCTGCACCCGCCGCCGCCCGTTTCCTGCGCGTCGGAATCGCCGGAGAATCCATCGTCAAACGCATCTTCCTCACTGCTGATGACATCATCGCCGATCGTCGGGATGCTCCCCGGCTCCTCATCGATCTGCATTTGATAGAAGCGCTTGAGGATGACGACGCGCTCCCAGCGATCCATCTCATAGAGGTCAGCCGGATCGATGATGCCATCGTTAATCGGCATGAATGAGAGATCCTGCATATCCTCCGCCTGGGCAGCAGCTTCCTCGGCTGCCTCCGCGGCATCGCGCGCCGCCTGCTCGCGGGCCTCGATGATGTCCTCGTAGAGCTCGTCGATCAGTTCCTGTTCCTCCTCGAGCTTCACACGCGTGCGGCATTTTTCATCGCGGCCGTCGCAGATGGATCCACTCGGACAGCTCTTGACGCAGTCATATTCGTTGTTCGACACGATCGGACAAGTCTCGTCACAATAGCTGCGCGATGGACGCGGCTTGCTGTTCTCGAAGGCGCCGGCGACATCCCACTCATCGACCGGTTCGCAGCGGCCGGAGAGACAGACCTCGCCCGATTCACAGTCGGAGCTCAGCGTACAGCTGAAGTCGCGCTTGTAGGGCATGCAGCGATGGCTGTCCCGATTGCAGACGTGCGAGCCGGGGCATTCGTTGCTGAACGTACAGCTGTAGCCGGAACAGAGGCCGTCCCAACAGACGGCGTCATCGCTCGTGCAGTCGAAGTCCGTGCTGCACAAGATCGCCTGACAGACGCCGAGCCGACAGCTCAGGATGCCCTCGCAGTCACTGCTCGACTCGCAGGCCTCGCCCGCCCTGGCATCACTCCAGGCCTGTGCCGCGCCGGCAAGGACGATGAGCAGCGCCAGGCCGACGACGGCTCCTCCGATGATCTTCGAAATCGTGTTCTTCATCTGATACCCCCTCAATAAGTGTTCGCCGTTCCCACACCCTTATTATCGAGCGGGAGGCATTCCTGAGTTGCATCGGCACCCCAAAAACCGCTCACAGCTGTGAACATCCCCTCGCTCCGAAACACCTTTATATCTACTTGTTATCATTGAATATTATTTGCCCCTACGGCGAAGCCCGAGTAGGGCGAAGCCCGCCAGGAGGGGAATCAGCGTGAACAGCGGCGCGGAGCCAGCACCTCCGGCCAGCGTGCACCCGCCGCCATCGCCGATGTCCTCGACGGCACTCGTGAGCTCCCCGTCCGCGGTGTTGTCCAGCGAAGGGTCGAAGTCGAAGGGGATCCCCTCCACGTCGTCGATGACGGGATCCGTGATGCCCTCGCCCGGCGTCGTATCGGCCTCCGGTTCATCGACGGCTGGAGCGGCCTCGGGCGCATTTCGGAAGAAAAGAAGGATGCGGTATTGCTTCTTCAGCGGAACGAGTCGCTCGACCCGATCGATAAGAACGCCGTTGATCTCCCGCTGCTCCACGGTGAGATCCTCGATCGCCACACAGGAATGGGTTCGCGCGTCACACTCCTCGTCGACTGCGCAGTCGAATCCGCTGCGGCAGAAGCGACCCGCACTCGTGTCGATGAAGACTTCCGAGAGCTCCTCATCCTCGCCCTTCACCTCGCACCGATGGAGGATGCCATTGCAGAACTCGCCCGGTTCGCAATCGGAGCCCAGCGAACAGGAGAGATCACGCGGCGGCCGCTCGCAGACGCCCTTCGTATAGTTTTCTCCATAGTACACACACTCGAGACCTGCGGCGCAGTCATAGAGCGTCCGACAGGGCTCGTTCTCACCCATGATCGCCGGTTCCTCCTCCGCCGGAATCTCCGACGAACAGAGGGAGACGGGCTCCATGCCCTCCTCGGTCGGGAGAAAGACCTCGCCGCAGAAATAGCCCTTCGCACAATCCGCATCGCGCGAACAGACATCACCCGACATGCCGCCGCGATCCTTCAACGCCGCGGATGCATTTCCCGTCATGCCCAGGATCATGGCAAGCGTCGCCACCCCCACGACCACGTTGACTACCAGCTGTCTCTTTTTCTTCACGTCTCCCCCTTGTTCGATGGTTTCCCGTTCCCCTTTTGTATCGGCAGCACTCGATGCGTAAGTTTCCACACGCCCCGAAAAACCGCTCACACCTGTGAGCGCTCAAACCGCATCGGCGATAACCGTTGAAGATCACGAGCGATCGCGCTATGGTCCCCTCCCTATGGACAACCGCGCCACCCCATCCGGCCCACTCGCGATCGGCGCTCTCCTCGCCACCGATGACGAAGCCCGTCAGATCCAAGCGACGCTCGAGCACATCTATCCGGGGATCGCGATCGAGCGCACGACCTCCGTCGCCGACCTCACCGCGATGGAGAGCGACTGCTACCTCGTCGACACGAAGCGCTGCGCGGGGGCGGCGCTCGAACACCTGCTCGACACCCTTCCCGACCGCCCGGCGGTGCTCGTCGTCGACGATTTCACCGAGGTACGCGCCTACGGCCAGCGCCTCAACGGACGGCGCACCGTCGTCGCGCGCGGCGACCTCGCGGAGATGGGGCTCATCCAGGCGATCCACCACCTGCTGGAACGCCAGCAGCTGCACGAGCAGCTGCGCCGCACCGCGCGCCACCTGCAGGAGCTCAAGACCCGCGACGACCTGACGGGGCTTGCAAACCACCGGCACTTCAACGAGATGCTCGGGCGCGAGGTGAAAAAGGCCAACCGCTACGGCCGCCCGCTGGGGCTGGTGATGATCTGCGTGAAGGACTTCACGGCGATCAACGAGAAGCGCGGCCACCGCGAGGGGGACCGCATCCTGGCGACGGCGGCGGAGCTCGTGCGCGAGACGGTGCGCGACGTCGACATCCCGGCGCGCTACGGCGACAACGAATTCTGCGTCATCCTGCCGGAGACCGACGAGACCGCTGCGGCGATCGTCGCCGAGCGCCTGCAGGCGGCGCTCGCCGCGATCCGCGTCGGGGAGGGGGAGGAGTCGCAGGCGTTGCGCACGAGCATCGGCATCGCCGCGCTCGGCGGGCGCATCGGCACGCCCGAGGAGCTGTTGCGCACGGTTCTGGGCGCGCTCGCCGCGGCCAAGCGCGGGACGCGCAGCGCGGTCTGCACCGCCGCCGACATCGCGGCGCGCCGCAAGCGCGTGCGCGAAAACCGGCAGCTCATCGACCAGCTTCACGAACGCCTCGTCCGCATCGCTCGCGAGGCGGAGCGCTCCTACTTCCAGTCGCTGCTCAAGGCGGTGAGCAACATCCCGCTGCTGAAGAAACAGCTCCTCCCGCACTCGGAGCGCGTCGCCTTCTTCGCCAAGCGCCTCGCCGAGTCGCTCGAACTGGGCGAGGAGGAGTGCCGCCGCATCCACCACGCGGGGCTGCTCCACGACACGGGGCTCATCGCGATCGACCCGGAGATCGTCACGAAGCCGGCGAAGCTCACCGCCGCCGAGACCGATCTGGTCCGACAGCACCCGCTCTTCGCCTTGCAGATCATCGGCGAGCCCCCCTTTCTCGCCACGGAGCTGGGTGCCATCCTCCACCACCACGAGCGCTTCGACGGCAAGGGCTACCCCGAGGGGCTCGCCGGCGAGGCGATCCCGCTCCCCTCGCGCATCCTCGCCATCGCCGAGGCGTGGGACGCCATGACCACGCCGCAGCCCTACCGGACCCAGCCGCTCCCCTTCGACGTGGCGCTGGCCGAACTCACGAAGGGGGCGGGGACGCAGTTCGACCCACAGCTCGCCCAGCGCTTCACCGCCCTCATCGCCGGCCGCTAGCCGATCCAACGACGGGAAATCCGGGCAGAAATTGACAGTGCGCCCTCTGCGGCGTATACTCGCGCCAATCGACCATTTGGCGCCGCCAGAACAACGTCAGGATACGCACCGCCCATGCCGCCCACCATGAAGGGAAAGCCACACGATTTCCGCCGCGATATCTTCGCGATCCTCTTTCTCGCCGCCGGCGTCTTCACCGGACTGGCCCTCCTCTCGTACAGCCCGACCGATCCGGCGCTCAACTCCGTCTCCAACGTCGAGCACGTCCGCAACCTGGGCGGCATCGTCGGGGCATATCTGGCCGACATCCTGCTCATCGTCCTCGGCCTCTCGGCGTATCTCACGCCGGTCGTCCTGCTCACCGCGAGCGTGTTGCAGTTCTCCGGTCGCGGCATCCGCCTGCGCGTGCGCGAGGCACTCGCCTACGGCGGCGTCATCGGCTTCGCCGCCGCGATCATCCACCTGCGCTTCGAGGCGGTGACGATCCGCGGGCACGCGATCGCCGGCGGCGGCATCATCGGCGGGCTGCTCGGCGGCACGCTGGAGACCTATCTCAACCGGCCGGGGGCCTACGTCATCTCCACCGCCGCACTCCTGCTCTTCTTCACGCTCGCCACCGGCCTCTCGCCGCTCGCCCTCCTGCGGGGGCTTCGCACCGTGGCGCTCATCGCCGGCGCGCACCTGGGACGCGCGCTGCGCTGGATCGGCACGCACGGTGTCGCCGGAATCGTGGCGCTCGCCAAGCGCTTCGGACGGGAACTCATCGGCCTGCGCCACGCCTTCCACCGCGCTCCGCGCGAACCGAAGGCGGCCGCCGCTCCAGAACCATCACCGCGGATCTTTGCAACGCGCGACAAGGGCGAAGTCGTCACGCTCGATCCGATCGCGCCCAAGGCGCGCGCTGCCGCCGGCGCCGAGCCATCCCCGCAGCCACCGCGCCCCCCGGCACCCACCGCCGAGATGCCGGGACTGGCCCCGAAGATCCTCAAGCGCGCCGACGCGAAGCGCCGCAAGGCGGGCGACGAGCAGCTCTCCTTTCACCGGATGACGGCGGAGGGGTACGAAGCGCCGCCGCTCTCGCTCCTCGACGCGCCGGAGCGCGGCAAGGTGGAGGTCGACGAGGAGACGCTGAAGGCCAACTCGCTCCTGCTCTCCAAGAAGCTCAAGGACTTCGATGTCGACGGCAAGGTCACCGCGATCCATCCCGGCCCGGTCATCACGATGTACGAGTTCGAACCGGCGGCCGGCACGAAGGTCGGCAAGATCGTGAACCTGCAGGACGACCTCTCGCTCACCCTCGGCGGGCGAAGCGTGCGCATCGTCCCGCACCTGCCGGGCAAGGCGGCGCTGGGCATCGAGATCCCCAACAGCGACCGCGAGATCGTCTGGCTCAAGGACATCATCGCCTCCAGCCAGTTCCACAAGAGCTCCACGCGCTTAGCACTCGCCCTCGGTTCGAGCGCCGCCGGCCATCCGATGATCGCGGACCTGACGAAGATGCCGCACCTGCTCGTCGCCGGCGCCACCGGCTCGGGCAAGAGCGTGGCGATCAACAGCTTCATCCTGAGCATTCTCTACAAGAGCGCGCCGGCCGATGTGCGCTTCATCCTGGTCGACCCGAAGATGCTCGAGCTCTCCGTCTATGACGGCATCCCGCACCTGCTGCTGCCCGTCGTCACGAAGCCCAAGCCCGCGGTGCAGGCGATGCGCTGGGCGATCCGTGAGATGGAGCGCCGCTATCGCCTGATGGCCGACAGCGGCACGCGCAATATCCTGGGCTACAACGAGAAGGTGAAGAAGGGAATGGTGGCGCTCGTCTCCGAGGAGGAGGCGGCCGCGCGGCTGGCCGAGAACCGCGAGGCGGTCGCGCACACCGGGCACCTCCCCTACATCGTCATCATCATCGACGAGCTCGCGGATCTGATGATGGTCGCCAGCCAGGAGATGGAGGAGGCGATCACGCGGCTGGCGCAGATGGCGCGCGCCGCCGGCATCCACCTGATCCTCGCCACGCAGCGGCCGAGCGTCGACGTGATCACGGGGCTGATCAAGGCGAACTTCCCCGCGCGCATCGCCTTCAAGGTGACCGCGCGGCACGACTCGCGCACGATCCTCGACGGCATCGGCGCGGAGCAGCTGCTGGGCAACGGCGACATGCTCTTCATGACGCCGCAGGGGGGGAACATCGTTCGCATCCACGGCTCCTTCGTCACCGACTCCGACATCGCGCGCGTCGTGACGCATCTGAAGGAACAGGGCGAGCCGATCTACAACGAGGCGATCCTCGCCGAGCAGTCCGCGGGCGGCCCGGGGGGCTTTGGCGACGACGAGGACGACGAGCTCTATGATCAAGCGGTGCGGCTGGTCGCTGACACGAAGCAGGCATCGATCTCGATGGTGCAGCGGCGGCTGCGCATCGGCTACAACCGCGCGGCGCGCATGATCGAGCGGATGGAGGCCGAGGGGGTCGTCGGCCCCGCCGAGGGCAGCAAGCCGCGGCAGGTGCTCGTCAATGCAGTGGAAGGATAGCCGATTGTTGTCATTCCCGCATGGTGTAAGCGGGAATCCAGCCCGTGCCTACCAGACTGGATCCCCGACTGAAGCACTCGGGGATGACGGTCAAAAGGATCCCATGAAAAAGCTTCTCAGCATTTTCCTTTTCTTCCTCATCTGCTTTCTCCTCACCTCATCGGCGCTGGCGAAGAAGGGGTCGGTGCCCGCGTCCGAGATCGCGGCGATCGAGCAGACCTACGCCGGCATCGCGGACCTCTCCGCACACTTCACGCAGGAGACCGATGTCAAACTCCTCAAGCGCACGATCACCCGGAGGGGAACGTTCGAATACAGGAAGGGCGGGATGTTTCGGATCGCCTACGCGGACAAGGGCGGGAAGCACTACGTCTGCGACGGCGAGACGATCTGGGTCTTCGTGCCGGGCGACGCGGCGAGTGTGCAGGCCTTCGTCGCCAACGACCGGAGCGTCCCCAAGGAGGCCTTCAACTTCTTCGGCGGCTTCTCGAAGCTCGCGAAGGAGTTCAAGGTGTCGCAGAGCAAATCCTTTGAGAAGATCCCCGAGGGTTCGACCGCGCTCCACCTCGTCCCGCGCAAGAGGAGCGCGCACTACACCGCCCTCGACGCGCGCTTCGGCCCCGATCACCTGCTGCGGGAGCTCGTCGTCCACAACCGCTCTGGCAATGTAACCCGTTATAATTTCAAGAGAATTCAGACAAACACCGGCCTTCCGGCCGGCCGCTTCACGCATGCGGACGGGGTTGCAATGCCGGACATCCTCCCGCAATAATTCACACAACTTTCTCTCCGGATGTGCGACAACAAGGGCACGGGAGGGGTATGACGGAGCCACGCTGCAAACCTGATCCGCTCGCCACGAACCTCCGGAAACACCTGG
>CAYPII010000066.1:0-12265 GCA_964410765.1 uncultured Myxococcales bacterium | reverse complement strand
GCCGTGGTAGGCAACCTTGAAACCGCTGCGTTTCTTCTCAGAGATGATCGGATTGTTGTAGCTCGGATCACCGTCTTGATCGTGAAAGGTGACGACCGCCGCATAGGAGTGCGCGTCGGCGGCCTGCCGGAGGAAGGCAATGTGATAGATCTTGTTCGCGTCCCGGGATGACGTACAGTTGAATCCCCCCTGAAGCGTTCCATTTGCATCGACCGACCCCCAGGCAAGGACGAGCGCATTGCCGTAGAGCGTTCGATCCTGAGGGACTCCCTTCTCATCCGTTCGAACGCGCACCGTTCCGGCGACGTCGAGACTTCCCGACATCGTGTCGCCTGATTTCAGGACGCGCTGACTGTCTGCATCAATGCGCTGTTGGGTCTCGGTTCCGATCGCCGAGCTGAGCGTGTTCACCTGCCCCTGCAACAATCCATCCTGCCCTTCACGCGTCGAGGCCTCGCTCGTCACTGCCGCGACGCGCGCCGTCTCCTCGGCCGCGATCCGCTCGTCGCGCCGCTGGATCGCGAGATCGAAGTCGGCGAGCACCCCCTGCAGGTCGTTCGCCCCCGAGTGGAGGAACTGCGGCGCAACGCCGATCGTTGCCGCAGCGCTCGGTGCGCGGTAGAGCGTCTCCAGCTCCTCGCGCACGACGAAGCTCTCCGCCGTTCCGCCGCCGGTGAGCTCGGCCGCCAGACCGTCGACGAAGTCCGCGCCGACATCGGCGATCCCGATCGAGCCGTCGGCGATCGCACGCCCGTCGATCGCACCCTCGGCAGCGCCCAGCGCCTCCTGCGCATAGAAGGCGTAGGGGACCGAGGCGATCTCCATCGGCGGCGTCGGGGGAACGCCCTCCACCTCCACCTCGAGATAGCGCGATGCGCCGCCCGCGAAGAGGTCGGCGGGCACGCCGCCGATCGGATCGGCGGCGCCGGCGCCGACCACCGCGGCGACCGCCCCATCGATCGCGTCGACCGTCTGCGCCTCCTCGTAGAGGATCGCTCCGCCGACATCGGTGATCCGCAGCGTGATCCCCACCGGGCCGTCGGGGATCGGATTCCCCCCGTCGTCGAAGAGCTGCGACTGATAGACGAGGTAGGGGGGGACGCTCGCCGCCGCGGCCGGCAGCGCCCACGCCACCAGGATCAGGATGGTCATCAGAAGAGTCGTGATCGGTCGCATCGTTCCTCCCGCGTTGTGCGTTTAGCGCGCGACGAAGGCCACGCGCCGATTCGTCGCCCAGGCCTGCGGCGTCCGGCGGCCGTCGAGCGGCCGCGCCTCGCCGTGCGAAACGACGACGAGGCGTTCGGCGGCGATCCCCTGCCGCATCAGCGCCCCGAGAATGCTACGCGCGCGGCGATCGCCGAGCGCTCGATTGAAGTCTTCAGAGCCGCGTTCGTCACAGTGTCCCTCCAGGACGAGCACCGCCTCCGGATGCTGCATCAGCCAGCGCGCGTTGTGTTCGACGATCCAGCGCTCGCGCGCGAGGGCGCGCTCGCTGCCGAACGCGAAGCGCACGCTCGGGACGAGCTCCATCCCCTCGTTCGGCTGAGCGTGTTCTGCGACCGGCTGCCGGGCCGCACCACACCCCGCGACGAGGAGAAAGAGCGCTGTCATCATGCAGGTCGCGCGTCGCATCTCATCCCTCCTGCGCTCCGACATCGTGCGCGGCGCCCGCCGGACGCGCGCGCCCCTCGTAGTCCTCCTCCACGACGAGGCCGACATCCGCCGGGTCGATCGCGTCGTCGACGCCGTCGCCGGGTCCCCCGCCGCCGACGAGCGTGTAGTCCCCCGCCAAAAGCGAACCAATCGCCGCCGCGCGGAAGATGCGGTTTCCCGTCACCGCCGCATCGCCGAAGGAGAAGCTCGCATCGGTCGATGCGGTTCCATCGCAGCTGCGCACGAGGGGCACCGCCGGGTCATCCGGGAAGCGCGCCAGGACGTTTCCGCCGACAAAGGCGGCCGCCCCTGGCCACGCGCCGCGACAGGCGAGCGGCTCCCCGTCCGGGCCGACGCCGGTGACGATGACGTTGTTGACGATGATCGGATCGCCCGCGCGCACAACGACTCCATCGCTGCTCCCGATGGCGTCGTTCCCGGAGCGCCCGTCGATCGTGTTGTGCGCGAGCAGGTGCTCGCCCCCCTCCAGTGCAACCCCGGTGGCAAAGCGCGCGGCACCCGCGATGAGCAGGTCGTTGATCGCCGCGACCGCACCCCCCTCGACGAGCAGCGCCATGCTCGTCGCGCCGAGCGCGTCGCGTCCGCCGCCGGAGAGCATCGAACGGGTGAGCGCGAGCTCGCCGCCAGTGATGCGCAACGCCGACGCCTGGAGTGCTGCCGCGTTGCCCTCGACGCGCGCGCGCGCGATCGTCGCCGAGCCGCCGGTCATCAACAGCGTCGCCGACGGGACGATCGGATCGAATGCGCTCGCCTCGTTGTGGACGTGCACGCCGTCGAGGAGAATACCCGCGGCACTCAGCACGAGCGTCGTCGGAAGGTCGTCGCGCACCAGCAGCGCCCGGTACGCGGAGGTCTCGCTGCGCACATCGCGCGAGGAGAATCGCAGCGCCGGGTCGTCGTCGTTTCGAAATCCGCCGAAGAGACGCGCGCCGGCGGGAAGCGAGAGCGCCGCCACGTCGTAGCGCCCGGCGGCGATCGCCACCCCGAGCTCCTGCGGAACCGCTCGCGCGATCGCGGCACCGAGCGTCGCCATCGGGGCGTCGCGCGTGCCGCGCGCGGTATCGTCACCGTGCGCGACGTCGACGAAGAGGAGCTCCGCCGCGCGCCCGATCGCCGCATCCGCGTCGTCGAAATCGCAGTCGATCGGCACGCCGTCCTCGTCAGCGTCGGTCGGATCCTGTCCGGCGTTCTTGACCAGGGGACAGTTGTCGGCATCGGCCGGAAGTCCGTCGCCATCCGCGTCCGGATCGCAGGGATCGCCGACGCCGTCCGCGTCGACGTCGTCCTGATACGGATTCGCCGCATCGGCGCAGTTGTCTCTATGATTCGCCCAGCCGTCGCCATCGCGATCGTCGTCGCAGGCGTCGCCCACACCGTCGCCATCCGCATCGGCCTGCGCCGGATCCGCCGTCGCGGGACAGCAGTCGTCGGGATCGCGCACGCCGTCGCCGTCGGTATCCACCTTCGTCGGGCTGCTCCCGCGATCGACCTCCGTGCCATCACCCCATCCGTCGTCGTCCGTATCCGGATCGAGCGGGTCGGAACCGTGCGCCGCCTCGGCGGCGTCGGAGAGGCCGTCGCCATCCGCGTCGTCGTCGCAGGCGTCGCCGCGCCCATCGCCGTCCGCATCACGCTGCTCCGGATCGGCCCTTCGCGGGCAGCGGTCCTCGGCATCCCCTACGCCGTCGTCGTCGGTGTCCGCATCGGCCACGTCGGTCCCGATGAGCAACTCCTCGTCGTTCGCGAGCCCATCGCCGTCGATGTCCGCGTCGGCGTTATCACCAATGCCGTCGCCGTCGGTATCGCGCCACTCGGCCGCGAGCGCCGGGAAGGCATCGCTGCCGTCGAGGACGCCATCGCCGTCGCTATCGCTCGCGCGCGGGTCGACCTGCGCGAGAAGTTCGTCGACGTTCATCAGGCCGTCGCCATCGTCGTCGATCGCGTAGTCGACCGCGTCGCGCTCCGAGTCGAAGGCGATCTCCCCCGTCGGCCGATCGATCGGCAGGCGCAGCGTCGCGACGAGCAGCGGCGTTTCAAACGCGCGCGACGCCGCCTCCTCGCCGACCGCACAGTCGACGCGCAGGACGAGTCCCTCCTCGAGCGGAGAGCCGAGCGACTCCAGTGCGAAGCGCCACCCGCCCTCCACGCGCACCCCCTCGGCCGGCGCCGAATGGATCGCCCCCTCCGCATCGGTGAGCGTCGCCGTGAGCGCGAGCCCGTCGGCAAACCCCGCGAGCTTCTCGGGGAGGGCGTCGCCGAGGAGGAGCTCCCCGCCACCGCCACCACCCCCGCCGCCGCAGCCGACGAGCAGAACCGTCATCGTGATCGTCATCGTGATCGCTCTTCGCATCGGAGTCCTCCTCGGTTTACCGCAACCGTACCGTTCCCTCGGTGAGCACCGCCCCCGCCGCGACCAGCGGCGCCGGACGGCGCGCGCCGTCGATGAGCAGGATGCGCGCCGCGCTCTCACGCCCGGTCTCCGCGTCGCGCACGGTGAAGCGATGCCATCCTGTCGCCAGCGGCTGGGGGACGAAGCGCCCCTCGCCGGTGGCGGCGTTCATCTGAATGAGTCCGCGCTCCTCGGTGCCGTCGGCGAGGACGATCGCCGCGGCGTCGACCTCGTCGACGATGCGCACCGGATGCGCCGGGTCGGCGAGGATGCGCATGATGAGGCGCTCACGATCGACGACGTTGCCTTCGGCGAGGTTGGTGAAGATGGGCACCGCCTCGAGGACAATCGCCACCTCGTTCGTCCCGCCATGAATCGGGACGCCCGGCGCCTCGCCAGCGCGGATCGACTGCGCGTTCGCGTTGAGCGCCGTGACGCTCACGAGGCGATCGCCGCCGGTGGGAACGTTCTCGATCGTCCCCTCGCTCGCACCCCCGTCAAACTCCGCGACGATCGGCTCCGCGATCCCCTCGCCCTCGATCATCACGCGATAGCGTTCGATGCGCCCGTGCGCGATGCTCGGATCGAAGGGCGCCGCATTCTCCACGCGAATCGCGAGCGACGCTGCATCACCGTTTGAGGCCGCTCCCCCTCCGCACGAGGCGACCAGTGATGCTAAGATGATGAGGATCATGATGCGCATGCTTACCCCTTATCCCTCTTACCGCGTACCGCTGAAGTGTACGCGCACATTTCCGGTATCGCTCCCTCCGCCCGACATCGCCGCGACCACGCCGCCGGCGATGGCACCCGCGACGACCGTGCCAACGATCCCCCAGAAGAGGGGGCGGCGATGGAGCGGTTTTTTTCGTTTCTCCAGGTGGACGGCGTCGGCCATCCCCGCCGGTTCGGCAAAGCGCTTCGGATCGCGGGCCGGATCGACCGCGAGACCCTCGGCGACCTGCCGCGAGAGGGCGGCGAGCAGCTGCGGTCGTTCCCCCGCCGACGGCAGTCCGTCGACAACGATCGGAGCGAGGCCCAGACCGCTCGCGCCGTCGACGACGCGCGCGGCGATCCGCCCGCCTCCGTCGCGATCGACGTCGACGATGACGACCTTCGCGGCCTGCAGCCGGTCGGCGAGCCAGCGCCCCTGCTTGACCCAAACAGCTGCGTCGTCGCGCGCCGCTTCCCGCTTCGCGCCCTTGCGTTCCCAGCGCAGGCGATGGCGCACCGTCCGTTCCGCATCCGTTGCCACCGTTATCGTCTCGTCGATCGGGCGGTAGCGGCTGGCCTGCAGGCGAATGGCGTACCGTCCCGCGGGGAGGCCTTCGATGCGCAGCGGCGTCACGCCGTACGGAACGCCGTTGAGCGAGACGCGCGCCCCCTCGGGACGGCTCTCCACTTCCAGCGCGCCGGTGGCCGGCCCCATCGCCGCGCGCTCCTCGCCCAGCAACGCGCGCAAGCTGGGCGGATAGTCCTCGGCGGCGAGATCGAGCGTCGGATGGATCGCGAGCGCCGTGCGCAGCGCGGCGCGCGCCTCCTCCGTTTCTCCGGCGGCGCGTGCCATCACCGCGCGGCTGATGGATGCATCGACGAGCAGCGCGCCGGCGTCGGCGTGATCCTGCACCTCGAGCAACGCAATCGCCGCGTCGAGCTCTGCGCGCGCCTCCTGCGTGCGAAAGGCGAAGTAGTGCTCCTTTGCTCGCGCCAGCCGCTCCTCCGCCTGAGCGAGCGCCGCACTCCCCGTCGCCGGGACGTGATAGTTTCCCACGTCCTCCACGAGCGCACCGTCGATCACACGAAAGGAGGTCGATGCATCGATGGCCAGGCCGACGAGGCGCGCCGTGCGCGCACTCTCCTCGTCCGCATCGCCATCCGCGAAGGGTTGCACCGCCACCGCGGGGGCGGCCCCTCCCGGCGCCGCGTGCGTCGCCGTCGGCATGGCGATCAGGAGTCCGCAGAGGACTCCGGAACAGAGACGGATGCGCAGGCGACGAAGCATGCCCCGCCGGAGAGCAAGGGGCGTGCCAAGCGCTGCCGAAACCTCAAGCGGCACTTGAAGGGAACGGAAAAAGGGACACCGACTGTTGAGTGAAAGATTTCGGAATGTTCAGCGGTACGGAATTGAGAACAGGGCACAACAGGGCGCGGCGCTGTTCGCATTCGCGGACGCTAGTGCGCCGTCTCGCGGACCCGCTTCATGACCTTATAGAAGTACCCCTGGCTGACCTTGAGGTTGGCGATGGCCAGATAGGGGCGGTGCTCGACGTACTCGTCGGCGGCGACGAAGATGTGCTGCAGGTAGTCCTTGATCTTCCAGCCGTGGTGGTAGCGGAAGGGATCCTGGTAGAGCGGACCATGGCGGTCCTTGAGGTTCCACTCGCGGATGCGCTTGTACATCGTCGTCACGGCAATGCCCAGCTCCGCCGCGGTCGGCCGCGCCTGAAAGTTGTTCGCCTCATAGGCCTTCGCGACGATCAGCCGCTCGTAGCCCTGCCAGGGGATGGCCGGATCGTACGGATTCTCCGCGTCGATGCGTACGTTCGACAAAATGCGATGCGTTCGGCGCGAGGAATAGTCCTCGCCCTCCCGCCCCTCCTCCGCGCGGCGATCGCGGCCGAGGATGCCGACGCTCTTCGGGATCGCATTTTCGTCGATCGTCTCCTTCTCGGCGAGCGCGCAGGCGACCTCCATGAGGTTCTTGAGCTCGCGCACGTTGCCCGGCCAGGCGTAGTCGATGAGCTGGCGCATGAGCGAGGGGGCGACGACGAGCGGACGGTCGGGGGATGCCTCGGCGATGAACTGCTTGACGAGCGCGGGGATGTCCTCGCGGCGTTCGCGCAGCGGCGGGATCTCCATCTTGATCTGGCAGAGGCGGTAGAAGAGATCCTCGCGGAAGTTTCCCTCCTTCGCCAGGCGTTCGAGGTCGCGGTTGGAGGCCGCCACCACGCGCACGTCGCAGGCGATCGGCTTGGTCTCGCCGATCGGGACGAACTCGCGCTCCTGCAGGACGCGCAGGAGTTTCACCTGCAGCTGCTGATCGAGTTCGCCGACCTCGTCGAGGAAGAGCGTCCCGCCGTCGGCCTCAGCGAAGTAGCCCTTCTTGTCGCGCGTGGCTCCCGTGAAGGCCCCCGCCTTGTAGCCGAAGAGCTCCGACTCGATGAGCGTCGCCGGAATTGCGCCGCAGTTGACCGCGACGAAGCGCCCCGACGCGCGGCGTCGGTGATGCGCGTGCAGGGCGCGCGCGATGAGCTCCTTGCCGGTCCCCGATTCGCCGACGAGCAGCACCGAGAGATCGGTGTCGGCGACCTTGTCGAGCAGGCGCTCGATCTCGCGCATCTGCTCGCTCTTCGCGACGAGGCCGTAGACCCCCTCGCGCTCCTCCGCCGTTTCGCCGTGCAGCATCGTCTCGTAGCGATCGACGCGGCTGGAGTACTCCTCGATCTCCTTCTGCAGCTCCTCCTCGCGGCGCATGTAGCGGTCGAGCAGGCGCGCGTTGTCGATCGCCAGCCCCGCCTGGTCGGCGAAGGCCCCGAGCAGCTGCAGGTCGACGGCGGCGAAGGCGTCCGGGTGTGCGCGATCGTCCAGGTAGAGGACGCCGATCGCGCGCTTGCGCGCGCGCACCGGCAGGCAGAGGACCGATCGGAATTTGCGCCGCACCACCGAATCCTCGTCGACGAGCCGTTCGTCCGTACTCGTATCGGTCGTGTGCAGGAAGGCCCCCTCGCGAACAACCTTGCGCGCGAGCGCGCGGAGGAAGAGGTCCGACTCGGGCGACGACTCCAGGGCGTGGCGCACGCGGACGGTCGGGTCGCCCGACTCATCGACCAGGAGGATCGCGCCGCGCTCGGCGTCGGCGAGTTTCACCGCCGCTTCCAGGACGAGGCGCAGCACCTCGGTGAGATCCGTCTGTTCGTTGATGAGCTTGTTGATCTTGAGGATCTTCGCGTAGCGATCGTCCGCGCCCGCCGTCGCCCTCCCCGGGTGCGGCCAGGAACTCTCCCCCTCCGGCCCTTCGGCGTCGTCGCGTCGATCCGATGGCTCCTTCGTCGGCATCTGCACCTCCCGCTTTTGCATCTCGCCCAGCGCCGCGCGCTCCTCCTCGCCCGCCGCGACCTCCTGCATGCGTGCGCAGAGGGAGTCGAACTCCTTGGTACTCCCCTCCGCCGCCGCCACCTGCGCCAACAGGTGCAGCGTCCAGAAGCGCAGCGGGGCCGCCGCTGCCTCGCGCTCGGCGATCTCGCGCGCGGCGATCAGCGCAGCGCGCGCCGGCGCATACTCCCCCTTGCGCTGGAGCAGATCGCCCACCTCCAGCAGCCCGCGGCAGAGGGCGACGAGATCGTGCGCCCCCTTCTGCGGAACACCCTTGAGGTACTCGACCGCCGGCACGAGCTCGTCGAGCGCCGCCTCGACGTTCCCGCGCTCGCTCTCGACGACGCCGCGGTTGATGGCGAGCACCGCGCCGCCGACGGGATCGCCGATGCGCTCGTAGAGCGCCTGGCCGCGGTCGTAGTAGGAGAGCGACTCCTCGGGCCGTTCGAGCTGGCGGTAGAGGTTGCCCAGGCCGTTGTAGGCGCGCAACAACAGTTCCGTGTTGCGCGAGCGCTTGCAGACCGCAACGCAGGTGGTGTAGGCCTCCACCGCCTCGTCGAAACGCTGCCGCGCGATCGCGAGCTGCGCGCGGTTGTAGTGAGCGCGCCCGATGAGGAGGTCGTCGCCCAGGCCTTCCGCGTTTGCCAAATCCTCGGCCAACACCGCCTCGGCGGCATCGTGTTCACCCAGCGCCATCAGCGTCATCCCGAGGTCATTGTTCGTCACCTCCCCCTGCGCCTCAGCGGGGAGCCGACGCGCTTGGGCACGCGTGCGCTCGAAGAGCTCGCGCGCCTCCTCGAAGCGCCCCTCCTGGAAGAGGATGCTCCCGCGGAAGTTCCCGACGGTCAGCAACCGCGTCGGATCGCCCTCCCCCCCCTCCTGCAGCAGGCGCATCGCCTCGTCGAAGGCGCCGAGCGCGCGGTCGAAGGCACGCATCTTCTCGAAGGTCCCGCCGAGCAAGAGCTGCCGGTCGATCCGCCGGTTCCGTCGCTCCTCCTCGTCGGGCAGCGCGCCGATCTCGTCGGCGATGCCGCGCAGTGCCTCCTCCGCTTCGTCGTAGCGATGGCTGATGAGCAAGGCCTCGCCCAGCTGCATTGCGGCCTCGATCCGGCCGGCGCGATCATCCGTGGGGAGGCGACCCAGCAGGCGGCGCAGGGCGATCTCTGCACGATGGCCGAGCCCCTGCTTGAGCGCACGCTCCGCCAGCGCCCGGCAGGCCGCTGCGGCGCGATGCTCGTCCTCGCCACGGCTGCGGTGTTCGAGCGCGGCCACCCCCTCCGCATCGTCGCGCTCCAGTTCGTCGGCGACGCGATCGTGCAGCGCCCGGCGGCGGGTGGGTTCGAGTCCCTCGTAGAGGACCCGTTCCAGGAGCGCGTTCGCGAAGACGATGCGGCCCGCCTCGCGGCGTTCGACGAGATCCTTGCGCACGAGCACCGTCAGCGCGGCATAGGGATCGGCGACCGACGCCCATCGCCCGAGTGGTACCACGCCCGCCTCGCCGCCGGCGGCGGCGAGCGCCTCCAGCATCCGCCGCTCGTCGGCGCGCAGCGCGGCCATCCGCTCCCGGAGCAGCTCCCCCATGTTCCGGGGGACGATGGCGCGCGAGTAGTCGACGCCGAGGTCGTCGAAGAGCGATGCCCTCCACCGACCGGCGGCGTCGAAGAGTGCGCCGCTCTCGATGAGCGAGCGCAGGATCTCCGTGACGAAGAGCGGGTTTCCCTCCGAGCGGCGGTGGATCGCCTCGAGAAAGGTGCGCGGCGGCTCATCGAGCCCGGTAAGCGCGGCGAGGTATTCGCCGAGCTCGTCGAGGTCGAAGTCGTGCAGCGCGACGGCATCGGTCGCCAGCGCCTGGAGCGCAGCGCGATCGCCACCGCCCGACGGGACGACGAGGAGAATGAGCGCCGACGCCGCGGCGTGCGGCCGATGCGCGCGCGAGAGGAGCGCTTGGAGCTGCTGCCATTCGGCCTCGTCGAGCGCCTGCCGATCGACGTCGTCGAGGAGGAAGAGGCGAAGGCCGCTCCCCTCGCTCAGGTGCTCGCCGAGCGCGATGATCCACCCCTCCGCCGCCGCGCCGCGCGCGGCGTACACACGAATGTCGGAGAGCTGCGCGCGGTATTTGAGCTCGCGCAGCAGGCGCGTCTTGCCCGTCCCGCGGCCGCCGGAGACCAGCACGATCTCCGCCCTCCCCGGCGCATCGCGCAGCGCGTGCAGTCGCTCCCAGAGCCCCGCCATCTCCTCGCGGCGTCCGATGAAACGCCCCTCCTCCGGGAGGTAGGAGACGAGCGTCTCGCGCGTCTCGAGCGGATAGCGGTCCGCGACGATGCGGTTGATCTCGCGAATGACGCGCGCCGCGCGTGGGTAGCGGTTCGCCGGGTTCTTCTCCAGCAGGCGCATGACGATGGCGTCGAGCCAATCGGGGATATCGTTGTTCTCGTGCGAGGGGGTCGGCGGGACGAAGCGGAGCTGGCGCTCGAGCGTCGCATCCATATCCTTCTCGCGGAAGGGGTTCTTCCGCGCGAGGCAGGTGTAGAGGAGGACGCCCAGCGAATAGAGGTCGGCGCGCCCGTCGGCCGGCTCGATGTTGATGATCTCCGGCGGCATGTACGACGGCGTGCCGATCATCTTCCCCTGCGGGTCGAAGCCGGAGAGGCCGAAATCGATGAGCTTGACCTGCCCCGACTGATCGACAAGGACATTGCCCGCCTTGATGTCGAAGTGATGGATGCGATACGAGTGGAGGTATTCGAGGGCGCGCAGCGCCTGGACGAAGAGGTCGACGACGCCCTCGACCGCCATCCCCTCGGTCGCCTCGTAAATCGTCTTTCCCGAGATCAGCTCGGAGGTGAAATAGTATTGGCCGCGCTCCTCGTCGAAGCCGAAGTCGAGGATGCGCGCGATGTGCGGATGGTTGAGATCCTTGAGGAGCGAGAACTCGTGTCGGAACTCCTCCTGCTCCAACTCGCCCGCCGCCTTCAGGAGCTTGAGCGCGCAGCGCCCCTGTGGACCGCCCACCGCGAAGACCTCGGAGAAGCCCCCGCCGCCGAGGCACTCCTCCACGCGGTACTTGCCATCGATCGTCTCGCCCGCCGTCGGCTTTTTTACACCCATGTCCAAATCCCGTCGTTTTCTTCTGAGGAGCTCAATCGCAAATCATTCATTTTGTATATATATAAAATGCATTTCCTGTTCATTTACATTTTATATTATATCTCATTCATTACAAGATGCACATCCTCGTTTTTCATGTCGTGGAATTTGAAATATTATGCATGATATCAAGCAATTACGATACCTCCTCAGGCGTCCCAACAATGGCACAGTTTATGCTCATCATTCACTTGGTAGAGCTTTCTCCAAGAGGGAGGGGCGGGGTGACGTATAGATGGCACATCCTGATGGCGCTGGTACTCGTCGTATCGACGACGGGATGCGGCGGAAACGATATGTCCGCGCCCTCCGTCGAGATGCCGGCACCGATCACCGGGCGCGCGACGGGCGACATCCTGATCAGCGCCCCTGACGATCTCGGCCTCGTCAGTGTCAGCGGCTCCGAGAATGCCGTTCCCTCCTTTGCCCTCGTGATGATCGCGCATGAGGAGGGATACGACCTCATTCCGGAAGAGGATCTCGACGCCTATTTTGCCGCTCCGGATGCGGGGTATTTTCCGGAGGCCTGTTTCCAGGTGGGGATCGCCTGTGCAACCGCAGACGCGGATGGCGCCTTCGCCATACAAGTAAGGGCCCTCGCAGGCGACCGCCTCCTCATCACGATCTACGATTCCGACAGCGGTGAGGTGGTCGGCGAGCAGCGGGCGGGCAACGTTCCCGACGAAGGATCGGTCTCCGCGCAGACAACTGCTCCGGAAGAGGAAGGCAACCAAAGCAACGGAAACGGGAACGGAAACGGGAATGAGAATGGAAACGGAAACGGGAACGGGAACGGGAATGGGAATGGAAACGGGAACGGGAATGGAAACGGAAATGGGAACGGGAATGGAAACGGGAACGGGAATGGAAACGGAAACGGCCGCGGCAGGGGACGCGGCCATTGAGTCATGTGTAGTAGTCACGATATGATCGTGCAGGAGAGGCGAGGAGTGACGATGCAAT
>CAYPII010000065.1:9892-12316 GCA_964410765.1 uncultured Myxococcales bacterium | reverse complement strand
CGAAAAATGCGTCGCTTCTGTCCGACCTGGCGTTCTCCCCTGTCGACCGCCAGGTCGGAGAAGCGATCGCATTTTTCACGCCTCATACGCTCGACTCGTAGACGCGCTTTTATGCGCCGTACGAAGGGCCCCTCGGAAGGTTTGTCGGAACGAACGGACGGCTGCAGGCGGCGGGCCTGCTGTTTCCTCCGGACGGTTCGGACGAACGGAGAGTTCTATAAGATATTCCACTGCTTGTGCATCTGGGGGATGACGCGGACGTCGGGGAGATAGGCGTGGCAGAGGCGTTCGATGGCGCGGACGCGTTCCGGTTCCACCGTTTGGTGAAAGGTGAGCGTCGGCGAGACGGGCTGTATAACGACGGGGACGTAGCGGTTCGCGCGTCCGAGCAGGCCGATCGCCTCCTGGATGTCGCGGTCGGATGTCCGCCCCGTGACGACGAGCTTCACGGAGACCTCGCGGTTGGCGGCGAGGATTGCCTTGAGGAAGGCCTCGTGTGTCTCCCAACAGGGGGCGCCGCCGGTCGAGCTCGGGAGCTTGATGTCCATGCTCACGGTGTGCACGAAGGGGAGGACGCGGCCGAGCGCTTCCACGTGCGTGCCGTTGGTCTCGAGCAGGATGCGCCGACGCCGCATCTGTGCGGGGAGCCAGGCGGCGAGGAAGTCGGCCTGTTCGAGCGGCTCGCCCCCGGTCACCGAGAGGGTCGCGTCGGCGAAGCCGTCGACGATTTCGCAGAGCGTCGTCGCGCTCACCGGGTTGGCGATCTCCCGAAAAGTGCCCGCGCCGGAGGCGGTCTCGACCTGGCAGATATCCTGGTGGCAGAGTCCCTGCGGGGTGTCGCAGTAGGTACAGTTGAGGTTGCAGCGTTGGAAGCGGACGAAGGTCATACGCTCCCCCGCCTGAATCCCCTCGCCCTGGAGCGAGCTGAATATCTCGACGATGTGCGCGCTGTGGTCGTTCAGCATCCGTCCTCTCCTGTGAGCCGCGCTTTCATAGCCCAGGCGCCGGCGAGAAAAAGCTTGAAAATGGATAGCTGAGTTATTCCGGGTGTTTAGCGTGCAACTTTTCTGCACTTCCCTCAGGAAACCGGGCGCACCTTCCGCGTCGCCGCGGACATGGTCTCGATCTCGTCCGCATAGCACGCCATGATTGCATCCGCGAAGGGGGGCGGCACGATCCCCAGCTCCTGAAGGCCGATCGCCGGGACTGGGGCCCCCTCGCCGACGACGTTGAGGCCGGTGTGGATGAGCGTCGACCGCGGGGCGTACGTGGCGATCGAGACGGAGAGCTTGCGTTCGTCGACGAAGCAATCGTCCCCGCGTCGCTCGACGGCGATGTTCCGCGCACACAGCGCCTCCGCGATGATTGCGATGAGCAGTCGCTGGCGGGCGACGGCCAGGAGGAGCTCCGTCCCTTCGTGTTCGACGAGCAGGTGCAGCATGCTCCGCGAAAAGATCGGGGCGTTCGCGGCGACATCCTCCAGGTCGACCATCTGTTCGATCGGCACGTTGGCGGGGCCGATGAAGGCGGCGATCGCGTCGCCCGCAGCGCCGGTGTGCTCGCGGATCCATCCGGAGCGCAGCTGCGTTCCGTCGTAGGTGATCTCGTCGGGGATCCAGAGCTGTTTCATCGTTCGAACCGTCTCTCGATCAGGGTGCTGTTGCCGATCGCCGCGAATGCGCGGAGCGTCCGCGCACACGATTCGCAGCGCCCACAGAGTGCAGGACCCCCTTCATAGCAGCACCAGAAGAGTTCCGGGTCGAGGTCGAGTGCGACGAAGTGCTCGGCGATTGCGCGCTTGGTCATCGTCAGCGTCGGGCTGATGAGCATCACCCCGTTTCGCGTCGAATACGCGAGCGCTGCGTTCGTGCGCTCGACGAAGGCGGCCGAGTTGTCGGGAAAGGTCGCGGCCTCCTCGGTGTTGAGTCCCGCCACGACCGCGTCGCATCCTTCCGCTTCGGCGTAGCAGGCGGCGATGGCGACGAAGAGCCCGTTGCGGTTTGGGACCCAGACCGCCGCGGCGCGCTTCTCGGCATCGTCGTCGAGTGCGTCGACGGTCGTCTGCGGCAGCGCGGCGTCGCGCGCGACCAGCGCGCTGCGTGTGAGGGCGCCCAGCCAGCGGGCGGTGTGGACGCGATGCGGGATGTCGAAGCGCGCACAGAAGGCGGCGGCCGCGGCGATCTCCCGCTCCGCGGCGCGCTGCCCATAGTCGACGGTGATTGCGAGCGCGACGCTCCCCTCCTCCCAGGCCAGCGCGGTGGCGACGATGCTGTCGAGCCCCCCCGAGAGGAGGGCGACGGCGCTCTTGGGCATATCAGGCCTCGCTGTAGGCGGCGCTGTGCTGCGCGTCCTCCCAGACGGTGGCGCGCGTGACGCGTCGTCCGGGGGCGTCCAGCCGTTCGCCTAGCGCGCGGAAGAGATAGC
>CAYPII010000065.1:0-9882 GCA_964410765.1 uncultured Myxococcales bacterium | reverse complement strand
CGACGTTCTCCGTCGACGAGCCGACGGGGGCGAAGAGGGCGTTGGCGTGCAGGTCGGTGTCGCGCAGCGGGTCGAGGACCTCGGCGAGCGTCGTGTCGACGATGCGAAAGTCGATCGTGCAGCCGGCGGCGTCGAGTTCTTCGGCCACGAGCTCCACCGCACAGCGCCACTCGTGTTCATGGGGTGCCTCGCGCGAGCCATCGGCCATCGTCAGGGCGTGACGCGCGCGGAAGCGGAATTCGACGGTGACGGTAAACACGCCTCGCTCCTAGCTCGGCGGGGAAGCGCCGTCAAAGGTTTCCGGCCGGCCGCAGGTCCTTGATTTTCAGCTGGATGGAGATGACGCCGTTCCAGGTATTGAACTCGGGGAGGAATGCGGCCGAGAGGCGGCCCTCCGCCTCAGCCAGGCGGTCGCCCAGGTTGAAGCCGATGGCGTTCAGGCGCGCGCCCCCCGCGCCGAGCGTGAGCCGGAGGTGCCCGTTGCCGACGATGCGGCGGTCGAGGACGTCGAGGTCGTGCGCGGCCAGGAGCGGCTCCGGGTTGCCCGCGCCGAAGGGCTGGCAGGCGGCGATCTGTTCGACGAGTTCGGGGGTGATCTCCGCCGCCGCCACCTCCGCGTCGAGTGCCAAGCATTTCGGGGCGGGTGCCGGCGCGAGCGCACGGCAGGCCGCGTCGAACGCATCGACGAAGGCCTCCAGCCGATCGCGGCGCACCGAGAGGCCGGCGGCCATCGCATGTCCGCCGAAACGCTCCAGCGTCTCCGCGCAGCGCGCGAGCGCTGCGCCGAGGTCGACGTCGCCGCCGCTGCGCGCCGAGCCGCGCGCCGGATCGGTCGCGGTCGAGATGACCACGGCCGGGCGCCCGAGCCAGCCGGCGACCTTCGCGGCGACGATACCCAGGATGCCCACGTGCCAGCGCTCCGAGGCGAGGACGACCCCGCCGCGCTCGGCGAGCTCCGGCTCGCGCGCGAGCATTCGTTCGATGTCGTCGCGCGCGCGCTCCTCGAGCTTCTGGCGCTCGCGGTTGGCGCGGTCGAGCTGCATTGCGATCCGGTGCGCGGCCTCCGCGTCGTCGGTCAACAGGAGCTCGAAGGCCTCCCGCGCATCGCCGATCCGCCCGGCGGCGTTGAGCCGCGGCCCCAGGCGGAAGGCGACCGCCCCCGGACGGACCTCCTCCGGCGCTGTCCCGCTCACCGCCATCAGCGCCCGCAGCCCCGGCTTCGTCGTGGCGGCGATCTCGGCCAGGCCGAACTGGGTGAGGATCCGATTGCTGCCGGTCAGCGGCACGATGTCGGCGATCGTCCCGAGCGCGACGAGGTCGAGGTGGCGGCGCAGGTTTGGCTCCGGGTCGGGGAGGCGGCCGCGCCTCCGCAGCTCGGCACGCAGCGTGGCGGCGAGCATGAAGGCGACGCCGCAGCCGCAGAGTTCGCGGCGCGCATCCCCCTGGGGAAGCCGCTGCGGATTGACGTGCGCGAGCGCGTCGGGGGGGCGCTCGCCGGGGAGGTGGTGATCGGTGACGATGACCTCCAGGCCGCGGGAGCGCGCGTGCGCCACCTCCGCGACCGAGCGCGTCCCGTTGTCGATCGTCACCAGCAATGTCGCCCCCTGTTCCGCGAGCGCGTCGACGGCGGCCGCGGAGAGGCCGTACCCTTCCCCGGCGCGGCTGGGGAGGGCGACGATCGGATCGGTTCCGCATTCGCGCAGGAAGCGCGCGAGGAGTGCCGTGCCCGAGACGCCATCGACATCGTAGTCGCCGAAGAGGGCGATGCGCTCCCCGCGCTCGAGCGCGTCGGCGAGACGGGTGGCGGCGGTATCGATGTCGGGGAGGCCGCCGGGATTGGCGAGGTCGCCGAGCGTCGGCGCGAGGTAGGTGCGCGCCGCATCTTCTGAAATGATGCCCCGTCCGACGAGAATGCGCGCGGTCGTCGGCAGCAGCCCCAGTTCACGGCTGAGGCGCGTGACCGCGGCGTCATCGACTGTGCGAAGGATCCAGGTGGGACGCATACTCTCCCGTCGTTCGTCTTTCGTCAGCGGTCCACCGCTTATGGTCCTTCGAACGACGAAAGACGATCGACGATTGACGTCAGTGTTTGGACCAGAGCCGCTGCACCTTCGGCCACTCGTCGTACATGCCGATGTAGGCGGGCGCGGCGATAAAGATAGAGGAGTAGGTTCCCACGATGACGCCCACGATCAGGGCGAAGGCGAAGTCGTGCAGCGTCCCGCCCCCCTTGAGGAAGAGGACGACGACGACGAAGAGGACCGTGACCGACGTGATAATCGTCCGGGCGAGCGTGGAGTTGATGCTCTCGTTGACCACGTCTTTGATCGTCGAGGGATTGATGCGCGACTTGTTCTCGCGGATGCGGTCAAAGACGACGATCGTGTCGTTGATCGAATAGCCGATGAGGGTAAGCAGTGCGGCGAGGATCGCCAGGTTGATCTCCTTGCCCAGCAGCGCGAAGAAGCCGAGCGTAATGATGACGTCGTGGATCAGCGCGAGGACGGCCCCCGGGGCGAAGAGGAAGTCGAAGCGATAGCCGATGTAGATGAGCATGAGCGCCCAGGAGAAGAGGATGGTGAGCCACGCCTTGCGCCGCAGCTCCTTGCCCACGCGCGGACCGACCGTCTCCTCCTGCTCGAGCTGCACCGTGCCCTCGCCGAAGCGCTCCTCGAGCGCGCCGGTGATCTGCGGGGCGATGGCGGCGTGCTCCTCGGGCATCTCCACCTTGATGCTCATCCGGTTGTCGGATTTCTCACCGAAGCGCACGACGCTCACGTCGCCGAGCGCAAGGGGATCGAGCGCCTGGCGCACCTCGCTCTCGTTCACCGGCTGCTGGAACTGGTACTCGAGCTTCGCGCCCCCCTCGAAGTCGATGCCGTAGTTAAAGCCCTTCGTGAAGAAGAGGGTGATCGACCCGGCGACGAACGCGACGGAGATCAGGATGAAGATGAGCCGGTATTTGATGAACGGCAGATTGAAACGCTTCTTCATGTGGAAACCTCGTTCGATGGTCCGTCGGTCCGTCGGTCCGTCGGGCTGAAACCGTCGGACCATCGGACGATCGGACTAAATGCTGACCTTCGTCATCCGGCGCTTGCTCAGGAAATAGTCGTAGACCATTCGCGTGCAGACGATGGCCGTGTACATGCTCACCGCCAGGCCGATCATCAGCGTGACGGCGAAGCCCTTGATGGGGCCGGTGCCGAACTGGTAGAGGACGACCGCTGCGATGAGCGTGGTGACGTTCGCGTCGACGATCGTCCGGATCGCGTTGTGGTAGCCCGACTCGATCGCCGCGCGCGCCGCCTTGCCGGCGCGCAGCTCCTCCCGGATGCGCTCGAAGATGAGCACGTTCGCGTCCACCGCCATACCCAGTGTCAGCACGATGCCGGCGATGCCGGGCAGGGTGAGCGTCGCCTGAAAGAGCGCGAGCGCCGAGAGGATGAAGAGCAGGTTGATCATCAGCGCGGCGTTCGCGATGACGCCGGAGCCCTTGTAGTAGACGATCATGAAGAGACAGACGATGATCGCGCCGATGATCGTCGCGACGACGCCCTTGTGGATGGAGTCGGCTCCGAGAGAGGGCCCCACGACCGTCTTCGTCGCCTCAACGAGCTGCGCGGGGAGCGCCCCCTCCTGCAGGACGAGCGAGAGGTCCTCGGCCTCCTTGAGCAGGTCGCCGTAGTTGCCGTAGCCCAGCGTGATCTGTGCGCGGCCGCCGAGGATCGGTTCGCGGATGACCGGTGCCTTCGTCACCGTGCCGTCGAGCAGGATCGCCAGACGCCGCCCGACGTTCTCCTCCGTCGCGTCGCCGAAGAGCTTGGTCCCCTGCGCGTCGAAGGTCAAACTCACGTAGGGTTCGTTGTTGTGGATGTCGACCTGCGCATTCTTGAGCATCTCGCCGGTGACGATCGCTTTGCGGTCGAGCAGGTACGGCGTCCCGCCCGCGACCTCGCGCGTGACCGGATCGTAGCGCAACTCGAAGGCGACCTCCGTGTCGGGCGGCAGCTCCGGCCGGAGGAACTCGTTGATCTTCGCCACCGTCCCCAACGCGTAGTCGTCCGGGAGGGTGTGCTCGCGGCGCACCTTGGCGACCATCTGCGTGAGCTTCGCCTCCGGGACGCTCTCGTTCACGAGCTTGAACTCGAGCTGACCTGCCTTCTTGATCAGGTTGATGGCGCGCTCAGGGTCCTTCACGCCGGGGAGCTCCACCGCGATGCGATCGCTGCCCAGCCGCTGGATCGAGGGCTCGGCGACGCCGTAGCGGTCGATGCGGTTGCGCACCTTCTCCAGCGCCTGCCGGATGATCTGATTGCGCAGGTAGCTGCGATAGCTCTTCTGCAGGACGAGCGTGAGCGTTCCGCCCGACGCCGAGCGCTTCGCCAGGGTCTGGTTGAAATCGGCGTTGACGACGGCCTGCGCGCGCGCGAGTCCTTCGTTCGAGAGGCCGGTGATGACGATCGAGTGGTCGGTCAACTCCTGGCGCATCGTCGTGTAGGCGATCTCGTCGCGCTTGAAGAGGCGGGTGAGATCGTCGATGAGCAGGTCGGTCTTGTTGGCGATCGCCTTCCCCGTCTCGACCTCGAACTCCATGTAGATGCCGCCCTGCAGGTCGAGCCCCAGGTTGATCCCCTTGTCGGGGAAGACGCTGAAGTACCAGGGGAGCGGCGCGTCGGTCGCCTCGGCCTGCTCGCGGATCGCCTTGAATCCGAAGAGACTGGGGACGAGGAGGTAGACGGAGAGGAGGACGAGTCCGATGAGGAGGACGAATTTCCATTTCCACGCAGTCGGCATTGGTGCGGCCCCTTCAAGCGCGATCTCCCGCGGCACCGGTTGGCGCGCGGGAGGATCGGGTGTGTCGAACGCTGATCCGGAGAGTCCGGCGTTATGCGCTCTGTTCCGTTCCCTGCAGGCCGGCGATCGCTTCGCGCGAGACCTTGATGCGGATGTTCTCGGCGAGTTCGAGCGTGACGATGCCGTCGGCGATGCCGTAGATCGTCCCCATCAGGCCGCCGCGGGTGATGACGCGGTCGCCCTTCTTGAGCGCGGCGAGCATCTCCTTGACCTTCTTCGCCTGCTTCTGCTGCGGGCGGATCATGAGGAAGTAGAAGATGGCGAAGATGACCGCGAGCGGGAGCAAGCTCGTCATCCAGCTCGCCTGCTGTCCCTGCCCGCCGGCCGGCTGTGCCATCGCGATGAGTCCGAGGATTCCAAGCTGCATCATGGGTGAAGCTCCTTTCGGGAATTGAGAAAATTCTTCTTAAATTCCGGATACCTATCCTCGTCGAGCGCGAGGTGCGCCCGACCTATCAGATCGAGGTAGAATTGTAAATTGTGAAGTGTCGCCAGACGCGCGCCCAGGAGCTCCTTCGCCTTCATCAGGTGGTGCAGGTAGGCGCGCGAGAAGTGTCGGCAGCAGGGGCAGGGACAGCCCTCCTCGACGGGCGCGGGGTCGTCGGCGAAGCGGGCGTTGAGGATGGTGAGGTCGCCGGCGCGCGTGAAGAGCGAACCGTGGCGCGCGTGCCGCGTCGGCATGACGCAGTCGAAGAGGTCGATGCCGCGGTCGATGCACTCCACGAGGTCCTCGGGGGTGCCCACCCCCATGAGATAGCGCGGCTTCTCCGCGGGGAGGGTCTCCGTGCAGACCGCCGTCATCTCGTACATGAGTGGGATCGGCTCGCCGACGGAGAGTCCGCCGATGGCATAACCTTCGAAATGCGGAGTGCGGAGTTCGGAGTGCGGAGTTGGGGGCTGTGTTTTTATTCCGCACTCCGCATTCCGCATTCCGCATTTGAGGAGGCGATCGATGTACTCGCGGCGCAGGTGGGCGTGTGTCCCCCCCTGCACGATGCCGAAGAGGGCGGCGTCGGTCGTGCGCGCATCGAGGCAGCGCTTCGCCCAGCGCAGCGAGAGCTCCATCGAGGTGCGCGCCGTCGCCTCGTCGGCCGGGTAGGGGGTGCACTCGTCCAGGACCATCATGATGTCGCTGCCCAGCGCCTCCTGGATGGCGATGGCGAGCTCCGGCGTGAGGAGGTGGCGCGCTCCGCCGTCGAGGTGGCTCTGGAACTCCACCCCCTCCTCGGTGAATCGACTGCGCAGGTCGGCGAGCGAGAAGACCTGGTAGCCGCCGCTGTCGGTGAGGATCGGTCGCTCCCACCCCATGAAGCGGTGCAGCCCCCCCAGCCGCTGCACGCGTTCGTGTCCCGGCCGCAGGAAGAGGTGGTAGGTGTTGGCGAGCACGATCTGCGCGCCGGCGGCGACGAGCTCGTCGGGGGCGATCCCCTTCACCGTCCCCTGCGTTCCCACCGGCATGAACATCGGCGTGTCTATCGCGCCGTGCGGGGTCTCGATCCGCCCGCGGCGCCCGCGCGTATCCCGGCTCGTTCGCTGGAGTTCGAAGGAGAACATGGGAGCGGCCTGTAGCAGGCCGCGGCGCCGTTGCAAAGCCCTTCTCGTTGACAGCGCCCGGTCGCTTCGGAATAGAGGGGGCATGACCAAGACGATCTACGAGGGAAGGATCATCGCGCTGGCACTCGAGGAGGCGAAGCTCCCCGACGGCCGTCGCCAGACCGTGGAGGTGGCGCACCACCCCGGCGGGGCCTGCGCGGTGCCGATTCACGACGACGGGACGGTCCTGCTGCTGCGACAGTTCCGGGCGGCGGTGGGGGAGTACCTCTGGGAGATCCCGGCGGGGAAGCTCGACGTCGCGGGGGAGGATCCGCGCGGGTGTGCCGCGCGTGAACTGGTCGAGGAGGCGGGGGTGCGGGCCGAGCGGCTCGAGGAGGTGGCGTGCTTCTACACGACCCCCGGTTTTTGCGATGAAGTCCTCACCGTCTTTCGGGCGACGGGCCTGGCACCGGCCGATGCCGCGCCCGAGGAGCACGAGATCATCGAAGTGCACCGCTTCGCCCCCGATGCGGTCGCGGGGATGATTCGTCGCGGTGAGATCCGGGATGCCAAGACGCTCATCGGCCTCTTCGCCTGCGGCTTCGGTTCATGAGGGAACGTCGAAGGGACACTCCTCCTTGTGGAGGAAGAGGGGGGCGATGCACTTCCCCAAATTGACCCGCCAGAAATCGGCCCAGCGCATCGTGCCCAGAAGGACCTGTCCGCTCATGATGAGCTCGACGAGGAAGGGCATCTGCTCCGGGTCGAGTCCGGACTCCTCGTCGAGGACGCTCGCATAGTTTGCGGCATCTCCCTCAACGGCGGCGCGCAATCCCTCCAAGAGGGCGCCGGCGATGGCGTCGCCCGTCTCCACCCCTCGGGGGCCGAACCGTTCGGTGCAGCGCCCGAGCGCCTCCGTCGCCTCCAGGAGCCAGACGATGCCCTGTCGCTTGATCTCGGTCTGTACACGAAAGCGCTGTCGGTAGCCGTTTGCCAGTGCGATCAGATCGATCCCGAGGTAGGAGCCGTCGAGGGCGTCTTCCTTTGCATCGTCGTCCGCCGCATCGAGTGCGCGAAAGGCCTCGACCGCCGGATGCATCCAGGTTGCGGAAAAGGCCTGCCAGGGGTTTTTCTCTGCACGTCGCTTCGTCATCGTGTGGGGCATACGCCCTCAAACACCGATCTGTCAAGCATCTCCGGTGCTCCTAGCGCGCCGCGGGGCGCGGACGCGCGGTCGCCGTCGGCGTCGCCGCTCCTCCGATGAGCGCACGCGTCCCGATCTCCCACGTCGGTGTCAGCGCGTTGTCCGCTGCATCGAGGAGCGGGAGGAGCGAGTCCATCCCCGCGCCGATCGGTTCAACATCGGCGAATCCGGCAAAGCGGTTGGGGCCATGCAGCCATCCGCCGTCTGGATCCGAGGGGGCGGGGTCGCTTCCGCCCGTTGACGGAGCCGCGCCGCCGCCGTTGTCGTCCCCCTCCGGATCGTCGGGATCGTCGTCCCAGCGGGTGTGTTCCTCCGCTTCGTATGTGGCGAGCGTCTCCTGTACTCGCGCCAACAATTCCGCATCGCCGCTCGCCCCGAAGAGGATCGCGAGACTCCTGAGCGTTGCGGTCGATCCGGGGAGGCCGATCGCCATCAGGCGTCGACCATATTCGAGCGCCGTTCGGGGATCGTCCGCGAGGAGCGCGTTGGTGATGATCCACTCCATCGCCTGCGTGTTGTTCGGCTCCTGCGCGACGGCGCGCATCAGGAGGTCGTTGGACTCCGCGTATTCGGAAAACTCCGCGGCCAGGAAATGGCCGAAGAGCAGCAGCGTCGACGGGTTTTCGGGAGCGAGGTCGAGCGCACGCTGAAAGGCAAAGCGCGCACGCGCCGGTTGCCCCAGAAGCCGGTGGAGGTCGCCCAGTTCGAGCCAGAGGTGGGCATTCTCCGGTTCCCGTTCGAGCGTGGCCTCGATTTCCAAAATGGCGCCGGCGAAGTCGTTTTGATGGCGCAGCGTCTCGGCGCGATCGACGTGGACGGAGAGGGGCGCATAGGGGCCATAGAGGGAGAGCGCCGCCGCGTAGGCGCGCTCGGCCTGTGCGTGCTCATCCAGGATCAGGAAGGCGGTTCCGAGGTTCGCCCAGGCGCTCGCGTCGCGCGGTGCGAGTTCGAGGAGCGAGAGCAGCGCCGTGATCGCCTCCTCGGGGAGGCCGTTTTCCAGGTCGGCGAGCGCGAGGTTGGCCAGCGCCGTCATGTTCTTCGGATCGATGCGGAGCGCTGCGGTGAAGGCGCGCTCCGCCATTTCGAGGCGCTTGAGTCGGAGTTCCATCAGGCCGATGCCGGTGAGGGCATGCACGTTGTTCGGCTCGATGTCGAGCGCTTGGTGGAAGATATCCAGCGCGTGTTCGTTCGACGCGCGTGCGTTCTCGAGCGCACCGCGTTCGGCGTACATGTTGCCGAGATTTATCAGCACCATCACGTCGTCGGGGGCGAGTGTGACGGTCGCCTCCATCGCGTCAATGGCGAGGAGCAGGGAGGGCAGACTCGTCTGGTGTCGACCGAGGGTGGCATAGAGAGTGAAGGCGATCTCGGCGACCATCGCCTGATAATCGACCTCGTTCGGATTGAGGTCGACGGCCCGACGCGCTGCGGTCATCGCCTCGGCAAAGAGCTCCTCGCCGAGGTACGTGTGGGCGAGCTGGTACCAGCTCTGCGCCTCGTCGGGGAATCGTCGCACCCGATCGAGGAGATAGGACGCGGCATTTGTGGCGGGGGGGAGCTCTCCGACAGGGATCGTCGGCAACGCTTCGGAATGCGGCGTTGCTGGAGGGGGAGGGCTCGCCGATGGACGATAGGTTCCAACCGCCCGACGGGCCGTCTCGGCATCCGCAAAGGAGAGAAAGAGGGCGTAGCGTCCCGGGGTGATCTCCTCCTGACAGATCCCCGCCGCTGCGGCCGATGGAACCGTCGTCTCGACGGAGGGAAGCTCGCCGGGCCCCGGATCGACCGCAAAGGGGTTCGCCTGTGCCGGTGCGTTGAGTTGGTAGGCGTGCGGTTCGAGCGGGGAAGCCACGAGACGCTGAATGCGCAAGAGCGGCGCCCCCTCCGCGCAGCGTTCGACATCCGTATACGGGGCGGGACGCCCGCCGATGGTCGTCATAGGAACTCCTTCCCTCAGCGCGCCACGGGACGGCTGCGCATGATCCTCGCTCGCGCGGAAGCCGGCGTGGCGAAGAAGCGCTCTGCACCGGGCGCGTGGAGCGATGGTGTCGAGTCGTCGCCGCCGCCGAGGAGCTGCAGCAGGTGCATCGCTTCAGTGCGCGCCCGGTCGGTCGATTCAACCTCGGCGAAGCCAGCGAAGCGCGATGCGCCGGCGACGCCGGAGCCGCCGGAGGTGGGCGACGAAGGAGGCGGCGTTCCGCCGCCCGCGGCGCTCCCCCCCTGTGGCGTCCCTCCTGGTTTTCTTCCGGCCGGATGATTGCCGACGATCATATCGACGGGGAAGCGAC
>CAYPII010000064.1:11794-12488 GCA_964410765.1 uncultured Myxococcales bacterium | reverse complement strand
GTGCTGACTGCGGTCGTTGGCCTCGCGGCACAGAACACGCTCGGCAACCTCTTCTCGGGCCTCTCCATCCAGATGGAACGCCCCTATCGGATCGGCGACTGGATCCGCTTCGGCGAGCAGGTTGGACAGGTCGTCGGGATCGGCTGGAAGTCGACGCGGGTGCTCACCTTCGAGAACGAGCTCGTCTTCATCCCGAACCTCGACATCACGAAGTCGATGGTCACCAACTACTCCAAGCCGACGAAGCGGCACGTGATGGTCATCGACATCGGTGTGGAGTACGGCGCGAGCCCCGATGCGGTGCGCCGCGTCCTGCTCGATGTCCTGCGCAACGACGATCGCGTCCTCTCGGTGCCCGCGCCCGAGGTGCGGGTGATGACCTACGGCGACTTCGCGATCACCTACCAGCTGCGCTTCTCCTACAACGACTACGGCATCTCGCAGAAGCTGCGCGCCGACGTGCAATGCGATTTCTGGTATGCGCTCGGCCGCGCCGGGGTCCGCATCCCCTTTCCGATCCGCGACGTCCACCTCCGGCACGTCGAGCGGCGGCACGAGGAGGAGAAGGCGGCCCTGCTGCGGAAGGCGGCGCGCGCGCGCCTGAACGAGGTCCCACTCCTGGCGTCGCTGGACTCCGCCGAGCGCGACCGCCTGGCCGAGGGGTTGCGCATCGAGACCTTCGGGGAAGGGGAGA
>CAYPII010000064.1:0-11784 GCA_964410765.1 uncultured Myxococcales bacterium | reverse complement strand
ATCGTGCAGCAAGGCGAGCCGGGGGAGACGCTCTACATCCTCCACCGCGGGGAGTGCGACGTCCTCATCGGCACATCAAAGGTCGCGGCGATGCGGCCGCCGGAGTTCTTCGGCGAGATGAGCATGCTCACCGGAGCACCACGCTCGGCGACCGTCCGGGCGGCGGGCGAGCTCACCGTCTTCACGATCGACAAGGAATCCTTCTCGGAGATCCTCACAGCGAACCCGAACATCTCGGAGGAACTGGGAAAGGCGCTTGCCGAGCGTCAACACGAAAACGACGACATCGCCGGCCGCGCGCACGCCGCCGAGGCCGCCGACTCCTCCAAGCTCGTCCGCCGGATCAAGGCGTTCTTTGGGATTGGGTAAATCGTTTTAGACCAGCTTTTTTACCTCGACCAAAAAGGACTGAATCGTCTTGAGGTAGTCCTCGTCGGAGACGCCGAGGTAGTCGTGGACCGCGAGGTTGCGGTCGGTGAGGAAGTTGAGCCACTTCTCTACGTCGTCGATCAGGCCGATCTTGCCCGCCTGCTTGATCGCATCCTTTGGGCTGTAGACCTCGAGCCCCTCGTCGATCTCGTGGCGCTTCATGAACTTCCAGGCATATTCCAGGCAGACCTCGAAACTCTTCGTGATGCCGCTGAGATAGAAGCGATCCTCCTTCGCCTGATCGAGGAACTCGAGGGCGTGTCCCAGGTTGCGGATCGCCTCCTCGAGCTTCGCCCGCTCGTTCGTCTTCTCGCTCATGATGCCACCTTTCGTTGCAGGGCATACCAGTCCGACAATCGTCCGGAGAGAAAGCGCCAGCCGCGAGAGGCCTCGGCAAGAAAAGCCTCATCGGCGTGGTTGAGGTTCACGACGTCGATGTCGAAGGGGAGCTCTTCGGCGAGCTCCTCCGCCAACCGCACGATCTCGCGATACCGCTCGTGGGCTAGCCCCTCGCTCACGTAGACGCCGATGTCCCAGTCGGAATACTTTCGAGCGTTTCTGCGCACACGCGAACCGAAGAGGATGAAGGTAACCTCCGGAAAGTTCTCGTGAAGCGCATCGACAAAGGGAGCGATGCGCTCGAGCGGCCGTTCCTCCGGCTCCCTCTTTATAATGATATCGGCGGGGGAGAGGTCCAGCGCCTCAAGGATGCGCTCGAGTCCATCCGGAAAGACCCCATTGCCGGAGAGATAGTGGTGGATCGTGTTGCGATGAATCCCCAGCGTCTTGGCAAGGGCGCCGATCGATCGATACCCCCGCTCCCTCAGGGCCTGCTGAAAGCGCTCTGAATCGATGATATGCACATATATATTGTATATTACACTACATTATTAGTCAATCCAAACGTGTCCGATGCCTATTTGGTGCGAAGACGCTCGGCCATGCCGGCCGAGACCTGCTCCACGAGGGCGAGCCCCTCGTCGGACTTGCGAAACTCCTTGTCGCACTTGCGATAGGCGGCGAGGAAGTGCTCCTCGATCGGTTTTGCGACGAGCCCCATCCCGTGCGCGCGAGCGAAGTCGCGCGCGGCCTGTTGATACGAACCCTCCCCCTCCGCAACGAGTCCCGCGCGATAGGCATCGAAGGCCTTCGCGCGATCGCGGGAGAGGTTCGCCTCCTTGATGAGGTGCTTGCCCTTCTTCGGATTCCCTTCAAGCTTCGCAAGGAGCGTTTGCTCCTTCGAGCTCAGGCCCGTCTTCGCACTCTGCACGCCGGCGATGATGCGCGAGGGCCCCGTCTTCGGCACCGAGACGACGATGAGCGCCGGGCGCTCCGTGTCGATGGTCACGCGTGCCTCGATCGGCTGCGCGCCGGAGGCCGGAACGATGCCGACGTCGTATTCGCCGGGGTCCAGCGGCACGCGCGCGATCTCGAAGGTCGCCGGGAGCGAGCGCCAGCTGCGCACGTCGGCCTGCTCGGTGGCGGACATCGACATCCCCAGCATGATGAGCAGCACGCCGGCGATCTGCTCCTCGGTGCTGCGCTCCTCGTCCTCCTTCTCGCGCAGAAGCTCCGCGCCGGTCGTGTAGAGCGCGGACTGAACGGCGAGCTTCGCCATCTTCCGGTACAAGCTCTTCTTCAGGCGCTTCGCCTGCGTCGGCCCGATTGCCCAGTCGATGACGAAGAAGGGGTGCGTCTCCCCGCACTCCTCGCCATCGATCGTCACCATCGCATTCGCCGCGGGCGCCCCGACGCCGACGACGATCGGGGCGGAGAGGGTGAAGAGGCCGGTGGAGACGCGCTGTGCCTCGAAGTGCGGCGCGCGTCCCGACTCGACGATGACGACGAGCTCCCCCTCCTTCTTGCGATAACCCTTCGGCACCTCCCAGGCGGTCGCCCCCTTCGGCGGGAGCTTCGTGCGCATCCCCAGCCGTCGCGAGAGCGCCTTGAGGTCGGGACCCAGGTAGGGGAGGGGGCGATCGCGCGCTGCCGCGCGCCGATAATCGATCAGCGCGTCGTTCGCGTGTCCCGTTCCCTCCCAGACGATGCCGGAGAGGTAGTCGACGAAGGGGTTTCCGTGCGCGCCGGCCTTGCCGTAGACGCGCTCGGTCACCGTCTCGATGCGGCGGACCTCGACCAGCGCCCCCTCCCAATCGTCGAGGGCGAGATAATTGAGCAGGCGGAGCACCGGGATGAGGACGACCTCGAAGTCCTCGCCGGCGTATTCGGTCGCCTCCTCGCTCCAGAGGGCGGCGGCCGTCTCGCGCGTCACACTCTTCGCCGCGAGCGCGTCGGCGAGCTCCTCGGCCTTCGCGAGCACCGCGTTGCTCTCGGCGTAGCGCCCGGCGGCGTGCAGGATCATCCCCCGGTCGAGGAGGTGGAGGAGTTCGTCGCGCTTGGCGGGTTTGATCTTCTCGATCAGCGCCGCCGCGCGGCCGAGGTCGCCGCGGTCGAGCGCCTGGTAGGCCGTGTGGGCGCGCGCGTGATAGGAGGAGGCGCAGGCGGAGCACGCCAGCGCGATGAGGGGGACGACGACCTGCAGGAGGCGCCTTCTCAGAACCGGACCTTCTTGCGCTTGAACTGCTTCTTGAGCTCCACCTCATCCGCCCAGAGGATCTCGGATGTGGAGATGTCGGTCACCTCCATCGTCACCTTGTAGTAGACGACCTCCTTCTTCCCCACCGGCTGGCGGATGGAGGCGATGTGCCCGGAGATCACCCAGTCAGCGCCGATCTGCTTGCCGCGCAACTTCGCCGTCTCCGGATCGACGAACCCGGAGGCCTGGTACTCGTACTCCTTGGCCAGCGCCTTGCGCAGACGCTCGTTGAGAAACCGAAAGCGCTTGCTCTGCAACAGATCGGTGCGGATCTTGCTGGTAAGCGAGAGGACGTCGATGTGCTCGTCGGTGCCGTTCGTGAAGAGACTGATGATGATCGCCGGCTTGTCGCGCTGCTCGGCGACGAGCTCGCTGGCGAGGAGCGATTCGGAGAGGCGGTCGGCGATGATCTGCAGGTCGCTCTCGACGAATTTGTCGGAGAGGAGAATCACCTCGTCCGGATCGATGTACTTTCCCTTCGTGTAGACGCGCTTTTGACCGCAGGCGGAAAGCGAGAGCGCAACGATCACGGGCAACGCACAGATGAACAGCATTCTTCTCATGATGGATTCCTCCCTGGTCTCCCTCCCCAACCTCTCCCGAAACAGGAGGGAGGGTCACATGATCTCCACCAGGCGGTCGGCGATGCGTTTCTTCACCAGATCGCCCAGCTGGCGGAGCGCATCCTTCTTCGCCGCCGCCACGGTCTTCGCGTTCCCCGAGGCACGCCAGTCGATCGCGCCGACCGACTCGTCGGTGGCGGCATCGATCGTCTCGCAGACGAGCTCCGCCTCGTAGATCGGAAGCGTCATCTTCTCGCCCCCCATGTCGATCGTCCCGCGCGGGGTGAGATCGCTCTGACAGACGAGGCGGTAGGTCGTGATCCCTTTCGCCGGAGAGCGGCGCGTGATGTAGCCGGCGCGGGCGAGCCCGGCCACGAGCTGGGAGCGCACGCCGGCGGCGGGGCCGGCGACCTCCACGGTGAAGCGCACCTGCTTCTGCAGCCCCGCGATGATCGTCTGAAGTTTCGCCTCGTAGCTGTCGATGGCCTCGTAGGTCGCCGGGCCGGGCTTGAGGATATTCACCAGCTCGCGAATCTCCGTGAGCTCGCGCGCGGCATCCTGCGCCATGCGGTAGTGATGGATGGCGAGCAAGAGCCGTCCCTCCTGCTGGAAGCCAGCGGCGGCGTCCATCTCGGCGGAGACGATCGCCTTCTGGCGTTCGGCGCGCTTGGTCAGCCGCCGTGCCGCCGCCATGCGATCGAGCACCGCCAGGGCGTAGAACATCCGATCGCGCTTATCGCGATAGGTCGCCTTGATCTCGACCCCCTCCAGGACCTCGCCGGCGATGGCGAGCACCATGTCCTGGCGGCGCGCCGTCGCCGTCGTCTTCTGGCCGCGGCGCGTCGGCGCGGAGGCGACGTCGCGGTCGGTGCGCGTCACCACCCGCACCTCGGTGCGGATCGTCTTGGCCAGCTCCGCACGTGCGCGGTCGGCCGCCCAGCTGCGCACCTGCTTTTTACCTCCCTTGTCGTAGGGGGCCGCGCCCACGCCGGTGAAGTACTCGGGGGCGGGATACTGTTTCGAGACGCCGTCGACCCAGCCGGGGCGGCGGCGCGCGTCGGCGGGTGCCGCCAGGACGAGGAGGGCTATGATCAGGACGACGCCCTTAACGATCGTTCGCATCGGTGACCTCCCCCTTGGTCTCCTCGACGGTCTTCTCGACCGTCGGAATCTCCAGCGGCTCGATATCGGCGAGCGCCTTGTCGATCTGGCTGTGGATGCGCCGGTCGAGCTCCTCCTCGCCGAGCGCGCCGGCGCGCTTGCGCACGCGATCGGCGACCTTCTCGGCCATCTCCGCGTAGATGTCGTCGAAGAAGTAGTCGAGGTCGACCTTGATCAGCGACCGGTAGCGCCTGTTCCGCCCCCCCTTGTACTTGCGGGCGACGATCACCGCGCCGATCACCGTCTCGTCTGCGGCCTGGCGCACCAAGCTCTCCGAGACCGCGTAGCGGTGGCCGCGGATCTCCTCCATGTAGTTCTTCACGAGCGAGCGCATGAAGGAGGCGACCTGTGCGCGGGCGTCCAGGTCAGCGGACTTGCGCATGTCGTACTTCGTCTTCCAGGCGGGGTTGGAATAGCCGATCGTCATGAAGATGTTCGATTCGCGATCCCAGGACTGCCCCTCCCGCTTCCACCAGTCGTCCTCGATGTCGAAGGTCTGTCCCCAGTGCGACTTCTTCTGTGAACAGCCGACGACGGTGACGGCGACGAGCGGGAGGAGGAAGAGAAACACGGCGAGGTGTCTGCGCAGCATAGGCCCTCCTTGACGAGAGAAAGGACCATAATTGATAGAAAAGGGGGTGTAAAGGCGCTTATCGGCACCGATGCCCGGTGCCCATTTCCGGATGTGCATCTTTCGGAGCAAGGCGAAACAGAATATTCAAACGACGCTTTTCGCCATCCATTTCGGAGCGCTCGAAATGGAGGATGCCCGCCTTGATGAGTGTGAGGGCATCGTGGAGTTGCAGGAGTTCCGTTGGCAGAAAGAAGAACTCCTGGAGGTTCGTCAAGGAGAAGCGCTGCATCAATTCATGCATCGCTTCGACGGAAAAAACATGCAGGCGTTCCCGGACTGCGATGGAGAGGGAGACGGAAGCATCCGACGACGATGCTGCCGGACGGTTATCCATATCTGGAATATACACCTATCGATGTATCTGTGCAACACAATTAAGCGCCTCTCGATGCATACCCTTCGGGGCAAAAACCATGTATAGCGGTCCCCCACGTACGCGAGAGGGGTATGGAGCGATCGATGCTGCAAGACTCAAAAGAGACGCTCGGGCGCCGCCTGACGATACTGCGAAAACGCAGGGGGCTCACTCAGGAGGAGATGGGAGCATGCGGCATCAATCCCCGCTACTACGCGCGCGTCGAACGGGGCGAGGTAAACGTCTCCTTCGAAAAACTGGTGACCATCGCGCGCGCTCTCGACGTCTCGCTACAGGAGCTCTTTTGCCTCCCACTGGCGCAGACGCCCTTGGAAGCTCATCTCACCCACCTGCTCGCTGAATTGACTCCCCTCATACGCAGAAATGATGCAGCGGCGCTCGACGCCGTCACGACAATCATCGCATGCATTGCCGCGCTGACACGGCATCGGAATTCCGACGGATCGACCCCCGCCGAGACGACATCATTGAAAGCCGCCCAAACACAGAAGGCATACGGACGACGACGGCAAAAGCACAAAGGATAGGCAACCCGTGGTGTGCATCAAAGAACTGCCGTCCCATGAACGACCTCGCGAAAAGTTGTTGCGGGGCGACACGCTCTCCACCGCTGAACTGCTGGCGTTGCTGCTTCACACGGGAGGCGGCGGTGACAACTCCATCGGTCTGGCGAACGCACTGCTGGCTCGATTCGGCGGCCTTCGTTCCTTGCTCCTCGCGCCCAAGGAAGCGTTGCTTTCGGTCATCGGGGTCGGTCCCGCAAAAGTTGCCCGCCTCAAGTGCATCGCCGAACTCATCCATCGTCTGCTCCGGGAACGACTCGTCCTCCGACCGACGATCACATCGATCGAAGATGTTGTCGCTCTCATTGCCCCTCACCTGCGCGATAAAGCGCGGGAGCAATTCCTGCTCATCACACTCAACAGCACCAACGAGGTGATCTCCCTCTCCGAAGCTGGTAATGGAACGGTCAACGCTCTTTCAGTCTATCCCCGCGAGTTGGCCAAGCGCGCACTCGCCGAACAGGCCACTGCCGTCGTTCTCGCCCACAACCATCCCGACGGCGCCCCCGAACCATCCGCGGAAGATCGGCATTTGACGAAACATATCTCCGCGCTCTTTGCCTCGTTGGGCATCGTCGTCCACGATCACGTCATCATCGGACGCAACGAGACCTTCAGCTTTCGGGAAAGCGGTCTTCTGACCGCCTCCATTCCTGTCGAGGGGCCCGGCGGATCATGAAGGTGACGTTTTCGTTCGCATGCTCATAGCGAATGACGATGTCGGGGTGGCGGTTCTGAAAGACGCGAAAGACCTCGTCGGCGAAGGCCTGACCGACCGTCTCGACCCCTTTGAAGTCGAGGACGATCTCGCGGAACTGCTCGAGGGCGTGCAGGAGGCGCCGCGCCTGCGAGCGTGAGACATAGGACTCGCCCGACTCGAAGAGCTTGACGGCCACGCTGGTCTTGTCGAACGTGAAAGACTCCTTTGTGTATTCCTGAAAGATGTCGTCCAGCTTGCGCTTCGACGTCGTCGGCATCTCAAAGAAGACGCGCGTTCCCTTGGTGAAACGCACATCCTTGACGAACAAATCCCTTGCGCCGTTGTCGACGACGAGCTTCTTGCGATGGCTTTGCAGCTCGAAGCGGTCGGCGGCCTTTGAGGTAAAGAAGATCCCCTCGCCGGAGTGGCGTTCCGGCATCGTCGTCTGTTTTCCCTTGAGGAGATCCTCGATGGCCTCCAGTTCGCTCGCGAGTCCCAATTTCTCCTCGATGCTCCGAAAGACGCCGATGCCGGTATCCTTGACGACGAAGGAGGCGGTCGCCGCATCGACTGTGACGTCGACCGTGATGAAGGTCGACTCGGAGTGGTCGATCGCATTGTTGACCATCTCGGTGAAGGCATACTGAAAGATCCCCAGGGCCTCGGGTGAGAGCGGGTCGAGGAACCCCGCCTGCTGTTTCAATTCATTCAGGAGGACATCCTCGCTGGCCCCCTTCGCCCTGATGCGCTTCTGAAATCTCCTGGGCTTCCCCAGGAGCGTGCGTCGTGCTTCAGCGGTGTTGAGGAGATAGAAGGTCGTCCGCCGGGAGGAGCCCTGCTTGAGGATCTTGCCCTCGCGCACGAGGGCCTTGAGGTGGCGGTGAATCGCCTGCCGGCTGACGCCGAAGCGCTTCATCAGCGCCGTCGCCGTCAACCGCGAGCTCTTCATAAATGCTTGATATATCTTGTCTTTCAGATTGGCCATCTCAACCTCATATCAACTATACAATATTATCATCTCAACCTCATATCAACAATACAATATTATCATCTCAATCTCATATCAACAATACATTTTTATCATATCAATTGGCATCGACGGCTTGCGCGAAGGGACCTCCTGCGGGCGGCGTCTTCGAGCTTCGTGATCGAAGCCCCTGATGCGACGAAGCGAGAAGTCGCAGGCGACGAGACGGCGCGTGAGGCGAGGAGCCGTAAGCCCGCGGGAGGTCGCGAGCGCCACGACAAAACAACGGCTGCCCTGAATTTATTTCTTGTACGTCGAGAGGAAGCGTTCCACTTCGGGGATGCCCCCCTGGTAGACGAGGTAGCCGTTGTGCGGCTCACGCTCGGTGATCTCGTTGGCGATGGGAGCGAGCATCATCTCGCGCACCCGCCCCAGATCGGTCGTCTGTCCCAACACCCAACAGAGCTTCATGTAGGCTGCCTCGGGAAGCATGTTCTCGCAGGGGACGATGCCGAGCTCCAGGAGATACCGCCCGGTGTCGTAGACGTTCATGTGCACATAGCCCCAGAGTGTCTGCACCGTCATCACGACCGCCACGCCCTTCTCGATCGCGCGGCCGAGCGAGTCGTTGAGCGCCGCGTTGACGTGCCCCAGCCCCGTGCCCGCGATGACGATCCCTTTGTAGCCGTTTGCCACGAGCGCATCGACGACGTCCGGGTTCATGCCGGGGTAGTAGTAGAGGATCGTGACCTTGTCCTCGTAGGCCGGGTTGATCGTCACCTCGCGGTCGGCGCGGCGGTGTTTATACTCACGCAGCGGGACGACGCGATCGGGCCAGACCATGGCAAGCGGGATCTCGCTCAAGGTCCGGAAGGTCGAGCGATAGCTCGAGTGCATCTTGCGCACGCGCGTCCCCATGTGCAGCAGGCCGTAGTCGTCGGAGGTCGGCCCGAACATGCAGACCATGACCTCGGCGAGGTCCGAGTGAGCGGCGGTGGAGACGGCGTTGATCAGGTTCCGCGCGGCGTCCGAACTCGGCCGGTCCGATGAGCGCTGCGACCCCACCAACACGATCGGAATCGGCGTGTTCTGCACCATATAGGAGAGGATTGAGGCGGTGTGGTGCATCGTGTCGGTCCCGTGCCCGATGACGATCCCGCTGCACTCCTCCTCGCGGATCAGCCGTCCGATCTCCTCCGCCAGGGCCTTGTACTGCACCGGCCCCATGTTCTCGGAGAAGACGCCGAAGAGCTTCTTGGTCGTGAGGTTACAGATGTCGGCGAGCTCCGGCACGGCGCCGTAGAGCTCGCCGGGCGAAAAGGCGGGGACCACCGCGCCGGTCGTGTAGTCCAAGCGCGAGGCGATCGTCCCCCCGGTGCCGAGCAGTGTGACGTTCGGTTTGCGCTTGTCATACGGAAAGGCCTTCTCGGGGATGGCGTAGTGTCCCTCGCGCCGGCCGGTCTTGGTGATCTTCTGGATCGAATCGACACTGATGCCGGTGTTGTAGCCGATCGGCATCTTGATGACGATGTGCTCCGCGTCCTCGGTCTTCGAGCGGGGGAGGATGAGCCCCTCGTAGCGGCCGGTCCGCGTCTCGATCTCCATGCGGTCCCAGACCTCGACGCCGAATTTCTTCAGCAACCCCAGCCCCGGCTCCCGATACCCCTTGTATTTTGCCTCATCGGTCATCTTCGGCTCCTCTTCTGCAGGAGATCCTTCGCTCTCGCTCAGGATGACAACACACGTGTCATTCTGAGGCGACAGCCGAAGAATCCCCCTACTCCAGACGCCGCTTCCGCGCAAGGCCTCGTTCCGGCGGGCTTTTCCCTTGCCTTCCCGTTGCGGTTTGCCTAATCCTCGGCCTCCCATGACCACCGACGTCACGAAACTGGGCTTCAAGTGCGGCGTGGAAATCCACCAGCAGCTCCTCACCGAGAAAAAGCTCTTCTGCCGCTGTCCCGCGGGGCTCTACTCGAAGGAGCACCACGCGGAGGTGCTCCGCCACATGCGCCCGACCCTCTCCGAGATGGGGGTCTATGACGGCTGCGCGCTCATGGAGTTCAAGACGCGCAAGGAGATCGTCTACCAGCTCGACAAGAACTCGGTCTGCACCTACGAGATGGACGACACGCCCCCCTTCCCGATCAACGAGGAGGCGCTGAATATTGCCATCGAGCTGGCGCTGATGTGCGGCTGCCAGATCGTCGACGAGATGCACCTGGCCCGCAAGCAGTACCTCGACGGCTCGATCCCCACCGGCTTTCAGCGCACCGGGATCGTCGGCGTCGGGGGATCGATCCCCTTCGAGGGGGGGGAGATCGGCATCTCGCACTTCTCGATCGAGGAGGACTCCTGCCGCGAGGTCGACGATGCGGGTCACTTTATCCACTTCCGCACCGACCGTCTCGGGATGCCGCTCATCGAGGTCGTCACCGAGGCCTGTTTCCAGAATCCCGAGGAGGCCGCGCGCGGCGTGCGCCACATCGGGCGGCTGCTGCGCGCCTCCGGCAAGGTCCGGCGCGGGATCGGCGCCACGCGCCAGGATGTGAACGTCTCCATCGCCGGCGGCCGGCGCGTGGAGATCAAGGGGGTCCCGCGCTATCAGCTCATTCCGGCGCTCACGCGGATCGAGGCGCTGAGACAAAAGGCACTGCTCGACATCCGCGAGGAGCTAAATCGCCGCGGTCTGACTCCGGAGGCCTTTCACACCGAGCCGATCGACCTGACCGAGGAACTGCGCAATTCACAGGCCCCGCATCTCGCCAAAACGCTGGCGCGCGGCGGGCGTATCCGCGGGATCAAGCTCCCCGGTGTCTCGGGGATCCTCAACACGGTCACGCAGCCCGGCTGGATGTTCGCCACGGAGCTCGCGGGGCGCGTTCGCGTCATCGCCTGCCTCGACGACATCCCGAACCTCTACCACACCGACAACTATCCGGAGTATCCGCGCAGCCACATCGACCGGCGCGCGATCCGACTGGGGCTCTCGCTCACCGACGACGACGTCGGCGTCATCGTCTGGGGCCTGGAGCGCGACACGATCACGGCGATCGAGGAGATCCGCGATCGGATGATCGAGGCCTTCGACGGCGTGCCGTGTGAAACACGCCAGCACCTTCGCGAGGGGCTGACCGACTTCGAGCGCATCCTCCCCGGCGCGGACCGCATGTATCCGGACACCGACCACCCGCCGGTGAAGCTCGCACGCGAGCGCATCGAGCGCATCCGGGCGGGACTGCACGAGCCGGCCGCGGCGATCGAGGAGCGCTTCCGCGCCTACGGCCTCCCCGAGGACACGATCGCCCAGCTCGCCCTCTCACCGCGCGTGGCGCTGATCGACCGGCTGCACGAGGAGGGTGCGGATATGAAGCTCGTCGGGCGCGTGCTGGGGCAGACGGTGCGATCGCTGACGCGCCAGGGCCTCGACTGCTCGACGATCGCCGACAGCGCGCTCAAAGGGCTCATCACGAAGATCGCCGAAGAGAAGACACAGGCGAAGGAATTCGAAGCGCTTGTGCGACAGCTTATTGCATGACTGGATTCCCGCCTACAGCATGCGGGAATGACAAGCGTAAAAGGGTGTCATCCCCGAGTGAAGGAGTCGGGGATCCAGCCCTGATAAGATGTGAAAACCTACTATACCTACATATTATCGAGCAAAAGAAATGGCACGCTCTACATCGGCGTTACGAATGACCTCATTCGTCGCGTTTATGAACACAAGAGCGATGCTGTCGAGGGGTTGTTCCGTCCCACTAACCCGAGCCGGGTTTTGAGGGTGTAAATCCCACCTAT